>CATLTV010000161.1 GCA_950059285.1 uncultured Pseudomonadota bacterium | reverse complement strand
GTAATCAAGCAGAGCCGTGTAATAGGGATGTGAGCCAAGCGTTGCTGTATCTGCAATGATCATGAGCGTGCGTTTGGCACGTGTGATCGCGACATTGATACGTCGCAAATCCTGGAGGAATCCCAGTTCGCCCTGGAGGTTGCTCCTGACGAGGTCGAGGATGATTGCCTGTTTTTCTCGTCCCTGGAAGCCATCGATACTGGCGACTTCAAGGCCTGCTTCAACCTCGGGCTCAAGGAGTTCTTTGAGCAGGCTGCGTTGTGCAGAGTAGGGGGTGATGATGCCAAGATCGTGAAGGGGAAGGCCACGCTGGAGAAGACGTCTTGCTTCGGCGCAAGTGCGCTGTGCCTGTTCGGGGTTGAACGTACTTTGTGACTTGTCCTGCTCCTCTTCCCATCCCTTGCCTGCGGTATCGATAAGGATCAGGGAGCCTAGTCGCAGGGGGTCATCCTTGACGCCAAGGTCAGCGAGTTTGATGTGTGCAACATCGGGGTGTGCTGTGAGTTCACCCTGATAGCTTTGTTCTGAGGGGAACTGCATCAGTGTGGTGTTCATACGGTGTTGTTGTGTGAGCATGGTGCGTTGGCCCTGTTGATTTGCCGTGAGGCGTTCAAAGAGAGTATAGGACAGCACCTTGGCATCTTTGGATTGTACGGTGGGAGGAAGCTGTTCGGGGTCTCCTGCGAGCACGATGTGGGACGCGCGCAGGAGAGCAATCCAGGCAACGGGATCACTTGCCTGTGTTGCCTCGTCGAGGATAACTCGCTGGAAATCAATCTGATTCAGGGCAGGGTGTTCAGCTCCAGTTGCAGTGACACAGATGACCTGGGCCTGAGACAGGATGGCCTTTTCTGCGAGCCTGAGTTGTTTACGCGCATCGAACATGAGCTGTTTGGCTTCATCGAGGTTTTGTCGTCGTTCTTCCCGCGAGAGGTTGCCACGGTCAGCCTTGATCCAGGTGCGTTTGCGGATGGCATGCGCCTGTTTCATCCAGTCGCGGGCCAGCGATGATAGCGTGTGTTGTTCAAGGAGATAATCGAGCGTGGCTTTGGTGGCTGATTCGGTGACACGTGCGGGGTGTCCGATACGCACGACCTTGAGGGAGGTGTGTTCAAGCAGGCGCTCCACGAGGTTGTCTGTGGCGAGGTTGCTTGCGGCGCATGCGAGCACGGTTTCGTTGCGCTGTGTGGCCTGTTGAATGAGTTCAATAAGCGTGCGTGTCTTGCCTGTGCCTGGTGGGCCATGAATGAGGCTTAATTCAGGGAGTTCGCCGCGTTCAGGGAAGGTTTGGGCGATGGCAAGTTTCTGGTCTTTGTGCAGGTTTGTGTCAAAAAAGTCAATGTGTTCAGTGTGTTGTTGTGTGTCGTTTCGTGGTGTTTTTTGAGGTTTGCCAGCGTCGCCATAAATACGTTCTCTGAGCTGGGCGTGGTCACGCGTGGCGGCTTTGAGAGTATGGAGTGCTTTGCGGCCGCGTTCAAAGGTGACATCACGCATGGCTTGATCGAGGTGCACGGGGCCTTTTTCAAGCCAGAAGGGGAGTGTGTCCTGATCGATGTAGAGCGTGACGCTATGCTTTTTAAAGTAAGCGAGTGTGGCGTCAATGGTTGTCTTTGGATCGGAGGGGCTATTGATCCAGAGCGTGACAGGCGCACCCGAGCGCAGAGAGAACAGGTGTGTGTCGATCGGGCCTTGTTGAGGTGAGAGTTTGATTCTGAGTGCACCACCAGAGGCCCCTTCCATATCGACAAGAGTGAGCCCTGAGAGGGCTACACCAGCCTTGACACGTTCAGAGAGGGGGAGGTTGTTGCGTTGTTCCTCGAAGCGTTGGGCGGCTTCCTGTTCTTCTGTCTGCCAGGCATTGAGCAGTGTATCGATGGTGTCTTGTGCGGTGATTGAAGCAGTTGGCATAGGTGTCATGTGGTGTGGGTTAAGGTAAACGCGATGAGTATGATGGTAGGACAGGAAAGCGAAAAAGCAACAGGCGAGCGGGTTAACCCGCTCGCCTGTTGCTTTTTTACTTTGTATTATAAGGCGTTACTTGGTGTCTTCTTTTGGTGTCGTGACAGGTGCCGTGGTGGCAGCCTGTGTGGACTCATTGCGAAGAATTTCAGCGACCTTGACGCGGTCATTGAAGGTGACCTTGTTGGATTTGATAGCCTGGTTGTAGAGGTTATCAATCCAGGGGCCGTAGTTTCCAGAGGGCACAAGGAAGATGGACTGTGTACCACCAGTGAGGGTGCTAAGTCGCTTGCTGCGGAGTTCGCTGAAGAGCTCGATTTGTTGTTTCTGAGCTTCTTCGGCGTTGTCATCAGCCTTGGGAGGATCGATGCGTTCCTTGAGGCGAATCAGGACGGGAGCACCTTCCACGGTGTAGATTTTGGAGCCCACAGGGTTTTCGGTGGTCAGCTTGAAGGCGTCGAGCGCGACTTCTTTGCTGTTACCGATGCCAGGGATCATGGACCAACCGCCCATGCTGGAGAGGTCGATGCCAGGAGGAAGCTGTCCACCAAAGAGAGCGGAGAGGTCCTGTCCTTCAAGAGAGAAGGGTCCAGTTTCACGAGCGCTGAGGCTGTCCCATTTTGTGGCGACAGCAGCGGGCTCTTCAGCGCCTTCTTCGGAGGGAGCGTCAGCAGGTTGCTCTGTAGCGGCTTCCTTTTTCTTGAGGTTTTCCAGAGCCTTTGCGAGGTCTTTGGTGGTAGCAAGTTCAGCTTCGATCTCTTTGGCCATGGAGGTTGCGAGTTCCTGAACCACGGAGTCTTCGTAGATGGACTTTGCGATATCCTTCTGGACATCTTCAAGAGGAGTGACGACCTCGGGCTTGCGGCCTTCGAGTTTGACGATCATGTAAGAGAACTCGGTGTCGATTTCCTTGATTTCGCCTTCTTTGGCGCCTTCAAGGCCCTTGACGATGTTCTGGTCCATGTTGCCAATGGCGCTCCATTCCATGAGACCTTTTTTGCCCTGAGCAAATTTCTGGTCGAGTTTGGTGGCGACATCATCAGCGACAGCGCCGAAGTCTTCCTTGTCTTCAAGGATGCGTTTCTTGGCGTCTGCGATGGTATCAGCGACGAGCTTTTGTTGGTCAGGTGTGGCGGTTTCGTCGGGCTTGAGGATGTAGATACGACGCACGCGAATTTGTTCAGGCGTGGTGTATTCGGCCTTACGTGCCTCGTATGCCTTTTTGATCTTGTCCTGGTTTTTTTCGATGAATGCTGTGAGCTCTTCATCGCTCATGGAGATCTGGCCTTTGAGTGTAGCAGGTGCGAGCTTGATGTATTCAAGGTTCACCTTGGTTTCACGGAGGCTCTGGAGCGCATCGATCTCGCCAGGGATGACACCAACCTGCATTTCAGCAAGTTCGAGCATTTTTTTTGCGAGGAGTTCCTTTTTCTTGAACTCTTCATATTGAGGCTGGCTGATGCGGAGCTGGTATTCGATGTAGCGCTTGTAGTAGCCAGGATCGAATTTACCGTTACGACCGTAGAGCGCCTGGAATTCGGCGTTTCTCAGGGGGCTAAGGAGGTAGCGTTTCAGTTCATCGTCACCGACGCGAAGGCCCATTTCTTCGGCCTGATCAGCGAGCAGGTGCATGATGACAAGTGCTTTGAGTGCCTTGGCTTTTTCCTGTGCGAGTTCATCTTCCGTGGCGTTTTTGTTCTGTCCACCATAGCGGTTGTAGATGATATCGATTTCATCGGTCATCAGGTCATCGCCGTCCACGGTTGCGGCGCGTCTTGGGCCGCTGGATTGTTGGCAGCCGTCCATGGGAGCGCCAAAGGAGATGGCAAAGACCACGATAATGATAGCAAAGATGACCATGGTAAGGCCACTGCGCGAGGATTCTCGCATTCTCTCAAGCATAATATCGACTTCCCTTCAGGTCTGTTGTGGTGCACAGGCTGTACCGAATACCACATACAGCAGAGTGTATAGAGTTAGGGGTTTTATCTATGTTTTCAGTGTATTGAGCGCACGATTGATGCGTTCAGGTGTGTGTCTGTCTGCACAACGTGTAAAGACATGACATCACAGCAAGGCTTTCGCATAGCAGAGAGCAGGGGGATTCGTCAATTGTGGGATACGATTCCCGCATATGGATTGAATAAGAAAGAGCACGAGAGGGGGGCATTGATTGCCTGAGCAATCAATGCCCCCCTCTCGTGCTCTTTCTTGTGTCATGTTTCAGGAGATGCCCTGTGCAGGGCCAAAGAATTCGTGGTGGCGGCGTTTTGCAGGGATTTTGGCGATATCAAGCGCGGATGTTGTGACATGCATAAATTCGGGAGGGCCACAGAAGTAGACTTCGGCGTTGTCAGGGACCAACTTTGCGAGTGCTTCTTTTGAGGGGCGGCCTTGAGTGTGATAATTCTCTCCTCGTGTGTCTGCTTTGGATGTGTTCTCTACAAAAACATGGAGTGTTGTGTTTTTGTTGTTTTTTGTGAGCTGTTGTAGATCGGCAGCAAATGCACGTGCCTCGTTGGAACGTACGGCGTGTACAATATGTATAGGGCGAGAGGGCTGTACTTTTGCAGCGGCGTGAATCATGGAGATGAGGGGAGTGATGCCGATGCCGCCTGCGACAAAGACAAGTGGGTGGGAATCGTGTTGGTTGGGAGTAAAGGTAAAGTCACCACAGGGAGGACCGACTTCAAGTGTGTCGCCCTGAGTAAGGGTGTGAAGTTGGTGTGAGACCCAACCGTCAGGATCGCCTGATTCCTGTTTGACGCTGATGCGAAGTGTGTCGCCAGGAATGCTGGAGATGGAGTAGTTGCGCATGGTTGTACCTGTATTGGGGTGAGGCACGCGCACTGTGATGTATTGACCTGGTATGTGTGTGAATGTTATTGGGTCCACAGGTTTGAGGTGGAGTGATTTAACCTCGCTAGATTCCTGGGTGATTTTGGTAATGGTGAAGTCCTTGAACCCATTCCATTCTTGTTGTTCATAGAGTTCTTTTTCAGCGTTAATGAAGACCTCTGCGAGGAATCCATAGGCTTCGCCCCATGCATCAAGAATCTCGGGTGTGGCTGCATCGCCAAGGAGTTCTTCAAGTGCTGCGAGGAGGTTTTGTCCCACAATGGGATAGTGTTCAGGTTTGACCATGAGTGATGCGTGTTTGTTGGCAATCAGCGAGATGGCGCTTGAGAGGGCTGCGGGGTTATCGATGTGTTGTGCGTAAGCGAGCACTGCGGTGGCAAGAGCACGTTGTTGAGTACCTTCCTGTTGATGGATGGGGTTAAAGAAGGGTTTGACCTCAGGGTTGTGTGTGAACATGCGTTGATAAAAGAGGCGTGTGAGGGCTTCACCGTGTTCTTGAAGGATGGGGACGCAGCTTTTTACGATGGCAATTGTTTCAGGTGTCATGGGTTGTGTTCCTTGATGTTGTGATGTGGAAAGTTTGGGGGAGATATTACAGCGGTTAATTTTCCTGCTCAGTCTGTGTGGTGAATGTGAATGTGCAGTGCTCAGTGCGTTGTGTTGCAAAGTGTGAGTCTATGAGTGTGCAGCCTGTGGCTTCCTGGAGAAATAAGGCCTCAAGTTGGCAGGGAATGCGTGTGGTTTGAGCGGCAGCAGGAAAGGGGCAATTGCACTCGCGAATGGTGATGGTGTCGCCATCATGTTTTATGGCGGGTTGAAAGTTCGTATGTTCAAGGAGTGTGTGTAGTGCTGTGAGTCTGTCCTTGAGAGATGTGAGCGAGAGGGACTTGGATTGGATTATTGTCTCGAAAAGTTTACGACGCTCGTTCCATAAAGATGTGAAGAAGTCTTTAATGAGATGGTGTTGGTTTTGTGTCTGTAGGAATGAGAGTAGTTCTTGGAGGATTTCATGATCTTGTGTGGGGAAGTGAATGAGTCCTTTTTCTGTAAGTGAGAAGAGGATCGGAGGGCGACCCCTTCCGTTGCTGTCACCCTGGCTGCGCGTGATAGCTCCTGTGTCCTCAAGGTAGGACAGGTGCGCGCGCGTGGCCGTTTTGGAGAGGTTGAGGATGTTCATGATTTGTTCAACGGAGGCGGAGGATTCACGCTTCAGGAATGTAAGGATGGCCTGTCGATGGTGTGTGCCTTTTGCGGTTGTCATGATGCTGTTCCGGAGTCAATGAGGGGAGGACAGCGTTGATGAGATAGAGTATTGTCTTATTTTAGACTGTTCAAATAGTTTAAAATGAGGGTGAGGATTTTGTGGTGTGATGATGTGCATGCATGAAATTGGTTTAAGGTTGGAAAGGGGGGTGATGAGCCTCAAATGAGGGCGTTCTCAAAAATCATGTCACATTCGTTTGACTTGAAGCGCGGCAGCGATTAACTAGACGGGTGAAGCCTGTGTTTTCACTCTCAAGAGGTTGGCGTGGGCTGTGGTGATGGATGGGAAGTGCGTTGCAGGTAGAAAAGCATGTTAAATAAACTCTTTGGCTTATTTTCCAATGATCTGGCGATTGATCTTGGGACAGCAAACACCCTTGTGTATGCGCGGGGAAAGGGCATTGTGTGTAGCGAACCCAGCGTGGTGGCGGTGCAAAAAGATGCTCGTGGGGGCAAGCGCGTCAAGGCGGTGGGGCGAAAGGCCAAGGAGATGTTGGGACGCACACCTGGTTCTATTGTGGCGATCCGTCCAATGAAAGACGGTGTGATCGCAGACTTCCAAATCACCGAGGCGATGTTGCGCTACTTCATCAAGCGTGCGCATGGACGAAGCAGAATGATCTCGCCGCGCGTTATTATCTGCGTGCCGTTTGGCATTACAGAGGTTGAGAAGCGCGCCGTACGAGAGAGCGCGCTCCATGCAGGTGCTGGCAAGGTCTTTTTGATTGAAGAGCCCATGGCCGCTGCGATTGGTGCAGGGCTTCCCATTGCGGAGCCGAGCGGCAACATGATCGTGGATGTGGGAGGTGGTACGACCGAGGTTGCTGTGATCAGCCTCTCGGGTATTGTGTACTCCCAGTCGGTCAGGGTGGGCGGTGATAAGATGGATGAAGCGATCATCCAGCACATGAAGCGTAAGTACAACTTGCTGATTGGTGAGCGTACCGCAGAGATGATCAAGTGCACCATTGGTACGGCATATCCGACTGAAGAAGTGTTGACCATGGAGGTCAAGGGACGCGATCTTGTGGCAGGCTTGCCCAAGACACTTGAAGTCAACTCGGACGAAATCAGGGACGCCTTGCAGGAGCCAATTAACGCGATTGTGGAGGCTGTCAGGATTGCGCTTGAGCGTACACCCCCTGAACTTTCGGCAGACATTGTGGACAAGGGAATTGTGCTGGCAGGAGGAGGAGCTTTGTTGAAGAACCTCGACATCTTGCTTCGTGAAGAGACAGGTCTTCCTGTCTTGATTTCAGATGATCCAATGAGCGCCGTGGTGCTTGGTAGCGGCAAGGTTCTTGATGAGCTTGAGTTGCTGAGGGATGTGGCCGAGTATTCCTCGTACTAGTGAAGTAGGACAAAGAGCGCGGTGGCATGAAGGAATTTTTACTCAAACATCAGGGCAAGGCGTTGGCGCTTGTCCTGTGTCTTGTGCCGTTGATCTTGTTGGCGACAAGTGCGGGCGCGAGCGTGGGCAAGGAGCGACGTATTCGCCCAACACGCTGGAGCTGGTCCTTTTTATCACTGGGGCAGGTGGGGTTGACCGAGAGCGTCGGCGAGGTGTTTTCGATCTTCGATGACGATGATACCGAGAAAGAACTTGCCAGATTACGCGCCGAGAATGCGATCCTGCGAGAGGAAAAAGCAAGACTTATTGGGGTGTTGCAGGAGAATGAGCGTCTGCGCAAGATGGTGGGGTTCAAGCAATCTCACCCCGAGTATACGCTGGTACCTGCGCGTGTGATCTCTCAGGACACATCGCCATTTTTCCGCGTCATATCCATCGAAATCAAGGCTCCTGAAGGGGTGAAGTTAAAGGTTCGCCAACCTGTGTTGGTGGCTGGTGGTGTGGTCGGTCAGGTCCATGAGGTGCTTGATGGTCATGCTCAGGTGCTGTTGCTGTCTGATCCGCGCAGTCAAATTGATGTCATCAGCCAGAGAAACAGAGCGCATGGTATTGTGTCAGGCCTTGGTCACGAGCGTGATTACGAGGCCAAGGTTTCCTATCTTTCAGAGAAGGACCAGGTGCGTGAAGGTGATGTGATGGTCACCAGCGGCATGGGGGGAGGGTTTCCACCCGAACTTATTGTGGGAGAGGTGTTGAGTGTACAGCCTGATGAGCGAGGATTGTTCCAGAAGGTGACAGTGGCACCTGCGGTGGATCTTTCTCGTGTGTCCGAGGTCTTTGTGCTGACCGCCACCAAGGAGCGTATGATGACCATTGAGCAGGAAGAGGATGCTGCTGCGCTTGAAGAAGAAGATGATGCAGAGCAACAGCCCTGATGAGGAGAGCACGTGTGAGTGGCCAGAGCGCAAAGCAGTTGAGGGGGCGTTAGCATGTTGTCATCGTGGGCCGTATTTATTGTGGGGCTGATCTGTATTGTGTTGGAGGGGAGTATTGGGCACATGTTTGGCGTGGAGTCCATTGGGTTTGAGTGGTCATTGGCGCTGACTGCTTATGTGGGCTTGCGACGTGACTGGCACTCTTCCTTGTGGATTCTGTTGGGATGGCTCTTACCGATGGACTGGTTTTCTGGTGGTCCAGGTGGGTTGCACGCCTTTGGTGTTGTGGTGATGTTCTGGAGTTTACGCGCCGTGGCATCAAGGTTTGGGCGTCCATGGAACCTGGGCAAGGTTTTGTTGGCGAGCTTGGGTGCGGGTGTGTATCATGCTGCCACAGCGTTGTTTTTTGTAGTGACAGCGCCAGACTCTCCCGTGTTGGATGCGATTCTTTACACTGCACCTGGGGCGATGTTGATGACACTCCTTTCCAGCGTCTTTTTGGGGTGGGGTTTGAACCGTGTTGAGCAGATGTTATATGGTCGACGCGGCGGTGATGGTTTACTGCTCTCGTGATACGATGAGGAGCGAGAAGTGCGATGAGTAAGAGTGATTTTCTTCTGGTATCAGCAGCATTCAGTGGGGGAGGTGGAGGTCCTGAGAACGATTCCAAGAATGGGGATCGTTACAGGCGCCGTTATCTTGGTCTGATTGCGATTGCGTTTTTTGCGTTCTTTTTACTGGCATCCAGGCTCTGGTATTTGCAGGTTTTGCAGGGGGAGAAATACTGGCGAGCGAGCACAGAAAACATTATCCGTGACATTGAGATCAAGCCTGCTCGAGGTCGTGTATTTGATCGTCACGAGGTGATTCTTGCCGACAATCGCCCCTCGTATGATGTGTATCTTGTGCCATCGATCTTTAACAAGCGCATCAATACACCATCAAAGTCACTGGAGCGCTTGACGGAAATTCTGAACCTGACATCGGATGAGATTGCGCAAATTGACAAGCTACGAAACCGCAAGGTGGCCGAGCTTGTGGTGCGAAGGGATGTGACACGTGCGCAGGTCGCCGAACTGGAGGCCAGCTCTTTGCAAGTTCCAGGCGTGGAGGTGCGCGCAAATGCGCACCGTTATTATCCTATGCATTCAGTAGGCGCGCATGTGCTTGGATTTCTTGGCGAAATTCATGGTGATGAGCTGACTGAAACAGAACGTTACGGTTATGGTCAGGGTGATTATGTGGGGAGGATGGGTCTGGAGGCCTCTTTCGAGGACATCTTGCGCGGTTCTCCTGGACTGGATCGTGTGGTGGTCAATGCCAAGGGCGAGGTTCAAGGTGAGGCCGAGACGAGGTTTTTGATCGGTGAGTATCAGCATGTGTCGCCTGTGGCTGGTCGAGATCTGGTGCTGACGCTTGATACAGAGTTGATGTTGATCATTGATGAGGCGATGCGTGATCGCACCGCTGGTGCTGTGGTTGCCCTTGATCCTCGTGACGGGAGCGTGCTCGCCCTGTACAGCAAGCCAAGCTTTAACCCTAACTCCTGGACAGGACGACTTTCGCGACAGGAGAAGAGGCGCAATGATTCCGATCCTTACAAGCCGATGTTGGACAAGACGGTGAACTCCTACTTCCCAGGATCGGTGTTCAAGATTGTGGGTAGTTTGGCGGCGATGGGTGAAGGGTTGATGTTGCCCGAGGACGAAGCCTATTGCCCTGGTTATTATCGATTTGGTGGGCGTCGCTTCCGATGTTGGAAGTATGCAGGTCATGGTCACACCGATGTGGTGGAGGCGTTGGCGGGCTCTTGTGATGTGTATTACTACAAGGTCGCCGAGCAGATGGGCATTGATAAGGTCGCCGAGTATGCATGGAAGTTTGGTTTTGGGGAGCAAACAGGGATTGGGATTAACAATGAGAGCGCAGGGCGAGTGCCTACCAAGGAGTGGCACCGCAAGCATGGTCCTGATGGGTATCAGTATGGTTTTGCGTTGAACACGATCATTGGTCAGGGCGATACCTTGACCAGTCCTCTTCAAGTTGCGCTTGCCTACGCCGCCATCGCCAATGGTGGCGACCTTTATTATCCTCGCCTGATTGACGAGGTGCGTACACGACAGGGCAAGACCTTGTTTGAGTTTGAGTCCAGACGTCGCAAGCACATTGATATGGCTCCAGAGCATCTGGAGGCGATTCGTCGCGGCTTATGGGCTGTGGTCAATGAGGATAAGGGGACAGCCAATGCTGTGAAGCTCAAGGATGTTGAGGTTGCAGGTAAAACAGGTACTGCGCAGGTGCACAAGATTGGGCAGGTGCGTATTGCCAACCGAGACAAGGACTTCAGGCTGCGTGACCACGCGTGGTTTGCATCGTATGCGCCAGCAGATAACCCCGAGCTTGTGATCGTGGTGTTCCTTCAGCACGGTGGTCACGGTGGTTCGGATGCTGCTCCTGTGGCGATGGAGATTTATGACAAGTACTTCTCAAGAGATACATCACGTCCTCTGACGAGCAGGGTCAGTGAGCTTGCTGCTCATCGTGCGTTAAGAGAGCAACAGCAGCGTCGCGAGGATCTTGAAAAAGACAAGGCAGTGCTGCCGCCAGACGATGAGAGTGATGCATCACCAGATATGGATGATGTGAGTGAGGATGAGCAGATGACAGAGAGAGGTCAATAATGGTGTGGCAAGATGATCATCGTCGCGCCAAGGGAGTTCTTGGCCGTCTGTTTAGTGGTGTGGATTGGGGCCTGTTATTGATTGTGTCTCTGATTGGTGGTGTGGGAATTATCAACCTTTACAGCGCGGCTGTGGCGGTTGGAAAGCCGTATCACATTACACAATCCATTGCGATGTTGCTGGGGTTGACAGGGGCATTTGCGCTGAGTCGTTTTGATCGTCGTCTGTATCAAAAGTGGGCCTATGTACTCTATGGCGCTGTGATTGTGCTGTTGATGATTGTGATGGGGTGGGGAAAGATCCTGAACGGTTCAAGGCGTTGGATTGATCTTGGCGTGTTCCTGTTGCAGCCCTCCGAGCTGTTGAAGCTGGGCGTGATCCTGATTACTGGGCGTTACTTTCTTGACCGTGAGCCCTCGGAGAATGGTTACACGTTGCGTGAGCTCTGGAAGTTATTTGCGCTGGTGGGGTTGGGGGTGTTTTTTGTGCTCAAGCAGCCAGACCTCGGGACGTCGCTGACGATTCTTGCGATCTTCATGACCATGGTCTTGTTTGAGGGGGTCAGGTTGTCCAGTTTAATTGGGCTGGCGACGACGATTGTGTTGTCGTTGCCATTTGTCTGGACGTTTGGGCTTGAGGATTACCAGAAAGGGCGCGTGATGACGTTCCTGAACACCGAGGAGGGTCAGCATGATCAGGCCTGGCAGGTGCGTCAATCGATTATTGCGTTTGGTTCAGGGCGTTTGATTGGTAAGGGCTATCTTGAGGGGACTCAGATTCAAAAGGGCTTTGTGCCCGAGCATGAGAACGACTTTGCAGCGGCGACATGGGCAGAGGAGCACGGCTTTTTGGGGATGCTCCTGCTGCTGTCGTTGTACATGGCGTTGATTGTGTGGTCGTTGAGGATTTCGGCCAATGCGCAGGACCGTTTTGGTCGGCATATTGGTGTGGGGATGGCCGCTTTCTTTTTCTGGCACGTGTTGGTGAACATCGGCATGGTGACAGGGAGTTTGCCCGTGGTGGGATTGCCTCTTCCTCTGATGAGTTATGGCCGAAGTAACCTGATGACTGTGTTGTTAGGTGTGGCGTTGTTGCTCAACACATCCAAGCGTGTGAAGTCATAAACGAGAGAGAGGAGGATATTAGTCGTCGTCTGTCTTGGCCCAGAGTGAGTCGAATATTTCGAGGATCTCGTGTTTGGACAGGTAGCCTTCGTACGATGTGTGGATTGCACCATCCTTGAAATGTACAAGTGCAGGCAGTGTGCATATATTGTATTGAATTGAAAGAATTGGGTTTTCTTCAATGTTCAAGCTTCCGATATAAAGCTCGGAGTAGGCCTCTCCGTACGTTTCGACATAGGTCTTCATGTCATTCATCAGGGCCATGCAGTCCTTGCTCCAGGGTGACCAGAAGAGGACGAGGTGGTCATGGTGGTGATTCAGGACGTCTTGTTCAAAGCCTGCTTCGGTCAGGGATTTGAGTTTGGCGAGTGTGGGGGTATCCAGACTGGACATGAACGGTCTCCTCGTGTTCAGATAGCGCAGTGTTGTGCGAGTTGGACAGATGATCTCCATCGCGCCCTATTTGACCTCAACAAGGGGGAGGATTTCAAGGTGAAAAGCAGGTGAGTGAGATAACAACCTCAAATGAAGCGCAGGAACGTAAGAACCTTCTGGTCCCCGATGTCACGCGATGGCGTGATGAGGATGGCCCCATTATATCGTTAAAAGGTGTATACAAGTCTTTTGGTGATATTGATGTGCTTAAAGGTGTGGACCTGGAGGTTCGCACGGGTGAAATTACTGTGATTGTGGGGGCTTCTGCCTCGGGTAAGAGCGTCCTGATCAAGTTGATGAACGGATTGCTCTTTGCCGACCGTGGTGAGGTTCGACTGTTTGGGCAAGACCCCAAGGCGCTCTCCGAGGTTGAGTTGGATTCTCTGCGTAAGCGTATGGGGACATTGTTCCAGAACTACGCCTTGTTTGACTCCATGACCGTGACCGAGAACGTGGCGTTTCCACTTGTGCAAAACCAGGCGCTTTCGATTCCAGAGGCACACAAGTTGGCGCGTGAGCTTGTCACAGAACTTGATCTTGAGCACGCCCTTGACCTCTTTCCATCATCGCTTTCAGGGGGGATGAAAAAGCGTGTCGCGCTAGCGCGCTCCATTATCGCAAACCCCGAGATGATGCTGCTTGATGAGCCCACCACAGGGCTTGATCCAATTATGATGGAGTTTGTGGATGATTTGATTCGGCAAATCAAGGAGCGCTTTGGACTGACAAGCGTGATTATCAGTCACGATATGGCCTCTACATTTCGACTGGCAAACTCCATTGCTGTATTGCATGGGGGTAAGATTATTGCCCACGATGTGCCTGAAAAGATTAAGAAAAGTGACGATGAACGTGTGGCTAGACTGATCTTTGCTTCGGATAAGACCGCGATTGATACGGATGATTCCGATGATGAGGAATTCAAGGCAGTGCAGCCTGTCAAGGAAGAGGACGCGGCAGTTATCATACGCGATCTTCACAAGTCATTTGATGGACGAGAGGTGCTCAAGGGCATCGATCTGACCGCGCCCAAAGACAAGATTACCGTGCTTATTGGTGGTTCGGGTTCGGGCAAGAGTGTGTTGATGAAGCACATTCTGGGCCTGTTTACGCCTAACTCGGGTAGTGTCAATGTGTTGGGGCAAGATGTGCTCGCTCTCGATGAGCGTGGTTTATCGCATCTCAGGACGCAAATCGGGATGTTGTTTCAACACGCGGCTCTGTTTGACTCCATGAGTATTGAAGACAATGTGATGTTCCCGTTGTTGGAGCGTCGCGAGAGTGTGTCTTACAGTGAGGCGAAGGAGAGGGCGGCTGAAGTGCTTGAGAAGCTCAAGCTGACAGAGATTGCCAGGCGCTCTCCTACAGATGTCTCAAATGGTCAGCAAAAGCGTGTGTCTCTTGCGCGCGCACTCATCACTCGCCCACGTATGATGATTTATGATGAGCCCACCACAGGTCAGGACCCCATCATGTGCGACTATGTGGAGAAGATGATTCTTGAGGCTCATGAGGCGTTCCAGTTGACGAGCGTGATCATCAGCCACGATATGGCATCAACCTTCAGGATTGGAGACCATGTTGCGATGCTTTATCAAGGGCATATCATCGCGGAAGGTCCTCCTCAGTCCTTGCTTCATAGCGAAGATACAAGAGTGCAAGAGTTTGTATTTGCTGCTGATGTTGCTGATGAGCAACGTCAGTCATAAAAACATGCCATCCCCATTATAAAAATGTGACCTTTTCAATTTGAGATGTTTCTCAGACTACGTGAAGTGTGTTAAGTGCGTCTTCGTCAGGTGCATTTTACATACGCAAGCTTATAGGCTTCCACATGTTTCTGTGCACCGACTGAAACGATGTGGTTGCTTGACATGAATTTACGTGCAGAGCATCAAGTAGTTTATTTCTTAAGTGCTTGATTGTTTTGCATAAACACGGAGTCTTTTTATATGATTGATTGGATTAAAGAGAATTTGAACGCCGAGAGCCTTGGTGCTGTGACCGAGCTGGTCATCAAGTACGGAACAAGTATTGTGGGCGCAATTGTGCTGCTTGTGGCGACCTTGATTGTGTCTGGCTGGGCCAAAAAAGCAGCAATGAAAGGTCTGACGCGTGTGAAGTTTGACAGCACCTTGACCAAGTTTTTCGGTTCACTGGTGCGCTGGTTCGTGCTTCTTATTGGCGTGGTCGCCTGTCTTGGCATCTTTGGCATTGATACCACAAGTATTGCTGGTGTGTTGACAGGTGCGTCTCTTGCGATTGGTTTGGCTTTCCAGGGAAGTCTCTCAAACATTGCTGCTGGTGTGATGTTGTTGACCTTCCGTCCATTTACTGTTGGTCAGACTGTGACCGTGGCTGGTCACACAGGTGGTATCGAAGAGATTTCGCTGTTCACCACCACGCTGAACACCTTTGATAATAAACACGTCATCATCCCCAACGGTCAGATCTTTGGTTCGACCATTGTGAACCTCTCGCACAACGAGTTTCGTCGTGTGGATGTGGTCATTGGTGTGGGCTACGATGCAGACACTGAGAAGACCAAGGAAG
>CATLTV010000160.1 GCA_950059285.1 uncultured Pseudomonadota bacterium | reverse complement strand
CGAGAAGGGGAGGGGTTGGAGGTGCTCAGTTGAACGACTCCAGTGTACTGGCTCCAGCCACGGCAGGGAGCGGATTTAGGGGAGGTAGACCATTGAGTGCAGGTGGAATAGTTCATGGGGGCAATGGTCGCTCGTTGAGTGATCCAGCTGGAAATGGAGAGGGAGGTGAGGTGAACATTGATGTGCAAAATAACTTCTTTGCATATGGTAGCGACTCTAATGGTCAGCATGGAGAACATGGAGAGCATGGAGAAGCAGGAGGCGGCGGAGCGAGTGCTGCACAGCAAAGTGCTCTGAGCTTATTGATTGAAGAGTGTGGTCTTGCAGGTGGCTGTACGAAGCATACCTTTGGTGCATTTGGCCCAAGAGGGGCAGATGGAGGCGGAGGTGGGTGTGGAGGTAATGGTGGAGAGGGAGGCTTTGCTGGAGGTTCTAGCCTTGGCATGTTTCTTGTGAACTCAGCGCTAAGTATTGATGCCAGCGTTATCACTTCATCACGAGGAGGAACTGGAGGGCAAGGTGGCTTGGGTGGTGATGGTGGAGAAGGTGGAGCGGGCGGTTCTGGGACGGACAAGTTTTGCCAGGGAAGAGACTCACAAGACTGTCAAACCATTGATGGTGTATACTCTGGCGATGGTGGTGATGGTGGTAAAGGTCAGAGGGGCGGTATAGGTGGCTCTGGTGCTGGTGGTAGCTCATTTGGGGTCTATTGTGTTGATGCACAAATGATGAAGGATACTTCAACGAGTGTTCAGACGGGTTCTCCTGGTGTTGGGGGTAGAGGTAACGGTGCGTTTGGTGAGGATGGCTTGTCAGATGTGATATTCGACTGTAATTAAACTGTAGCATTGCCAATTTTTTTGACAACGTATGGTTCTGAGTAAGAATGCGATGAGCGGCACACGGATGTGCCCAGACCACTGCAATTTTGAACCTCAAGGAAGAGCGAGTCATGCCTCAAAGCACAGTTCGTCGTCAGCCTCAAAGACGTAGAATTCAACCCACGTATCAGTATGGGGATCGCCTTGAAGGGCGTTATATTATCAACGGTTTTGCAGGGAAGGGTGCGACGAGCTATGTGTATCGTGCTCGTAATCTGACATCATTTGAGCCTGTTGCGATCAAGGTGTTGCACCCTCATTTGCTCAAAGATGAAGTGAAGAGACGTCGCTTCTTGCGTGAAGCAGAGACCATGATGCGCTTGGCGCACCCCAATGTGGTCAAGTTCCATGAGATCATTGAGCGCGATGACCTCCTTGCGTTTGTAATGGAGTTTATTGATGGTGAAACCCTGTCCGAGTGGCAGGAGAGCCATGGCGGAATGCTCGAAGAAGTTGAGCTTGCCTGCGTATTTGTGGACATTTTAAGGGGGCTTAGCCATGCTCACCGTGCAGGTATTGTGCACCGTGATTTGAAGCCTGCAAATGTTTTGATTACACATGCAGAAGGGCGTTACGTTGCGAAGATCATCGACTTTGGTGTGGCTCGCCACATGGCCGTACCAATGAGTGATGATGAAAAGAATAAGATTCTTGGTACAGCTGCGTACATCTCTCCTGAAGAAGTTGCAAACCCCGAGCAGATTTGCCCGGCGAGCGATATTTATAGCATTGGTGTGATGTTGTATGAGGCTGCATGTGGCCGTCGCCCATTTCAGGGAATGCCTGTACGTGAGCTTATGCAGGCACATGTAGGAGAGCAACCTCCTCGCCCAAGAGACTTCAACCCTGGTTTAACACCTGCGTTTGAGTCGGTAATTTTAAAGACATTGCAAAAGCAGCCTGATGGCAGGTTTGAATCTGCACCTGACATGATTCGAGGACTGGAGCTGGCATTACAGGGTGCCATGGCCATGACTGATGATGAGTGGGCTGCGCTTGATGCCAACGAAGATGAAATGACGACCGAATGGCATCGTGCCATTGAGCGAACTGCTGAACGTCGGGCAAATTCTGTGGTATCGTTTATGCGCAGGTGTTTGGAGAGCGCATTTGTGTTGTTTACCTCGACAGGGTCGCGTTCTGCGGCCTGGACACAAGACCCTCATTATATTCATCGACAGGGGCCAGATTTTCCAATGATGTAACAGATCATCTATTTGATGAGACACGAGGCCAGAGATGGGGCCGCGTTTGTTTACAAACGCGGCCCCATCTCTGGCCTCGTGTTATAAGAGGCTGTTTTCGTTTTGGTTTTGGGCATGATGTTTGTGCGTGAATAAATGTGCGTTATGTTTCGGGTGAAACGCGAAAATAACCGCATATATAGCCATCTTACAACACTTGCTTGACATCAAGTTGTTTATCAGTAGAGTCTTGCGGGCTATGCGTAACGAAGGTGGTCTAGATGATCTACACCATTCAAGAGGAACGTTATGCATGCGTAAATTATGTGACGAATCTGTAACACAACAACCTTGAGTTATATTCTCTATTTTCAGGTGCGTTGCAGTTTGGTGAGTCAATAGAAAAGAGTAGTGCTGTTGGTCAGAACACCTGTTGCAGAGGAAGAGACGAGCAGACGACAAGAGAAATTCAAGGAGAGTAAAGAATGACATTCAAGAAGATTACAGCGGCGCTCGCGTTGCTTTTGACCAGCGCAACCATCTCAGCTTGTAGCGACAACAACGAAACCACCTCCGAGTGTGAAGAGGGTCAGGTTAAAGCTCAGGTTGGTGATGCGGAAGCTCAGTGCTACACCTCATGTGGCTCCGATGATGACTGTGGAGACGGCGAGTCCTGTACCTCCAGCCTTTGTATTGCCGACGGCGGTACAAATCCTGATGATGACATGGATGTTGTCGTTGACGGTGACATGGGCGATGACATGACCCCTGTCGTTGAAGAGGACATGGGCGATGACATGGACGTTATCGTTGATGAAGACATGCCCGACATGAATAGCGTTGTTGATGCAAACCCAGGTACTGCATGTGCAGACGCGTCTGCATGTATGGGAACAGAGGCTGCATGTATCACTGAAGCAGATCAGGGCTTCCCAGCAGGTTACTGTACATCTTCCTGTACAAGTGACGCACAGTGTGGCTCAACTGGCGTTTGTCTTATTGATGATACCGGCGGGCTTTGTCTTGCTTCATGTGATAGTGATGCAAACTGTCGTGAGGGTTACACCTGTCAAGATGTCAATGGTGCGCAGGCATGTTTCCCTGCGCCTCCTGATTACGGTACTGTTGGTTCAACATGTACTCCTGACGACGTTGGGGCAGCAGCCGAGTGTGGCGAAGATGGTGCCTGTCTTGGTGAGGATAATGGATTCCCTGGTGGTTACTGCATTGGCGAATGTACGGGGGCTCCAAGTGTCTGCCCTGATGGTACACAGTGCGTGACTGGCTTTGGTGACGGCACTAATAACTTTGACCTTTGTTTGGATGGTTGCTCATCTGCCGCTGATTGTCGTGACGGTTACGCATGTGCGAACCTTGATGATGACGGTTTTGGTGAGTGTTGGCCTACAAATACTGAGGGCGAAGCTCCCGGTGCTGCCTGTGCGGCTGATGCAAATGGCATGGGTGGAAAAGAATGCCTTGGTTTGAATGGTCAGTGTTTGGATCCAAGCTCTGGTATTGATTTCCCTGAGGTTGGTTACTGCATTTCACAGTGTGATTTTGCTGGTGATTGTATTGATGGCGCTCACTGTACTGAGAACCTCTTCAATATTCCTGTCTGTCTTCAGGACTGTGCTTCCGATGCTGACTGTGGCAGTGGTTTGACTTGTCAGGACCTGAACAGCGATGGTGTTAATGAGTGTATGCCAGAGCAAGAAGTTGCAAACGGTTCTGGTGCTCCTGGCGATGCTTGTGCAAGCACTGGTGATTGTGCTGGTGGTGAGAATGGTTTCTGTATCTCCGAGGCAGGAAACGGGTTCCCAGGTGGTTACTGTACTGTAGACTGTACTGCTGATGAAGCATTGTGTGTAGCAGGTAGCTCTTGTGCTGCTTTGAGTGATACTCAGAGCTTGTGTCTTGATGACTGTATGAATACAAGTGATTGTCGTGGTGACGGCTATGCTTGTATGGATCTGACTAATGGTGGTGTCGCTGTTAACACACCTGGTTCTTGCTTTATTGCAGAGAGCTGCGATGCAAACACTCCATGTGCTGATTCAAGTACTTTCTGTGTTGATACTGCTACAGGCAACTTTGGCGATGCTGGTGTGTGTGTGACGTTGGCATCATGTAGTGCTTCCAACGCTTGCCCTACAGGTGCAACCTGTCTCGATCCTAACACTGGTATGACTTCTACTGAAGGTCTGTGTATTTCGGACTGTGTTGGCTCCACTGCGAACCCTCCTTGTACAGATGGATTTATTTGTGCAGCTGCAACTGCACAGGGTTTCGTTGAAGCCGCTGATGGTGAAGCTGGACTGTGTATTCCTCAGCAGTAATCCTGCATTGAGCTGAATTAGTCGGCTAAGAAAAGGCCAAACTCCCTCTTGGGAGTTTGGCCTTTTTGTTTTTTCTTTTTGCTGGGCGCAACATTTAAGAATGGGAGGTCGAGAACCTGTGGTGAAAGGGGGATTGGAGTATTGGGTTCTTGATTCTTTGGGCGAGACTGCATAAGAAGGTGTTGCTCAAAACATACGATGTTGACGTTGGAGGCGTGGATAATGCGAAAGCTGCTTGATGGAGGGATGCAGTCCTTTCTGACTCGTTATAGTGATATTGGTCTTGCTTCACTGGTGGTGGGGATCATCGGAATGATGATTATCCCGTTGCCAACCTTTTTATTGGACATGCTATTAACGCTAAACATCTCGATTTCGGTGATGTTATTGATGGTGAGTTTGTACATCCCGAATGCGCTAAAGATTTCGGCGTTTCCTTCGATCCTGTTGATTACGACGTTGTTCAGGTTGGCGCTCAATGTGTCTTCGACGCGTTTGATCTTGTTGCAGGCTGATGCGGGGGATGTGATCGCTTCGTTCGGTAACTTTGTGGTGCAGGGGAACTATGTTGTGGGTGCTGTGATCTTCTTGATCCTCACCCTTGTTCAGTTTCTTGTGGTCGCCAAGGGTGCCGAGCGCGTCTCCGAGGTTGGCGCGCGATTTACATTGGATGCGATGCCTGGAAAGCAAATGAGCATCGATGCTGACCTGCGTGCGGGGGCGTTTGATCTTGATGAGGCTCGTCGCAGAAGGGCGTTGGTTCAGATGGAGAGCAAGCTTTATGGTGCGATGGATGGCGCGATGAAGTTTGTTAAGGGTGATGCCATTGCTGGTATTATCATGACCGCGATCAATATTATTGCCGGGATCATTATTGGTGTGGCGCAGAAAGGTATGCCCGCTCCAGATGCGGCGCAAACCTATACGTTGTTGACGATTGGTGATGGCCTTGTGAGTCAGATCCCTGCGCTACTGATTGCGACCACGGCAGGTATTATTGTGACGCGAGTCTCCGCAGAAGGAGATGATGCGCCTCACCTTGGTGCAGATGTCTTTGGTCAGCTTATCTCTCAGCCCAAAGCACTTGCAATCACCAGCACCTTGCTGTTTTTGCTGGGCATGATCCCTGGACTGCCTACCATTCCATTTTTCCTGATGGGTTCGTTGGTTGGGATTGTGGCGTATGGGCTGTTCAAGGGGATGGGCGTATCTGATTTGAGCGCAGAGGAGGAGGCCGAGGTTGATGCTGTGCAAGAGCAGGCCAAGGAGGGGGCACGTCAGGCACGTGCAATGATTCCTGCGGTGACGCCGCTTACGCTTGATATTGGTGTGGGTTTAAGTGCTGCACTGGCAAATGGTCGAGGGGACTGGTTACAGGAGATGATTCCGACCATGAGAGAGGGGATCTTTCATGAGCTGGGCATCAAGGTGCCTGGCCTGCGTGTGAGGATGGATTCAAGGCAGTGTGGGGATCGTGATTTCTGCGTGAGCATTGATGAGGTTCCTGTGATGACAGGGCATGTGCCTGGAGGCAAGATCCTGGTGAATGAAGCTCCCGACGAGCTCAAGGTCTTTCAGGTCGAAGGTGATGCGACAAGGCATCCTGTGAGTAATCAGGTGATGTCATGGGTGGCGCAGGAGCACGAGGAGTTGTTGAGTCAGGCAAAGTATATGACCTGGGATGTGGCGTCTTATATCTTGTTGTCGATGACTGCGACTTTGCGTGAGCATGCAAGTGAATTTGTTGGCATTCAGGATGTGCAGTTGATGCTGGAGCAGCTTGAAGGTCCATATCCTGCGATTGTGCAGGAGGTTGTGCCTCGTCATCTTGGATTGCAGGCGTTAACCGATATCTTGAGGCGTCTATCTGAAGAGGGGATCTCATTGAGGCAGTTGCCCAAGATCTTGCAGGTGTTGGCCGAGCATGCGCCAAAGATCAAGGACCCCGTGGTCCTGGTGGAAGAGGTCCGCGCAGGGTTGAGGCGCTATATTACGCATAAGTATGCGGACTCCGAGGGAAGTCTTGTGGTGTACCTTGTTGATCGAGAGATTGAAGACATGGTCGCGACCTCGGTGAGGATCGCAGACTCGGGGACGTATCTTGCGCTGTCACCAGAGCTTACACAGGAGATTTTGGGGGCGATTACCAGTGAGGTCGAGGCAGATGTCAGGGCTGGTAGAGCGCCTGTCTTACTCACCGATCAGAGGGCGCGTCGCTACATTCGCAAGTTGGCGATGTTGGAGATTCCTGATGTGGTGGTGTTGGCCTATCAGGAGGTTGATCCTGCGTTGAAAGTGCAACCTCTGGGGCGTATTGCAGTGTAACTGCGAGGAGCATAGAACAGGAGAGGGGCGGCCCCTCTCCTGTTCTATGCTCAAGTGTGTGTTGTGGTGTATTAACCTACAAGACGGAAGAGCTGCTGACCCATAAGGATGAGGTCTCCATCGCTAAGTGGGATGGTCTTCTTGATACGGATGTAGGTGCCGTTGGAGCTGCCGAGATCCTTGAGGACGATACGGTTATCGACCTTGGTCAAGCGAGCGTGGCGTCCAGAGACAAATCCATCATCGCGGAAGACGATATCACCGATTTCACGACCAATGTTGACCTCATCATCGCTGAAGGCGAAGGAGCGGCTCACAAGGTTAGGACCGCTGATGAGTGAGAGTCGTCCCCAGTAGCCGACATCGGGGCTGCCGCCACGAAGGGTGTCAGGCTCGGAGTTTTCGGATTGAATAGCAGGCACATCAGACATTCTGTGGAACTGGAGGAGCTCCTGACCAAGGCGGATGTAGTCGCCGCTCTCGAGGTCATATTCGCTCTTGAGACGGAAGAACACACCGTTGAGGCTGGACATGTCTTCAATGGAGAACTGTCCATTCTGGCAGATGATGCGTGCGTGGTTGGGATCAAGGAAAGGATCGTTTGCGAGGACGGTGTGTTCGGAGTTACGTCCTACGATGACTTCGCCTTCACGCAGAGGAATGGTTGCGCCTTCGGAGCCGTCGGGACGGATCACCACGAGTCGTGCGACAGTGCTTCCTGTGCTTGGTGCGGAGTCGAGCCCAGCGCCTGATGGCATGATTGGGGCACCAGATGGATTTGTCACATTGACGTTTTCCTGTCTTGGTTGTGTGACACGTAAAGGTGCTGACTCTACAGGGCGAGGCTGTGAGGCTGGTGCTGGTGTAGGAGCAGTGGAGGTTACTGGTGTGCCACAGGCACCACAGAACTTGAACCCATCGGGGATGGTTGCGCCACATGTGGAACAGCTGAGGGGTTTGGGAGGCTCAGGCTCTGCTTCAACGACAGGCTTGGGTGGTTCCGGGCGAGAGAGTGGTGAGCCGCATCCGAGGCAGAACTTGTAGTTGTCTTCGTTTTCACGACCGCAGTGAGAGCAGATGATCACGTTTTCTTCTCCCTTATTCAAAAGAGTTATGCAAATGTGTAGGGCCAGGTAGAAGTGAGGTCCAACAAGTGATATGGGTTGAGGGCAGGTCAACAAACAAAAACATAGGTTGACTTGTTGGCACACAAAATTAAGTGTCTTGTGTACCAAGGAATGAGGTATGTTGCAACGCTTAGTGAGAAGAAGTCCTCATGAAGAGGTTGTGGCAAGTTACAGGGAACGAGCTGGAGGGTTTTGCGGTTTGAGAGCGAATCATTGTGGAATGTGGATAGTCTTGGCGTTGGTGGTGATCGTGTCGGCGTGTCGTCAGCAGGTGCCAGATCGCGGTATTCGGCCCGAGTTCAAGGGTGAGAAGGTCAGCAAGGTTGTGATGACGCCATTCTACTCAAGCTCGTTGTTTGGTGCTTCAGAAGCGGATCGCGAGGAGGTGTATGAGCGTTATGAGCAGTACACCTCGGAGTTCCTCACGGGTCTTGGGTTTGATGTGATGGGACCGCGTGAGTTCAGTCAGCACCTTGTGGAGAAAGGGGCGTGGCAGAGCTATGAGGATGGTTGGGTGTTTCGCAATGCGCTGGAGAATTACTTCAGAGCAAGCCTTGATCGTAGCGCAGCGGAGCTGGTCACGTTGAAGACATTACGTGAGAGCGGCGCGCTCCCTGAGGGAGTGTTGCTCTTTGGTGAGGTGGTTTATCAGAGCACGCTTGAGTGTCGTGTATTTGCGGATGAGCAGGTGACCTATGCGACTGTGGACCTCTTGAAAGGCATCAAGGTTGAGGCGGGAAACCCCTGTGTGGTGAGCCACCTGTATGGCGTGATTGTGGACCCTTCAAGTGGTCAGATCATGTGGAGCAACAGAGCGTTGCTTGAGCTTCACGTGGACAAGATCTCGGATGCTGTGGTGGAGCTTAACATGCAGCGCGTGGTGGAGCTTGTGTTTGCAGGCAAACAGGGAGCCGAGGCGTTACTTGCCAGGTGACTTGTCGAGGTTGTGTTTGTGGAAGAATTTTTCCATGGCACCAATGACCGTATCTGGAAGTTCAATGGGGCCAGCATGACTGGCTCCTGGGAGAACGACCATCTCGCTCTCAGGGATGGATTGATTCATCAGCTCCGAGCGATGGAGTGGCGTGAAGCTGTCAAACTCGCTGGCGATGATCAGTGTAGGGACATCAATGGTGGGGAGGATGTGTTCCGCGGAGTGTTCTGCAAGATGGTGGAGCATGCCGAGGTAGACGTGTACATCCATGGCCGCCGTGTGTTCAAGGTAAGGTCGGAAGTCTTCGCCGTTGACAAGGCTGCTGTTAAGCTCGGTGAGATGCGCACCAATGTAGGAGAGCTTGGTGTTGACAAAAGTCTTCCAGATGCCCTGTAGCACGTTTGGGGCGGCTTTTGCGGCTTTTTCAAGATAGGGGAGGAGTTTTGCGAGAATGTCCGAGTCGTTGAACGTATCAAGAGGGCGCATGTAGGTTCCACAGATGGGGAGTAGCGCACGGATGCGTTCAGGGAAGTACTCGTAGGATTGTAGGATGACCTGAGAGCCCATGGAGTGACCGGCGAGGATGGCCTGATCGATGTTGAGATGATCGAGCACGTCGAGGAGATCTTGACAGACATGTTTCATGTCGAGGTTGTCGAAATCTTCGGGGGTGCCGCTGCGGCCATGACCACGATAGTGCCAGCGCACGATGGTGTAGTGTTCGTGGAAGTGGTCAATGATATAAGGCCAGATAAACCCATCACATGCGAACCCGTCGCAGAGGACGAGATAAGGGCCTTGTCCTGTGGTGCCACACCAGATGGGTGTGCCGTCTTGTGCTTCAAATGTCAGGGTGCTTTGCATGATGATTGGGGAGGGATATGGGGTGAATGAAATAGAGAAGGGAGAGTGCTCTACAGAGCACTCTCCCAGCTGGTATTGAATCAACGTCGCGTTGCGCTATGCATCGGAGCTTTCCACGAGACGTTCAATAAGTTCTTGCTTGGTGCCAGAGACGGGGAGGTCACGTCGGCGAAGCTCCTCGCGGAGTTCCTTGACGGTTTGCTCATCGTATTCTGCCAGAAGCTCGGGATCGATTGAACTTTCCTCGGTAGGCTCGTCGATGGGTTCGGGCTCTTGCTCCACCACAACGGTTGTGGTTGTAGCTTTTGCTGGAGCGCTCTGAGTTTGCGCAGGGGCAGGAGGAGCGGCAGGCGCAGCCACAGGCTTGGGTGCAGGTTTTGCCACAGGGGTTGATGTTGTGGCTGGTTTGCGTGTTGTTGCTGTGGTGGTCTGACGCGTGGGGGTGGTGAATGAGGAGCGTGTTTGTTGTGTTTTGGCCACAACAGGTTGTGCGTCGATATCCATTTCGACTTCACCTGTGAAGACAGCGCCATCGTCCATACGGATGATGGGGGCTTCAATGTGACCTGTCACTCTGGCTGAGGATGAGAGCGTGAGCTTCTCCCTCGCCACGAGCGTGCCATCCATATGTCCATGGACCACAGCCTCGTTCACATGTACCTCGCCCTGCACAGAGCCAGACTCTTCGATGGTCAGCACCTCTTCCAGAGAGATCTGTCCGTGGACAGTGCCCTCAATATGGAGAGGTGTATCGCCAGCGATTGAGCCCTGGACGTGTGTATTGGGTCCGATTGTTGTTGTGGTATTTGCCATGGTTTATTCCACGTCCATATCAATGTGACCTTTGAATCCAGCACCGTCTGCGATGAGGATACGGGGAGACTTGATATCACCAACGACTTTGCCGCTAGGTGTGATTTCGACGCGCTCGCTGGCGACGACGTTACCTGTGAAGGCACCGCTGATCTGGACCTGAGTGGTGGTGACGTCAGCCTCGACCTGGCCTTCTTCAGCCACGGTCACGAGAGCTTCGAGGTTCACTTTTCCCTTGACGTTACCTTCGATGATGACGGGCTCATTGCCTGAGATTTCGCCGTCAACAGTGATTCCTTGAGCGATAATTGTTTCAGCCATGGTAGGGTAGCTCCTTGAAAGATGTGAGTTGGTAAGAGTGGGGAAAATAGAGGTTAAACATCCATGTCGATGTTACCCTTAAAGCGAGCGCCTTCTTCGATGATGATGCGTGGTGCACGGATGTTACCAGTGACAACGCTGCCCGCAGCGAGAGTAACGACATCATGTGCGACCACATCGCCGTTGAGCATGCCCTTGACGGTCATGGTTTGAGCTTCAACTTGTGCGACGACCTCTCCGCCTTCTTCGACCAGAAGATGGTTTTCCAGGATGATGCTGCCCTCGATACGTCCAAAGACATTGACCTCAGTGCTTCCGGTGACGCGTCCGTTGATAGAGACGCCTGCACCAATTGTACAGATATCTGCATTGGCCATGTGTGATAACTCCTCATAAAGCTTGATAGTAGTGTGATTCACAGACCGAACAAGTGCTTATGCGTGGGTATGTGATCATCAGCGTGTTTTGTGAGTTGAATGGTTGGATAGAAATGTTCATCCATGCGATTAACATCCTTAACATTGGTGTCATCAGTTATGCAAGCGTGCTTCATGGGCGAACCCTGTCTGGGGTGGAGGTATGTCGAGGATTGTTCAAGGAAAAACAGGGCAAAGTTAAATCGTGGAGAATTGCCCAAATGACGCACTCTATGACGCAGTGTGTCTTGATTAAGATTGTTGATGCTCTATGATGGCGAGCATCAAGAGAGCAAGGCTACAAGTCTAATTCCCTGAATGACCAAGATTTTTTTAATCTTTACTATGAGGTTATGAGTATGAGTATGAGACGGTGCACGGGTTTCGTGCAAGCGACGCTGTTATCCGCATTGTTGGTAAGCAGCCTGGTTGGGTGTGGTGAGGATCTCAAACAAGATCCCAAGGCGCCTGTGAGAGTTGAGGTCGTGTTTGACCCTGCGACATCCACGATTCCACTCCCCAATGCGGCGGCAGTACAGGCGGATGGCACGTTGCCAAAGAGTGCGGCGGAGCGAAACACGGCACAGGCAGCGTTTTATGACTGGATTGATGATTTGCACGGGTGGCTCCCCGAGACTGCGATTGAGGTTCCTTTCAATGGTAAGCTTGATGCCTCCACGGTGGATGTGGACGATGTTATTCTGTTTCACATTGCGGAGGATGAGAGCCTGACGATCCTTGATGTGCAAGCGGTAACCTATGAGGAGCTTGCTGATGAGGAGGGCAACCCTGCGAAGTCACGTTTGATTGTGACTCCTGCCACGGCGCTTGGACCTGCCACACGTTATGGTGTGGTGGTCAAGACCTCAATTGATGGTGAGAATGGTGAGCCTGTGCTTGCCCCGGCGGCGATCTTCTTTGGTCTCAATGATGGTCCTTTGGTCGACGAGAATGGCCGCGTTACAATTCCGCAGCTTGAGTCCGATCCTGAGACGGCGACGAGTCTTGAGTTGTTGGTGCGTCAGAACTTGACCCCTGTTGTTGATAATCTTGATGTGTTGGGCGTGGAGCGCAAGGAAATTGCGGCTGCATTCACCTGGAGTACGGGCACGGACACGTTTACTGTGCTTGATCCTGCAACAGCAACTATTCCGTTGCCAAACACGCTGGCCATGGATGTTGAGGACGATGGTACACTGACCTTCCCTTCTGCGGCGCTTGATGCGTTGACGGCATATAATGCTGCGCGTGAGGCTGGAGAGAGCCCCTCAATGAATGCTCAGATCTACTTTGAGCGTTATCTTGATCAGTTGCATGGCTGGCCCAACACTGTGAGTTCACTACCTATTGAGGTGCCACTGTCTGGACCTGTCGATCCTGCGACTGTGACGGAAGAGAGCGTGCAGCTCTGGTCGATTGATTCCGAGGGAGTGGCTCAGAAGCTTGAAGGTGTGGGGCGTGAGTATGTGGAGGTTGATGGGCAGCACAAGATTGTGTTGACACCAGCCGAGGACTTTGCGTTGAACACACATTACTTTGCGTTTGCCACTCGTGATGTGAAAGATCCCGAGGGCAATGATGTGTTGCCTCCTGCGGCGATGGCGTTGGCATTGCAGCCTGCTCCATTGATTGATGGTGCTGGCAATCCGACTGTGGAGCAGTTGGATGTGGCGAGCGCTCAGGCCGCGACAGGTGTGCAGCGTATCTTGCAGCCTTTTGTGCAGGCGATCGAGGCCAATGCTAATTATGAGTATGATGATCTGGCGAGTGTGTGGTCCTGGTATACATGGCAAGATCCTTTCATTGTGTTTGATCCCAATATTGGCGATGTGCCGTTTCCCAATGCATTTTTGATTGATGAAGAAGATGGCACGGTGAACTTGCCAGCACCAAGCGGAGGAAATCCGCTTGAAGCATCATTAATTGATGAGTTGAACACACGTGATGGCTTCTCGCAGATGGCTCCAGGTTGGGTGACTGTGTGGGGTGAGCTTGATGAGTCGAGCGTCACTTTGTTTGAGCAAGGTCAGACAGGTGATAGTCGTGGTGCCGTGGCGATCGCGCAGATTCCTGGCGCATTGCCCGAGATTCTTGCTCCAGAACATGTGCAATTTGAGTTTGTGAAGGACTATGGCAAGATCATGTTCAGGCCACAGTATCCTTTGATGGGGAGTACACGTCATGCGGTGATTCTGTCGGATCGTCTCAGGGGAACAAATGGTCTCAAGGCGCAGCCCACACCAATTTTTGTGATGCTGGCCAGTGAGTATCCTCTGTACAAGGAGGGCGAAGGTAGTCTTGTGGCACAGTTGCCAGACGCATCCGCGCCCACACTTGAAGCCGCGAGACAGCAATATTCAGCGTTGTTCCTCGGTGCAAGTCTTGCGACCAATGATAATCGTGGCAGCATTGTTGGCGCGTTTGTCTTCGATACAGATGATCACACCACACCTCTTCAGAGAGGTCGTGCTCGTGTGATGGAGAAGTTGAGCGATCGTGCTTCGCTTGAGTTTGATCGTGCATGTGATGTGGACCAGAGCCGTAACTGTGGGGATGACCTTCTGTTAAACGGTGATGGCTCAAACGATGCTTACAATGGCCCTTATGCTGCGGGTCTGGAGCGTGACTTCTCAAACCTTCAGCAGATTCAGTGGGCGGCAGAGTTCTCCACGGTCAATATGTTGGTTGATGGTGGGAGGAGCTTTGCCGAGTGGGGTGACATTACAGAAGACATGCGCGTGGGCGTTTCGCTCTTTGTCCCGAAAGAAGTGCCTGGTCAGTGCGAGCCTCCCTTCAGGGTTGTGATCGCGCAGCATGGGTTGACAAGTTCACGTCTGATTAGCGGACCTGGTTTTGCGAATACGTTTGCGGCGCCAGAGACCTGTCTTGCTGTGGTTGCGCCAGATGCTTACTTGCATGGTGGTCGTACAGACGGGAGTGATACATTGCACCCCACAACACACCTTTCTGACAGCGGAGATGGATTCCTGGGTGCGGACTTTGTGAAGTCCAAGCATAACTTTATGCAAGGCATTGTGGATCTGATTGTATTGAACCAGATCATCAAGAGTGGAGGTCTGGAGTCTCTTGTTGAGAACACGACGGCGTCGGGTGTTGATCCCATGTTTGATGTGAGCACGGTGGCGACTACAGGTACAAGTCTTGGAGGTATTTTGGTGACTGCATTTGCGGCGCTTGATCCTGACATGAACATTGTGAACCTGGCCGTGGCTCCTGGTAAGTTGACGTATTATCTGACCGAGCCCTCAAGCATTGGTGATGACCTGCTTGCGCCGCTTTCATTGTTTGGCATTGAGCGCGGTACGTTTGTGTTTGAGCAGCTTGTTGCGTTGTTGCAGTGGGTTGCTGATGAGGTTGATCCTGCAGTATTTGCGGAGCATTTGATTGGCGATACGTTGGATGTGCTTGAGTATGATTCTGATGCGGACACCTACATGGCGTCAGGCAATGTGGATGATACGACTGTGTTTATGCAGATGGCGAAGGATGATGCGGTTGCTCCAAATGTGAGTACGCAGCAGCTTGCAGATATTCTGGGCTTCTCATTGGACCAATCAACATTTGACGCGCCACACCCCTTCCTTGGGCGAGTGGACAAGACCTTGCCCGAGTATGCAGCGGCAGAGTGTGCACGTCGTCAGGCAGCGTACTTCTTGCGTGCCGCGATTGATGGTGATGACACCACAATTCCATCGGAGTTGGTTGCTGACACATGTGTAAATGCTCAATAAGTCAAATGAATACAATCCAAAGATGAAGATCTAGAACAGGAGATACTGTGAATACAAAACAAATAGCATCATTGCTTGGCTGCCTTGTGTTTGGCGGTGCAGTGAGTATGACGTTGGGCACACACGAGGCGTATGCGGCGGGCTTTCAGAACATGAGTCAGTCGGCCACAGCGCATGGTATGGGGAGCATGGGTACAGCCAACCCCGACGAGCCAAATGCGAGCTTTTACAATGGCGCAAACCTCGCGCTTCGCGATGGTTTTGAGGTCT
>CATLTV010000159.1 GCA_950059285.1 uncultured Pseudomonadota bacterium | reverse complement strand
TTGCGTTCACAAGAACACACACAAGCCACTGATTCTATTCGGGATTAAACACAAGAAAAATCCCAAACCTACTCAGCACCCCACGCGTCACATCCCTCTATCTGGTACAAGTCATCTCGTCGTTCGCCCCTCAACCTACCATCACGCAAGTCATCCAAACAAGCGTGGCAGGCTGACACTGCGGTATACAGAGAATAACTCAGGCACTCACCTTCAACGAAGCTTCCTCATCGTGGTTCCCAGGTACAACCTCCGATACCTTGGCGCTTAACAACATGCCATCATACGCATTATCTACCAGAAGGCCCGAATCAGCCGCGTACTCACGGGCAAGCTCAAGCTTCTCCATAAGCTTGTCATCATCATGTGATGGGTCATGATGCGTGAGAACCAATCGCTTGACACCCGCCTGGAGCGCCACATTCACAGCATCAATTGGGGTAGAATGGCCAAAACCCTGACGGTTGACATACTCACTTGGAAAATACTGGGAATCCATGATGAGAATGTCAGCCCCCTGACTGAACTCAATCAACTCCTCCATACATCCCTTCTGCACCTCCACATCCCCCGAAAACACGATCACCTGGTCATCGTGCTCAAAACGATACGCTGTGCTACCTCCTGGATGTATGACCTCCTCCCAACGTACAGTCACCTCACCATGTGTAGCGACACCCTGCTGCTCCAACTCATCGAACTCAAGCGCAGCGGGAATGATATCAAGCCCCACAGGAAACGTGGGCTGACTCATCTGACTGTTGAGCACATCACACATGCTCTGTCCCTGGCGATTCACAGCATGCACAGTCACCGAAGCTTCCGGGTTAAATAGCGGACCGAAAAACGGAAAACCCTGCACATGATCCCAGTGCATATGAGTCTGGTAAATATCAATATCCTTGAGTTCACCTCCACACTCCTTACCCAACTGTGCCAAGCCTGTCCCACAATCGATCACAATGCGCTCCCCACCCGCTCTGATCTCCAGACATGTCGTTGACCCACCATGGCGTACAAATTGCGAGCCCGATACTGGTATACTCCCTCTCGTGCCCCAAAACATTACTTGCATACGTCTGCCCTCGTCTTACTTACCTGTGTCCTGCCTGTTCAAATGGAGTATCAACGTTGTCCTCTAAGAAACCCCATCGACACGCCTCTTGAAAACCCATAAAACCTTTGTAAGGATCTTTCTTTCGTCCCTACAACCACTCTCTACAGCAAGACTAATACCAAAAACACAAATCCAATATTTTCAAACACTTACAAAAGAACACCTAGCAAGCTGTTCCAAAACAACAGAGCAAAACTGTTCCACTATCGAACACCTCATTGACCTGTTCCAAAACCGTACACCCCTGAATACTTATGCCTGATACACCTCCAGAATGGACGACGCTCAAACGCACCATCCAGCTCAAAACTCCCATTTTTTCAGTCCAGTCACACCTGCGCGCACACCCTGATACGCCCCACGATTCCGCAGAATTCTGGTCCGTGTCTCCCTCCGACTGGGTCAACATCATTGCACTCACTCCTGAACAGGAGGTCGTACTTGTCACACAATACCGACATGGCACGAACAACATCACGCTCGAAATCCCAGGCGGAGCGCTCGACCCTGATGAAGATCCTCTCGACGCTGCACAACGCGAGCTCCTTGAGGAAACAGGCTACTCATCCACCCAGTGGATCAAGCTTGGTGACATCGCCGTCAACCCCGCCATGATGACCAATCACTGCACCACATTCCTCGCCAAAGACGCACTGCAAACACATCCTCAAAACCTCGATGAACACGAGGACATCACCGTCTCCACTCTCCCTGTGGCGCGATTCCTTGACCTCATTGACCAGGGACACATCTCCCACGGTATCGTCGTCAGCGCCGCATACTTTCTCCTGAGACATCTGCAACGCACCACACCATAATTTCCCGCGCTTTACATAAAATTATCAGGCTGAACAGCATCACACCTTGCACAAAACAGGCACTCACAACTATAGAATGTTGCTGTTGTTTCTTTACATCCCATTCACACTCAGAGCCCATGACATACACAAGCGAAATCAACCCCAAAGACACCTCCTGGTCTGGCGAATACCCCTTTAAATCCAACACCTTTGAGCTTTCAAATGGCCTCACCATGCATTACCTGGATGAAGGCCCCAAAGAACACGCGCCATCGATCCTCATGGTCCATGGCAACCCCACATGGTCATTCTATTACCGACGCCTTGTCTCACACTTCTCTGGCGACTATCGCTGCGTTGCACCCGATCATATCGGGTGTGGACTCTCCGAAAAACCCGATCGTGAGGACTACCCCTACACACTTGAGGAGCGCATCGCGAACCTCACCGAGCTTGTCACCTCACTCGATCTTCAAGATATCACACTCGTCATTCATGACTGGGGCGGCGCAATTGGTATGGGACTGGCCGCAAATCTCCCTGAACGCATCAAACGCATCGTGGTCTTTAACACTGCCGCATTTCGTTCAGACCGCATCCCGTTCTCCATTGATATCTGTCGCATCCCAGGCTTTGGCCCCCTTGCCGTGCAAGGCTTCAACGGCTTTGTACGCGTCGCACAAATTCGCGCCATCCACCACAAGGATCGCCTCAAAGGACCTGTCGGTGATGGTTATGTCGCACCCTACAACTCATGGAAAAATCGCATCGCAGTTCAACGCTTTGTCGAAGATATCCCCATGGACTCCGACCACCCCACCTACACCACACTCAAACATGTAGAAGACAACCTCGAGCAGTTCCAGGATCGCCCCATGCTCATCGTCTGGGGAGAGCGCGACTTTTGCTTCAATCCAAGCTTCAGAAGAGAGTGGGAGCGCCGCTTCCCCAGAGCCGAGGTACACGCACTCAAGGACGCAAGCCACTACGTCCTTGAAGATGCTCACGAACTGATCATACCCTGGATGGAGAACTTCTTCACAGAAAACCCCATCACACACGATCAGGACGACGCCAGCTCAAGCAACTGATCTGCATACCCCTCCAGCTCCGCTCGCCCATACACCCTAGCACGCCACGCCTCGGGAATTGACGACGCACCATACATCGCCCCCGCGATCTGACCACAGATCGCGGCGGTGGTGTCCGCATCATCACCAAGGTTCGCCGCCATAAGCACCGCGTCCCTGTAGTTATCCGTATGATGAATACACCACAGCGATGCCTCCAGCGCCTGCACCACATAGCCACTACCTTGCACCTCATCTCTCGACTTCGCCTGCCAGTCACCTCGATGGATGGCCTCTAGCCTGTCGCCCATATTCACATACACATCCCCCTGAAAAGAAAGAACTTCTTGCTTACTCTCACCTCGTAACGCGCGGTGAAGAACCTCTGAAAACATCTGCGTCGCGACCGTGCACTCCACAGCAGCATGAGTCGTCTCAGCACTTTTTGACGCAAGCTCAAGACGCGCCTGTGGCGATTTATTCAGCGAATAAATCGCCACAGGCGCAAATCTCATCAGGCACCCATTGCCTGCACTGTAGGGATCTCGAGAACCCGCCAACGCTTCTCCTGTGGACACAAACTTCATCAATGCCACACGCGTCGCGTTACCAATGTCAAAACAACGCCCTGTGCTGCTCATATAACCATCACGATACCACGCCACATAACGTCGCATCTGATCCTCCACATCAAATCGCCCAAGCTCACACAAACTGGCCGCCAGACACAACGCCATCGAGGTATCATCCGTCCATTGACCTGGCTCAAGACCAAATGGACCTCCCCCCACCATATCCGTCAGCGGCTCAAACGTCCCTCGTGGCATAAACTCCACGGTCGTCCCCACCGCATCACCACACGCCAACCCCAACATCACACCACGAACTCTGTCCCTTAACTCAAGCGTCATATATCCTCCTTTATGTATGAACACATCAAACATAGTGTCAAAAACACACAAAGTCAAATATACACAGACCAACAACGAATTGCTGCGTCGACCCCACCACAATAAAACAAATTACTTACGCTCAAGAACCACAGGCGGATATCTCTTTTTGAACCGCTGCCATCGCCTCTCTTTCCCGCATAATATCAACATCTTCCGTGGCCACACGAAGCGCCTCGGCATGCTCCATCCCACGCTCAATTAACGCATCGATCTGACGCATAAGCTGATCCAACTCCTTGGCTGACATCTGCCTTGCTTGCGCCTCCTGCTTGATCTTATAGCGTGTCAAATAAAGCTGATCGATCATCGCCTGAAGTTCAGGATAATCCTTGAACACCTGCGGATCAGGACGCTGCGCATTGACACGCTTCTTCTCCATCTGGTCCTGAATGACACGCACCACAATATATATTGCGATCAGTCCCCCCAAAACCGCAGGAACAACCCCAAACAGGAGCGATAACGCGTGCTCTCCCTCATGCGGTGACATGCTACCTCCACATCACTTTGAGACGCCTTTAAAGCGAATTTTCCACACTCGCCAGAGCGCCTCAAGCGCAATGTCTGGCGTCATCTTCGAGTCGCCTTCCTGCCTGTCAGGAAAGACAATCGGCACCTCAAGAATACGATACCCTCTCTTGAAGGCACGATACTTCATCTCAATCTGAAACACATACCCCGAGGCTTCCACATCGCTAAAATCAATCCCCTCAAGAACATTCTTTCGCCACGCAATAAAGCCAGCCGTCAGATCCTGCACGTCCACACCAAGAATGGTGCGCGCATACATCCCACCTCCCCTTGAGATCACACGACGCATCAACCCCCAGTCCGATGTCCCACCACCCGCAATATAACGCGAGCCCACAACCACATCATAGGTCCTCGTCTGCTCGATCATCTCGGGCAAATACTGAGGCTGATGGCTGAAGTCCGCATCCATTTCCAGGATCGTCTCGTATCCATGCTCGATCGCCCAACGAAATCCCGCGATGTACGCAGGACCAAGACCTTCCTTCTTGGTCCTGTGCAACACATGCACACGCTCATCCTCACTGGCGATTTTGTCAGCAAGCTCCCCTGTACCATCAGGCGACTGGTCATCAATCACCAACACATGCACATCGGGCACATGCTCGAAGATGGCAGGCAAAATCTTGGGGAGATTCTCCTTCTCATTATACGTTGGCATACAAATCAAAGGCTTTAAATCGCCCTCACGCTTGTGAACTTTGCCTGTCAAAAGACCCTCTCTACGTCCTTAACGACTCAACACCATGAGCCAAAAACACTTTATTATAAATAAGTTACAAAACAAAACCCAACTCACACGCCAATATCTTCGCGCGTCAAGTCAAGCTTCTTCAAGATATACTCCACGCTCTTACGATGTACACCTGCAATGCGCGCCGCCTTGGACACATTGCCTCCTGTACGTTCCAACAAGGACGCCCAGTACGAATGCTCAAACTCCTCAATAATGCGGTTCTTCGCCTCCTTGAAGGGCAAATCCTCATCAATGGCGCTCTCTGCAAGCGCCGCCGCAGAAGCCTCCGTGCTCTTCAACGCCTCTTCTGGCTTCTTGAGCTGCCCTGTGTTCAGGAACTTCGTCTCGATCGAATCCCCCGCAGCAAGCAACACCGCTCTCTCAATGAAGTTCTTCAACTCCCTCACGTTCCCTGGCCACGCATGCTTCTTTAACTTCTCCATTGTCTTGTAAGAGATGTCCACATCGCGACCTCCCGCTTGCCTGTTGGCGATCTTCAAGAAATGCTCCACCAACAATCCCACATCCTCCGTACGATCGCGCAACGGTGGTAACGCCACCTTGATCACCGCAAAACGGTAATACAAATCCTCTCTGAAGTTTCCCTCTCTCACCTCGTGAATCAGGTTCCTGTTGGTCGCCGCCACAATACGCACATCGGTCTTGATTGTCGCGTTGCCACCCACGGGCTTGATCTCCTTGTTCTCAAGCGCTCTCAACAGCTTGGGCTGCAAATCAAGCGGCAACTCACCAAGCTCATCAAGGAACAACGTACCGCCACGCGCAGCTTCAAAAGCCCCCTTCCTCGTCGTTGTCGCTCCTGTAAACGCCCCCTTGAGGTGACCAAATAACTCACTCTCAATCAAATCCCTCGGGATCGCAGAACAATCCACCACAATAAATGGCCCCTTTGCTCTTGGACTGTGTTGGTGCACAGCCTCCGCCACAAGCTCCTTGCCCGTGCCGCTCTCCCCTTCCACCAACACCGTATAATCGGTGCTCGCTACACGCTCCAGCAGTGAGAATATCTCTCTCATGGCGAGGCTCTTGCCGAGCATGTTGCCAAAACGATCCTTGCCCGAGAACCTGACCTCGGCCACGTCCTCCAACAGATCAAATTGGATCACGGTCTTACCAATCTTGAAGCTCAAACCGCTCTCAAGAAAGACCTCCTTGACCCTCAAACCCGACACAGTCGTCCCGTTCTTTGAACCAAGGTCTTTTAACAAATAACCTGCACCACTCACCTCGATCTCAACGTGGAAACGACTCACTGCAGGATCTTCAAGAATCATATCATTGTCTGGAGAGCTACCTATCTGCAATCGACGCGTCTCAAAGACCTTGCTCACGCCCATGTCTGGCCCTTGAACCACCTTGAGCTGATACTTTTGAAGCTCTAGCCTCTGCTCTCCGCTATCCAAAAATACCGTACGCGTAATATCTCCGCTTCCCATCTCATGATCCTTTATTGTTGATTGATCCAATCGTGTACTATACGTCCACTTGCACTGCTCTTCTGCGGAAGTCTGGCTTATAGCATACAATCTTGCAAGCCCTACATCCAAACCGCTGCAACGCCCCCCTTTTCTCCCACACCCACACAAAAATTATCCCCCAATACTTGAACCTTCTCGCCCTGGTGACTATCTCAACCCTTGCCTCTCCGCGGCTCCACCCTCCCTTTGCCCTCACCCCTCACGTAAAAAACAAATAAAGATCATAATGTTATGAGTGAAACCACACACACATCCTCTGCGGAACATCCCGCAGACGACGCCCCTGTCTCCTATAAACGTATCCTCCAACTCGCAAAACCACACTGGAAAGGGCTCGTCCTTGGTACCATCTCGTTGGCCATCGGCTCGGGCATCGGGCTACTCTACCCACAGGCCGCAAAGCTCACCATTGACCAGGCTTTTGAACAGGGACACATCGGAGGCTATGACCTCAAAACCATCGGCGTCGCCCTGCTCGCCCTCTTCTTCATTCAGGCATTTTTTGTCGGCATGAGGGCATACCTCTTCACCGTCATTGGTGATCGCATTGTCACAGACCTGCGCAACAAGCTCTACAGCGCCATCATCCAACAGGACATGGGCTTCTTTGACTCACGGCGTACAGGTGAGCTAACCAGCAGACTCTCCAGCGACACACAGGTCCTTCAAAGCGCAGTGACGGTCAACCTCTCCATGCTCCTTCGCTATGGAGCACAGGCCATTGGTGGACTCGCACTCCTCTTCTACACCTCCTACAAGCTCGCATTGATCCTGATGATCGTGCTCCCCATCGTCCTTGGCGTCGCTGTCGGCTATGGCCGCTACGTGCGAAAACTCTCACGCAAGGTGCAAGACGCCATCGCTGCCTCCACATCCATCGCCGAGGAATCCATCGCAGGTGTACGCACTGTACGCAGCTTTGCCCGAGAACGAGAAGCTGAACGTCGCTACCAGGAAGCCACGGAAGAATCCTTCCAACTTGCAAAAAAACGATCCCTCCTGAGCGGTATTTTTGGTGGCTCCATGACCTTTGTGGGCTACAGCGCCATCGCGGTTGTGCTCTGGTTTGGTAGCATCATGGTCACCGAGGGCTCCATTACATCAGGCGACCTCGCAGCGTTTGTGCTCTACACCATCATGGTCGCGTTCTCACTGGGCGCGCTCTCAAGCCTTTATGGCGATATCATGAAGGCAGCGGGCGCAAGTGAGCGCGTCTTTGGACTCATTGACAAGATCCCTGATATCGCATCTCCCACCGTCAAGGCTGTCACCGAGAAGCCCTCCACCGCAGAGGTCTTCTTCAACAACGTCACCTTCTGCTATCCCACACGCCCTGAAATTAACGCGCTTGATGATGTGTCCTTTGCGCTCAAACAGGGGGAAAAGCTCGCGCTTGTGGGGCCGTCGGGCTCGGGTAAGTCGACCGTTGCTGCACTGCTTGGACGCTTCTACGACCCTCAACAAGGCACCATAACCTTCGCAAACGAAGACCTAAAACACTGGGAATTAAACACCTTACGCGAGTCCATTGGCGTCGTTGCCCAGGAACCCATCCTCTTCTCAGGCACACTCAGGGAGAACGTCCTGTATGGAAAGCTTGACGCCTCCGATGATGAAGTCTGGAACGCGCTCAAAGCAGCAAATGCACATGAGTTTGTGCAGGGATTCCCCGATGGCATTAACACGGTCATTGGGGAACGTGGCGTTCGCCTGAGCGGGGGCCAAAAACAACGCATCGCCATCGCACGCGCGATCCTCAAAGATCCCGTCTTGCTCATCCTTGATGAAGCCACCAGCGCGCTTGATGTCGAGAGCGAAGGCGTCGTGCAACGTGCGCTTGAACGCCTCATGGAAAATCGCACAACCCTTATCATCGCACACCGACTCTCCACGATCCGCAACGCCGATCGTGTCGTCGTCCTCGATCATGGCAAGGTCGCTGAAGTCGGCTCTCACCAGGAGCTTATGCTCCAGAAAAACCTCTACTTCCGACTCGTCGAAAATCAGCAACTCCTCACATAAAGAAGCACCTCGTTCGCTCAAGATCATAAATTTTTAAAAAATATGGAACCTCGAGGAATCTTGCATGTCAAACATTCATGAGAGCTGTAGGATGTTGATTATGTGTACAGACGAACACGAATGATCTTGAAGGACTTATGCTGACATCACGACGAGATAAACGCCTTGTAAAAGCCTTGCGAGCCCGCGATGAAGATGCCTTCAGCGAGCTCGTTCAGGTGCATCAGCACAAGGTGTTTAACATCGTCTTCAGAATCCTTGGCGATAAACAGGAAGCCGAAGATGTCGCGCAGGAAGTCTTTATCACCGTGTTCAAACACATCGATCAGTTTCGTGGTGACGCCAAGTTCTCAACCTGGCTCTATCGCATCGCCACAAACCATGCGCGAAATCGCATCAAATATCTCTCTCGCCGCGCTCGTAAAAAACACCAGGACATTCAAGACACCCCCGAAGGTGACGTTGTCCATAACCCGTTTGGGACCTCAATCTCTCGCCCCGACAAACAAGCTCAAGCTGTTGAACTTGAAGCGGTTATCCAGGAAGGACTCAACTCTCTTGGAAGCGAACACCGCGAAATTATCGTGCTGCGTGATATTGAAAACCTGAGCTACAGTGAAATTTCCGAAATCACTGGACTTGCCGAAGGTACTGTCAAGTCTAGATTATTTCGTGCAAGGGTTGCGCTTAAACAATTTGTGCAAGCGAACTATGAGTTCGAGGAGGAACTATGACTCAACCCAATAATAACCTTGAAGCAAACAACCTTGAGCACACCGCTTCATTGCTTCAAATTGAAGAACAGGACCTCATGTTTAACGCCTATTATGAAGGCGACATGACCTCCGAGGAACGCCAGGACTTCGAGAACCGTCTCGAACATGATGAAGCGTTTCGCAAGGACTATGAGGACTTCCTTAGTATTGTCGGTGGATTGCGCTCTCTCCCCTTCGAGTTTGCGCCTGACCACTTTGTTGAAAAGGTGCAATCTCGCATCCGCACCCGCTCGGCAGGTCGCTTCTTTGCCGAAAACTACCTCACCTCCAACCGCGTCCCCTACGAGGTCATCGCTCTGGTCATGATCGTCGTCATGGCCGCCGCTTACATGATGATGGAAGCCCCTCGCGATAACGCCATCACCACCGCCGATGTCACACTCGATCCTTCACAACGACAGGCTCCCAACCCCAATAAATAAACAAAAACATTCACTTAATCTTTCTTCACTTTATACGTTGTGCTCGAGAGCAGTAAAGCCAAGGAACCTCGCAAGCTCGTTTCCAAGCGCTTTACTTACTCTCACTTTATACACTTAGTTCGAGAGCAGAGCTCAATACATTGTGTTCAAGCTCCACGAGCCGTCACATACATTTTTTGCACATCACAACGCCCCAAAATAGCAAGCGACGACAAATTTTTTGCAAACCGAGCGCGAGCGAGGTGCAGCGAGGAATTTGACGGAGCGTTTTGCACCCATCACCGCCAGCTCTTTTTCGAAACGCAGTGTAGAAATAAGAGCAAGATTGATGGGGAGCTTGTGAGAGGAAGCAGAGCTATCACAAGTGAGCTTGCGAACTTGTGACGGTCTGCTGATCTCGAACAAAATGCAATAAACAAAACAACGCATAAAAGCCCCTCTTGCACCCCTTAAACCTCACTCTACAAACCTCTTGCACCCCTTAAACCTTTCTCTACAAACCTTTTACACCCCCAAAACCTCACTCTACAAACCTATTGCACCCTCAAAACAACGCATAAAAGCCCCTCTTGCAACCCACAAAACCTCACTCCACAAACCTCTTGCCCCCCCAAAACAACGCAACAAAACCTTGAGCCTTTCTTACTTGGCATCGAACAGATATACTCCGCGCCATGACGAGGACTAGCCTCCTCATAAACCCTCTTCATGTGAATCAACTGACGGAGTTTTCTTGATCATGCGGCACCTCTGCTTCGCGCACACCAAAGCTTTCACTCTCTTGTTCCTCCTCCTGAGCATCTCACTGTCCAGCACTTCATTGGCACAGGACAACAACGCAGGTGACACTGGTGTAGTCGTAAAACAGGCGCTCCAACCTGTCGCGCAGGCCGATCTTGATCAACTCAAGTCCACGCTCGATTCCCTTGCAACACAAGGTGACCTCGCAAAAACCAGAGTCGGCATCCATGTGCTTGACCTCCAGACTGGTCAGGTCCTCTACGAGCACGATTCATCCTCTCTTTATAACCCTGCAAGTAACATGAAGATGGTCACAAGCGCGCTCGCGCTCGACCTCTTTGGCCCAGCCTATACGTTCTCCACCACGATATCTGCCCCAAAACAAAAAGGCGATATCATCAATGGAAACATATACTTATCAGGCACTGGCGAAGGCTTCATCCTCTATGAGGATGTCCTTGATTGGGCTGCGACCATCAAGAACAAGGGCATCACATCCATCACTGGCGATGTCATCGTCTCTGATGGACTGTTCAAGCAAGGCGCTTACCTCCCCCCTGGCTTTGAACAAAAACAGGAAGATGCCTCATATCGAGCACCTATCGGAGCGGTCTCTGTCAACTTCAACGCCACCTCCATCACCATTGCACCTGGCGCAAAAGCTGGTGATAAACCCATCATCACGCTCGATCCACCCAACGACTACATCGACATCCAGAGCGACCTCACCACCGTGTCGGGCAAAACTCGTCGCCTCAATGTACAGTCGATTACCTCCGAGGATGGTAACGGTACGATCATCAAAATCTCGGGGAAAATCGGCACCTCTGCATCGGCATGGAGCACGCGCAAGCGTATCGACTCACCACCTCTTTATGCGGGTTCAGTCTTCAAACACGCACTTGAAGATCTTGGCATCAAGGTCAATGGCACCGTCAAACGTGGCGATGTCCCCAAAGATACGCACACACTTGTATCGCACGGCAGCGAACCTCTCACCGAGCTCATCATGGCCATGAACAAGTGGAGCAATAACTTCATGGCTGAGCAGCTCTTTCGTGCCATCGGCACACATGAAAAAGCAGGCGAACAACGTGGAACCTGGGAAGGCAGCACCGCCGTGATGAACACCTTCCTCTCATCTCTTGGCTTCAAGGAAGGCACCGATTACACGCTTAAAAACGGCTCGGGCCTCTATGCTGGTAACGGACTTACGCCCAAAACCATCACCACCTTGCTCGCCTTTATGTACAACCATACATGGTCCGTCGAATACATCTCCAGCATGGCCATTGGTGGTGTAGATGGCACGCTCGCCAAGCGCTTTAAATCCAGCAAGGGCATGTTCCGTGGCAAAACAGGAACGCTCAACGAGGTCAGCGCACTCTCTGGTTTTGTGACCACCAAAGGTGGACGCAAGCTCGCAGTGTCTATCATCCTTAATAATCCACCCATCTACGCGTGGCGTCTGCGTAGTGAACAGGATAAGATCGCTCAGGCCATCATCGACTTTGAAAAATAACATAACCCTGGAATGAAACACGCCTCGGGGCAAATCTTTGTTATGCAAAGATTTGCCTCCTTTCTCAACAGACAAAAGAAAACAACAAAACAAAACAAATACAGACACTTAGAACACAACATTGACCACACCACCAATTCGACAACTTGGCCGATATGAGCTCCTCCGCAGGGTCGCTGCTGGTGGTATGGGTGAGATCTTTCTTGCGCGCATGCGTGGTGCAGCAGGCTTTGAGAAGCGTGTCATCATCAAGACCATCCTCCCTCATCTGGCTGAAGAAGAGGAGTTCGTTGAGAAATTCCTTGATGAAGGACGCATCGTGGTCCAGCTCACACATGGCAACATTGTCCCTGTGTTTGATATGGGTGAGGAAAATGGCGAGTTCTTTATCGCCATGGAGTATATCCCTGGACGAGATTTGAGGGACTTGATCAAACACAAGCAGGTCTCTCAGGAGACAATTGATCTTCCCATTGCGCTGCACATCATCGCCGAGGTGTGCAAAGGTCTTGGCTACGCACACCGCAAAACGGATGAGGCAGGTCAACACCTTGAGCTTGTCCACCGTGATGTGAGCCCCTCCAATGTCCTCATCTCAAGCGAGGGTGAGGTCAAGCTCATTGACTTTGGAATCGCGAGTGCGACCACACGACTCTCACGCACCGTATCTGGTCGAATTCAAGGCAAATTTAGCTATATGAGCCCCGAGCAAGCATCGGGAAAACTTGTCGATGCTCGCAGTGATATCTTCTCCACAGGGGTGATGCTCTACGAAATGCTCACGGGCATACGCCCCTTTGATGGCTGCACAGATCTGGAAACCATCGACTTTGTGCGTCGCTGCGAGTTCGATCCGCCAAGCACGCTTCAGCCTCACATCCCACCCGAGGTTGATACAATTATTGAGCGCGCGCTCTGCAAGGATCTTGAAGATCGCTACCAGAGCATCGACACCATGCAGTCCGATATTCTTGGCTACCTCTATCGTGAAGGATGCGCCCCCACATCGATTCAGGTCGTGGACTATCTGCGCAACACCTTCTCGGATCAAATCGAACGCAGCGAACTGAGACTCGGCACCCCCTCCATCTCAAGCCTTCATCAAAGTGGCCCCAAACGCCTTGATGATATTCTTGAGGCCGAGCTGCTTCGACTCAGTGATCCAAACAAAAAGGCAGATCCCTTTACGCAAACCGATATCTCACTCAAAAGACAGGCCCCTCAGCACACCGCTACACTTGTCACAGACAATGCACCGCCCACGCCACGCGTCATCGATGAACCTGCGAGGATCGCCACACCCACGCCTACAAACAGCAGCACACAAGACGTTGAAAAAGAACATATTTCAACAGAAGACCCATCCACGCAAAGCGAGGGCAACCTCGACGAAGAGAGCGAACAACCTGTCGTCAATGAGCTTGTCACAGAGGATGAAACACCTCTGCCAACACGCGATGAAGAAGCCCCAACACAGTCTCAACTCAACCCCCGCGTTCCTGTCATCCTGTCGATCCTCCTGTTCGCAACCCTTATTGCTGGGCTCTTCATCTGGAACAAGAGCAAGAATACACCTGGAAAACTCAAGATCACAACATCTCCTGAAGGCGCACAGCTCCTCCTTGATGGCGCTCCTGTTCACAACGCCAAAACCCCCCTTCAGGTAGACATCTCTCCAGGATGGCATGAAGTCGAACTGCAACATCAGGGGTTCAAACCCTACAAGATGCGCCTCAACATTCGCGCCAGTGAAGAACTCTATCTTGAGAATGGCGAAATCAAACTTCAACCTGTTGAAAACACATCAGAAAAACAACACAAGAGAGCTATCTCCATTCAAACCAACCCTCCTGGTGCGCTGATCCTCGTGGATGGTAAAGAACTTGGTCCTGCCCCTCAAAATGTGCAGCTCTCCAGAGAGCAACCTGTCATTGTATATGCCCAGAAACAGGGGTGTGAAGATGCTGACATCACGCTCTCACACAACTATGTAGGCAACAGCTACACCATCTCCATGCTCTGCCAAACCAAGCAACCCACGCTTGTGGCAGACGTCGACAAGCCATCTCCATCGCCAAAACCACAGATCCTCAACCGCCCCACAAAAATCCCAGTCACGCTGCGTGTCGAGCCTCGCGATGCCATTATCACCGTCAATGGCTCCTCTGCCTCGGGCATCTACACCAACAAAATCGATGGCAACAAGCGCCTCAATATCAAGGCGTTCAAAAAGGGATTCAAACCATTCCAAACATCCACGCTTGCCTCAAAACTTCGCAACGGCACCATGAGCATCACCCTGGAACCCGATGAGTCCAAGTGCATTAACCTGCGCCTCATGGAAATTCAGATGGCCGATGATGTCCTCGTGGATGGTAAATCTATTGGTCCCGTCAAATCATCTCGACGAGGTATTCAGGTGGGTCCTGGCAAACATTCGATCAAGGCGATCAACAAGATCGCTCAACGTGAGGACTCCACCACCATCATCATTCCAGATAACGCGACCTCATGCGTAAACGCGGTGCTCTTCCCCCTCAAATAAAACACTACGCTAACTCATTTTAATCACTTGTGAATCTCGGGTGGAGACTTCACAGGAATGTGTGCAAAATCAGGCGTTTTCTCGAGTGATAACATGGTGTTCATCAACTCCAGAGGAGGCGCGCACAACTTCCTTGAAGGAAGATCAATCCACGCACCATCCACATGAATTGTCGCAGCCAATTGCCCATCTGATTTGAGCAGCTCATGATAAATAGACCACCTCTCGGCATCCTTTGACAAACCCGCCAAACGACACGTGATTGTGATGGTCTCAAACATCAAAATCTCTCGCCTGTAAACAAGCTCCTCTCGAAACAAAATTGGCCCAATATCAAGCTCCGCAAAACGCTTCATATCAAACCCTCTGGCCTCGAAAAAACCTACGCGAGAAAATGCAGCAAAGTCTGCATATGCACTGTGACGCATGTGCCTGTTTGCATCCACATCGGCCCACCTCACATCAAGACTTTTTTCAAAAATTTCAGCCACTTAAAACCTCATTCAAAACCAAAGGTCGTTTTTTAACGCTTGTCTCATCCATCACAACTCAGTATATTGGCTCGCATCAACCGCACGATATAATCGCTGC
>CATLTV010000158.1 GCA_950059285.1 uncultured Pseudomonadota bacterium | reverse complement strand
CGCCCCCACCAGAATCAAGGACATCTGATACACATCCATCGCAGGCGAGACTTGCTGCGAATGAATATACTCTGGAGGCAGATATTGAGGGGTGCCAAGTAACTGTCCTGTCGATGTGAGCCTGCCTGCCCCCTCAATATGAGGTTGGTTGATGTGGGCGATCCCAAAATCAACAAGTTTTACATTCTCGGTACGGCGTCCAATGTCAGAGATAAACAGGTTGGAGGGCTTGAGATCCTTGTGCACAATCCCAAGCTCGTGGGCTCTGGCTAATCCATCCAGACAGGCGATGAACTGAGGGATGAATGTGGTCGGCTGGCACGGTCCCTGATGATCAATATACTCCTTGAGATCCTTGCCATCCAGAAGCTCCATCACGATAAATGGCGTCTCATGCTGTCCATTCACATGGCCAATGTCATGGATTTGCACCACGTTGGGGTGGTGAATTGAGGCCGCAAGCTTTGCTTCACGCTCAAATCTCTTGAGCACCGTGTCCAACATCGAACCCTGAAGGGCCATATGCTGAATATTCAACACTTTGACCGCCACCTCGCGATCCAGCTGTTGATCCCTCGCTCGCCAGACTCTGGCAAAACCTCCCTGGCCAAGAAAAGAGGTCAGGAGATAACGTCCTTGTAAAAGGACGCCTGGTTGTAAGTCTGTCATGGTGCTCATGCGTAACCTTGTGTGCTCTTTGTGGTTCGGTCGCTTCTGTGTCTGGCCAGCGCGTGCCAGCACGCATGTAAAAAGGTTTCAGGTCAGGTTATACACAGTGCTCTTGATTTGCTCAATGCCTGGGTGGTTGTTTGCGTGCCCTTGTGTGTTGGTGTCTTGCTTTGGCTTGTGATAAGCTCTGGAAAGCGCTCTCATCCTATTGATTGTAAGTCTTGTGTTTTGTTTCATTGGTTAGTTGTTGTGATGATTTCAAGTGCTTGTTTTGGAATGAATAAGAACGGTCTTGTGCATGTACTGATTGCACTGTTTATTCTGGGGTTCACGCTCCCTGTGGCGGCGCAGGACGCTCCTGGCGCATCTCCCGGCACATCTGTACCTGTGGATTCTTGGCGAGCAGATCCTGTGGTGTTGTTTGACCTTAACGTGCGTGAGGGTGGGGCGTTTTTGCCTGCTCAACTGATGGTCAAGACATCCTCTCCTGCTATCAGGAAAATGCTCCCCTCACTACTGCCCAAGCAGTGCGATGTGGTGGGCATGCATCTCAATCAGTCACTTTCTCATGTGCAATGTGCTGGCGATGTGTCCCTTCGTAATACAATCGCCACGCTTTTTTCCTCACACAATATCTGGAGTGAAGCACTTTTTAAGGAGCATTCCACAGAAGGGGAGGGGATTGATCCAGAGGAAGATTATGACCTCGATATCAGGCAGTGGCACCACCGTAACCTGGGGCAAAATATTGCTGGTGTGGGTGTGGCAGGTGCAGACATGAACTCGGTCAACGCCTGGTTGGAGATTCCTGGCGATACCCCTGGTGTGCTTGTTGCCGTCATTGACTCCGGGATTGACTTTACACACCCTGAACTTGCTGGGCTTGCCTGGAAAAACTCCGCCGAGGTGTGTGATAATAACCTTGATGATGATAACAACGGCTACATCGACGATTGTGATGGGTGGGACTTTGGTGACAATGATAAAACACCCTCACCACGTTCTCTGCCTACCAACGAACCCACTTGTAAACGTTGGCATGGCACCTTCATTGCGGGTCTGTCTACAGGACTTGGTGACAATCAAGAGGGTGTGGCTGGAGTGCACTGGGGGAGCAAGCTTATCAATGTCAAAAAGCACGATGATGCAACCTGCACCTCCACTACAATGCAGTCCATTCTTGCTGTGGAATACGCGGTGGCTCAGGGCGCCAAAATTCTCCAGATGTCGTTTGGCACAGAGGCTCGTTCTGCCATGTTCGAGCAAACGCTCAAGAACGCAGCAGCGCAGGGCGTATTGCTTGTGATTAGCGCGGGGAACAACGGTCGAAATATTGATGTGAATCCACTCTATCCCGCGTCCTACGATTTGAACTCACAACTCGTCGTCGCTTACACCAATAACCGTGATGAACTTAGCCCTGAATCAAACTTTGGCTCGTTCTCGGTAGATATCGCTGCTCCAGGTGAAAAGCTCTATGCTCCTGATCAGGAACAGGATTATCAGGTGCGCTCGGGGTCATCTTATTCTGTTCCTCTGGTCGCAGGTGCGGCGTCCTTGATCTGGGCTGCCATGCCTGAGCTTAGCTCATCCGATATTGTAGACTCCATCATTGAGGGCGCACGACCTCTTGATACGCTCTCCTGCGCATCATCACCCTCACAGTGTGTCGCAAGTGGTGCTCGACTGGATGCCATGGGGGCGATTCAAGCGGCGAGCACCAGGTTGAAGAGCCCAAGCATTACGGTGGAACAGCTTGCTGTGCTTGACTTTGCTGGTGATGGTTTTCTCTCCGCAGGTGAACAGGCTCAGTTGCAGTATGTTCTTTATAATCGAGGTCTTACATCGTCCAAGCTCGCGGTCTCTGTAGAGGTGTTCGACCCCTTTGATGCAGTGACCGTGACGCCTGCCCAGTTCACCGTACCTTCAATCAGTTCTCGGCAGCGCTTTGAGCCTGACTCCACGCTCACGCCCTCTATTGTGGTGAGCCCGTCATGCTCACGTAATGGTGAGGTGGATCTGATCTTCACGATTCGTGATGATGAAAGCAACATCTGGGTCAGAGAACTCACACTGCAACTTGCTTGTGGTCTTGATCAGGATCAGGACGGTGTGCCTCCTCCCTTTGATTGCCAGGATAATAATCCACTCGTTGCGCCAGGTTTCCCCGAGTCCTGTGATAATATTGATAACAACTGCAACGGTCAGATCGATGAACAGCCCACCGTGAATGTGGGGACATTCTATCTTGACCAGGACAGCGACGGGTTTGGTAGTACCACGCAGAGCGTGACCGCGTGCGTTCAGCCTGCAATGTACGTCACCATCAGCGGTGATTGCGATGATTCAAACCCTCTCATTGGACCGTTCACCGATGCCTCGGGTCAACCTCAGTGTGGTGTGTACCCCTCGGAACAGGAAGATACAGGCTGTGTCTGTGCAACATCTCCCTCGGAAGGTTCTCGCATGGCTCACTCCTCCTTTTTATGGTATCTCCTTGGTCTTGTTTCCGTCATGTTGGTCAGAATTAGAAGGCAGCCAAGAGCATCACTATGAATCCCCATGTGTGTCGCGACAAATCTTTGTTACTCATCGTCTTATTTTCCCTCCTTGTCGTGGTGAGTTGCTCCAGGAGTAGCGACCCTGACGACCTGGACATGTCCAGGTCGTCAGATATGGAGAGCGCGATTGATATGCGCTCCCAACCTGACTTATCACAACCTCCTCCTGATCAAGACACACAAGATAGCAACATGGACATGCCAGATGCGCAGGCTCTTGATATGTCATCAGACATGAAGCCAAAGCCTCAACTACTTGACCCCAACACGCTAATTTCAGATGACGACATTCTTGCTGCTGTCAATCCATTTATCGGCTCCGGCGGTGTTGGTTTTGGCTATGCGGCGATGACCCCTCTGGCGCAGGTCCCTCTCGGGCTAGCCAAGGTAGGCCCAGACACCACGCGGCAAGGTATTCATGCCTCAAATCAACATATGAGCGGATATCATTATGATGACCCTCATGTGCGTGGATTTAGTCACCTCCATTTTGTCGGCACAGGCGTAGCTGATTACGGAAACCTTCGCACATATCCTGCAAGAAACCTCGATAAAGTGGGCACACGGCGCTGGTTTGCGACACAGGATAAGGCACAGGAAGAGGCATCCCCAGGATACTACAAAACTGTGCTTGTAGAACCTGATACGCAGGTTGAACTCACCGCCACCTTGCGTGGCGCAGCGCACCGTTACACATTCAATGGTCCCTCTCAACCTGCGCTACTTGCTGTAGATATTGCCAGCAGTGTGCGAGATTCAGGCGTACAAGACCTTGCCATGACCATAAATCCTAGCAAGAAAGAGATCTCAGGATGGGTCCTCTACAAGGGCGGTTATGTGGGCCGAAGATTTCCCTTCACGCTTCACTTTGCTATCTCCCTGTCGCACGCTCCAGATGACGCATTTGTGTGGAATGATAACGGGTTAGATGAAGCCGTGATGTCTCTTGATGCAGGACAATCCTCCACGGGAGGCGCTGTGTTACGATGGGATGATACTCCCTCCGAGCCTGTAGAAATGCGTGTGGGTTTATCCCTTGTCGATCTTGAGAGCGCACGTGCTCACCTGGAAGAGGAGGTGGGTTGGCAGCGCTCGTTTGATGACATTCATCAGGCAGCACGTGACGCCTGGCTCCAACGACTCTCTTCTGTGCGTGTGGCTGGTGGCACTCAATCTGAACGCAACATCTTCTACACTGCGCTCTACAACGCTTTTCGCATGCCCACTCGCCTGGACACTTTGGATGGTCGATATCCTGGCCTTGATGGACAGGTTCATGACACCACACATCCTTATTATACGGACCTCTCCTTGTGGGACTCCTTCAGGACAACACATCCTCTTTACAACCTCATTGCCCCTGATGTGCAGCGTGATGTGTTATTGAGCTTGTTGACCATGCGACGTGATGGAGGCGTATTGCCAAAGTGGCCTGCGGGCACGAGTTACACGGGCGGTATGGTGGGCTCCAGTGCAGATATGCTTCTTGGTGAATCGGCCGCAAAAGGTTTACAAGGAGTGGACTGGGAAGAGGCACTGGCTGCTGTGCTTGAGACCGCTGACAATATGGTGCCCGAGACTGCGATTGGGCCATCAAGAAGTGGTATTGGTTCTTATTTGTCTCATGGTTACGTGGCTGCCGAGGAGTCTTCTGGCTCTGCGAGCGTCACGCTTGAATATGCATATAATGACTGGGCGATTTCGCATCTTGCGAAGGTGGTTGGGCAAGATGACGTTGCTGCACGTTTTGAGCAAAGGTCACTCTCCTACAGGAACATTTTTGACCCCGATACGGGCTTCTTCAGAGCAAAAACTCTGGATGGGCAATTTGTCCCTGGATTCAAATCTGATGTGTCAGAGGATCGCAGTGGTGAGAACTTTGTCGAGGGGAGCGCGTGGCACTACAGGTTTTATGCTCTACAAGATATAGAAGGGCTAGTGACCTTGATTGGTGGTGCTGATGTGCTTGCGATGTTGCTGGAGCAGTTGTTTGAGCAGTCTTCGTTTGGTGACCAGTTGCTTGGCCGAAACTCCTTACCTGATGTGTATTACTGGCATGGAAATCAACCACCATTGCACAGCGTGTCACTCTTTGCGTTTTCATCCACTCCAGAGCGGCAGTATCACTGGCTGGAGGAGATTCGTACACGCTATTACGATGAAACCCCCGCAGGTTTACCTGGCAATGATGATGGAGGTACGCTCTCCTCATGGTATGTGCTCCATGCGCTGGGGCTTTATCCTGTGGCAGGGAGCGCAGACTACATTCTGAGTGTCCCCATATTTACGCATGCTGTGGTCGAGCTTGGCGATGCACATACAGTTGAGGTGAAAGCGCCGCATACGGCACCCTGGAGTCGTGTGGTAAATGCGGTCAAGCTTGATGAGCAGCCTGTGAGCACACCTCGTGTGAGTCATGGTGAACTTGTTGATAAAACGTTGGTTTTTGATGTGGTTGAGTGAGGCGCTTCTTTGAAGCGCTAGGAAAATCAAGGCGCGAAGGGGGCGGCCAGTTACGGAGTAACTGGCCGCCCCCTTCGCGCCTTGATTTTCCCTCATTTTGAGCCGCCCGTGAATCTTTTGTAGTGTTTATACGTTAGTGAACTGAACGCCTCTGCTTGACACACGAGGGTGGTCTACCGCTTGCTTTCTCTTGATGTGTGGAGTGCGTTGGACAATTTGAATCTTGAGTGCGTTTTCACTTCATTCACGTTATTATGACCAGGAATGAAGAATGACATTCAGCTTCTTGGACTGAACAGGATACACATGGAGAACAGGAATAACGTGGACATTGCTCCGATACAGCGTCTCGTCGACAGACTGGCTGTACGCATTCGCGTGCAGCGTGCGTTACAGTTTGCCACCACGGCGGCGGTTTTTGCTGCGATGCTCGTGATGTTGGTCCTGGTCTTGTTCAAGACAGGGTGGATCGATTTTGCAGTGTTTCTCAAGTTTACAGGTGTGGCGTTTGCCATCGTGATGGGTGGTGCCATCATGGGCGCTGCGCGTCGCCTCGATCCCATTGCGCTCGCGCAGCAGATTGACCGCAGTCATGGTCTTCATGACAGGCTTAGCTCTGCGTTAAGCTTTGCCAATCAGCAACCAGCCTCTGATGAAGAAGCTGCGTTTTTTGCTGCCCAGCGAGAGAACGCGCTCAAGTCTGTACACCTTGTGGACCTCAAGAAGGCCGCTCCGTTTGAGCGTCCTTCGGATATTGCTCCGCTGGTGTTTTTCCTGTGTATGGGAGGTCTTTTGTTCATGGTCAAACCCGTGGACCACAGGCAACCACTGCCTCCTGCTCCTGTCATTACACACCAGCAAATCCTTGACTCGGCAACGCTTGAGCTTGAGCGAGATCGTCTTGAGCAGATCAAGGAAGTCCTTGAGGATGTTGATGATCCCGAGGTGAAGGAGATCCTCAACGAGATGGAGGAGCTGCTTGAAAAAGTTGAGAATCAGGAGATCTCCGAGAAGGAGTTTCTTGAGAAGCTTGATGAACTTGAAAAGAAGCTCGACAAGACTCAGGGCGATACCTCCGCAGAGGATCTTGCTGAACAACTCAAGGAAGCTGTCACCGACCTCAAAAAGGATCTTGATGAGGAGGAAAAGAAGCTTATCGAGGAGGAGCCCGAGGTCAAGGAGATGCTAGAGGCTCTGGAGAGTGGTGACATGAAGCAGGCGAGCAAGATGCTTGAGCGCCTGGCCAAGAAGCTTGAAAATCCAGAGAACATGACTCCTGAAAAGCTTGAGAAGCTTGCCAAGCTCATGGAGAAGTTTGCGGACAAGGTCAATCCCGATGACCCCAAACTTCGCGAGCTAGCCAAGAAGCACGAAGACACAGTCAAAAAGCTTCTGGAGAAGCTCGACAAGAATAAGAAGCTCTCTGATCGCGATAAGAAGCGTCTTGAGCGTGCCCAGAAAGATCTCAAGGACGCACAGCAGAAAATGCAGCAGTCCACCGCCCAGAAGAAGAGTGGTCGTCAGCTCAAACAGATTCAGCGCCAGACCGAAGAACTTTCGAAAAAAATGAAAGACCAGGCCAAGAAAAACAAGGACAACATGGCCCGCGAGCAAGGCGGCGAGAAGGGCAAAGATGGCAAGTCTGGTGAAAAAGGTGAGCAAAAACAGCAAGGTGAAGACGGCGAAAAGAAGGATGGCCAACAGCAAGGCAAGAATGGTCAGCAGCAAGATGGAAAGTCTGGAGATGACAAAAAACAAGATGGTAAGCAGGGTAAGGGCAAGAAGAGCGAAGCAAGTAAGCAGGCCAGCGAAGCCGCCAAGCAGCTAGGTGCGCAGGGCGATAAGCAGCGCTCCAACCAGGCACGTGAAGAGGCCAAACGTCAGCTTGACGATATGCGTGAATCCTTGAAGCGCGGCAACAAGGGTGACAGCCAAAAGGACTCCAAACGTGGCGACCAGATGAAGGACTTTATGGAGCGCTCTGGTAAAAAAGATAGCCAGAACAATGACAAGCAAGGCAAGGGAGCCAAGCAAGGTGAGGAGTCCAAGTCTGGCAATCAGGACGGCGAGCAAAGCAACCAAAAGGATGGCAAGCAGGGCTCGGAGAGCTCCAAAAACACGTCAGAGAGCGAAAATGACCAGGCAGGTCAGGGTGAAGGCGACAAGCAGCTTGGCAATGAGAGCCAAATGGACTCACAGCGTGTTGACGTCAAGGCCGATGGCAAGCAAGGTAAGACAGGTGAGAGCAAGTCCGAGATCATCAAGGGCGCGAGCGAAGAGGGCTTCGCAAGTCGTGAGTACAAGGACGTCTATTCAGATTACGAAGACGTCGTTGAAGAAGTGATGGAAAAGGAAAAAGTTCCAAAGGGTTATCGATACTACATTAAGCGATATTTTCAATTGATTAAACCAAGAGAGCAAGAATGAGCATCCAAGAGAAACTCGAAACATACCAGAGAGACTGTGGCAGAATCCGTGAGGAAGTAGGCAAGATGATCGTCGGCCAACGCGACGTCATTGACGGCGTCATCGTCTGTATTTTGGCAGGTGGTAACGTCTTGCTTGAAGGTGTTCCAGGTCTTGGTAAAACCATGCTCGTGCGCTCCCTTGCCACAGCGCTGGGACTGGATTTTTCGCGTATTCAGTTCACGCCAGATTTGATGCCCACCGATATTCTCGGCACAACCATGCTCGTGGAGAGTGAAGATGGAAAGCGCCACTTCACCTTTGAGAAGGGGCCTATCTTTGCCAACATGATCCTCGCCGATGAGATCAACCGTGCGACCCCAAAGACTCAGTCTGCGATGCTTGAGGCGATGCAGGAAAAGAGCGTCACCATCGGCAAGCAGACCTATCAGCTTGAGCAACCATTCTTCGTGCTCGCCACGCAAAACCCTCTTGAACAGGAGGGTACCTATCCCTTGCCCGAGGCTCAGCTTGACCGCTTCCTCTACAAGCTCTTCATGAAGATGCCCTCTCTGGAAGAGATGCACACCATCATGGACCGTACAACCTCATCGGATACACCCGAGCTTGAGCGTGTGATTACCAAGGAGAAACTCCTTGAAATCAGGGCGTTTGCGCGCGCCATTCCTGTGGCTCCACATATTCAGGATTATGCGCTTCGTATCATGTATGGCTCACACCCTGAGCACGAGCTTGCTACGGGTCAAACCAAACAATATGTACGTTTTGGTGCTTCTCCTCGTGGTGCGCAGACCATTTTGCTGACCTCCAAAATCAGGGCGTTGATGGATGGGCGTGACAATGTATCGACAGAAGACATTCGCAAGAGTGCCGTCCCTGCATTGCGTCACCGCGTTATTCTTAACTTTGAGGGTGAGGCCGAGGGCATTCAGACTGAAGACATCATCGAATCGATCATTGAACGTACGCCTGAGCAGAAGAAATAAAGGGCAACAAGGGGGCGACTATTGCTGCGCAATAGTCGCCCCCTTGTTGCCCTTTATTTCTTCCAAAGGCTTGATTCATACCTCTTCATTTAGCGTACACACTACATGGCATCACGAAAACGAGATGAGCAGTTCGACGAGCGCTTCTTGCGCAAGCTCGACTACCTCTACATTATGTCCAAAAAGATCGCCGCGGGCGCAGCCAAGGCCAAGCGTAAGACCCACATCGTGGGCAGTGGACTTGAGTTTGCGGACCACCGCAACTACTCGCCAGGCGACGATATGCGCAACATTGACTGGAAGGTCTTTGGGCGTACCAACAAGCTCTTCTTGAAGCTTTTTGAAGAGGAGGAGGATCTCTATATTTATTTCCTCCTTGATACGAGCCTGTCCATGACTCTTGGGAAGGCTCCCACCAAATGGGACTATGCCAAGAGCTGCGCAGCAGCGCTTGGTTACATTGGTTTATCCAATCTCGATCGCGTGAGCATCATTCCGTTTTCCTCCAAGCTTGATGGCCGCATGCCTCCCACACGAGGCAAGGCACAGATCTTCAAAATATTTGATTTTTTGAGCGCCGTCGAGCCTGGTCAACAGACCAGCTTGAAGGATGCGTTCAAGACTTTTGTGGCTCAAAACAAGCGCCGAGGCATTGCCTGTGTCATCTCTGATTTCTATGACCCCACAGGGTTTGAGGAGGGGATGAATTACCTGCGTTATTACAAGTTCGAGCCCATTGTCATTCACCTCTTTGATGAACGTGAGCTCAACCCCAAGCTCAACGGTGAGTTGCAGCTTGTGGATTGCGAAACAGGTGAGCTTCGCGAAATTACCATCACGGAAGGTATGCTCAAGCGCTACCGCGAGGTTTGGACCGAGTATTGTGAGGAGCTTGAAGAGTATTGTTCCAAACGCAACATGTTGTACTTCCGCGCTCCTGTACAGCTTCCCTTTGACGACCTTGTCCTGCGTATTTTCCGCGCAGGTGGGTTCCTTGCCTGAGGAGTATCATTACCATGTTACAATACACAGGCATGCCATTTGAGGAGCTTGCGCCGCTGGCCGCTGGAGCTGCTGTGATCATCACAGTGCTCTACTTGCTCAAGCTACGTAAACGTCGTGTTCAGGTCCCATTCTCCCCGTTGTGGGGAAAGGTGATGACCGAGTACAAGCGTCAGTCTGACTGGTGGAAGGTCCTTCGCAGGGTTCTATCCTGGCTCATCCTCATCATGATGTCGCTGGCGCTTATCTTTGCTCTGGCCGATCCTCACCCCGAGGGTGAGGTTGTGGATGGACGTCATCTGGTGCTTTTGATTGATTCATCCGCCTCCATGGCATCCACAGATGTCAGTGGAGGTGCGGATCGTCTCGATGTGGCAAAGCAAAAAGCACTTCAGATCCTTGAGACTATTGGTGCCGAGGATCAGATTATGCTGGTTAATTTCAACGACCAGCTCCAGCCGCTCTCTCCATTTGTCAATGAAGCGAGTTTGTTGGAAACGCCGATCAGAAACCTCAAGGTATCTGCGTCGGGCACCAAATACACCGATGCGTTGCAGTTTGCAGCAGACTCATTGCGAGACAAGAAACGCGGTGAGCTCATTGTACTCAGTGATGGTGCAAGCTTTGACAAGGCAATGATGGATGATGTGTCTTTTGATGAGAACACCACGGTCAGGCACCTCAAGTTGGGGGAGAGCGCTGGCAATATTGCGATCACTGCATTTAGCGTGCGTAGATACCTTGCCAACAAGCTTGATTACGAGCTTTTTGTGGGGCTTCAAAATTTATTTGAGCGTGACATTGAGGTGGAGCTGCAAATTTGGGCTGATGGACGTCAAGTGGACCGCAAGCTCAAGACCATCAAGGCGAGCGGCACTTTGCAGGAGTTTTTCCCTGCACAGGCCGTCAGTGGTGAGCGCTTGGAGGCTCGCGTCAAGGTCTTGACCAGCGATGCGCGCGATGTATTTCCTCTGGATGACAGGGCATATGCGCTGCTTCCACCTGTGGAAAAGTCCAGGGTTTTGCTTGTATCACCTGGAAACCTCTATCTTGAGGGAACCTTGTTGCTCAATCACAACATCGACCTCGACAAGGTGACTCCCGATGCCTATGACCCGCAGAAGCATGGTGAAGGCCAGTACGATGTGGTGTTTGTAGACCGCGTCATTCCAGATAACCTTTCAGAACAGGGACACTTTGTATTTGTCGATCCTTCAGGTGAGAACTCTCCCTGGGAGGTGTCGGGCGCGTACAAAGACCCTATTATTACGACCTACAAGAAGAGCCATCCACTCATGCGTTGGATTGGTATGCGAGACATTAACATTGGTTATGCAAGCAAGCTTCGCCTTGATCGTAAGGATTCGGTGGTAGCTTCGGCGATGGGCGCTCCAATCATCGTGACACGTGATGAGCCAGGGCGACGCATGGTCGCCATTGCCTTTGATATCCGTAACTCTGACCTTCCGTTACGCGTTGCATTTCCTGTGCTGATGATCAACCTCGTGGACTACTTTCAACTTGATGATTCTGACTTGATTCAGAATTTTTCAACAGGTGAGACCTGGAGCGTCAAGGTGTCGGAGCAGGAGGGAGAGGCCACGGTGACAGAGCCTGATGGTCATACGCGCAAGGTGCCCATTTATAATAACAGGGCGCTTGTGTATGGGAATCAGGTTGGCTTTTACGAGGTCAAGACCGCATCGGATCAGCAGTTGATTGCTGCTAATTTGAGCGATCCCGAGGAGTCTAAAATTGCACCTTCCGAGATTGCATTGCCTGACAAGAGTGTGGTGCAAGACAGCAGTTCTCTTTTCTTTGACCGCAAGGAACTCTGGATCTGGGCGCTGCTTGCAGTGTTGGGGATGCTCTTACTTGAGTGGGTCACATACAACAGGAGGTGGACGGTTTGATTTCCTTACGTAAACATCTACCAGGATTCCTCTTTTGGCTTTTTATTGCGGCGTCATTTGCTGGGTTAGCGTATGCTTTTACGCAGTACATCCTCATTCCTGATGCTGAGATGTTGACCTTCAACTACGCAGGTAGAGAGGGCGAGATTCTGGCACCACGCTTTTTTGGCCTCGTGGTGTTGCTTCCGATCTTTATCGCGATTCAGCGCTTCTCCTTGTCCGACCTTCCACCTGTACAGCGCATCATCAACGTCGTGCTTCGCATGGCTTTGTTTGCGTGCATCATTGGTGCTCTTGTACAGGTTGTGCTCACCAGTTTTGAATCGCGCATTGCCACGATTTTTATTGTAGATACATCTGCATCTGTACCCAACGAGGTGCTTCTCAAGGCCCGTGATTATATTAATCAGGCAAGCAAGGCAAAGTCTGAGCGAGACCAGGTCAAGGTCATTGCGTTTGCAAAGAATCCTTACGAGATCAAGCTTGAGGAAGATGGCACCATCAAGGCTCTTGATCGCCCGCAGGGTGAGAGCGCCGAACAGGATGGGTTGACCACAGATATTTCCTCTGCAATTCGAATGTCTTATGGGCTCTTTCCGCAGGATCACCTCAAGCGTATCGTGCTCATCTCGGATGGCAACATGACACGAGGAGATCTTGTTGGTGAGTCTTATCGTGCTGAGGCATATGGCATCAAGATCTACAACAAGGAGATTGAGTTTGAGCCCCGAAAGGAGGTTCTTGTGCGCAGCGTGGAGCTTCCTGATGAGCTTAAATTAGGCGAGCCGTTTGTGCTTGTGACTCGCGTCTTTTCGACGCATGAAAACAAGGCGACATTGACCTTGTGGCAGAACGATTTCAAGAGCGGTACACAGACTGTGGACCTCAAGCCAGGCATGAATGAGGTTCAGTTCAAGACGGAGGTCTTCGAGCCTGGCTTCCGTGAATTCAAGGTTGAGATGAAGGTGGATGGTGAGGATTATTTCAAGCCCAACAACACCTTTGTGTACTCTGCAAACGTCAGGGGGAAGCCGCGTATATTGTATCTTGAGGGCGAGTCGCGAGCGCGGCATTATTTGCAACGGGCGCTCAAGAATCAGGAGTTTGAGCTTGAGGTTCGTAGTGCACAGGGGATGCCCACATCACTGAAGGATATGGAAGGGTTTGACCTGATTTTGATGAGTGACGTCTCTGCAATCGATGTAAGTGATAATCAGATGCGCCTGTTGTCACAATACATTCGAGAGTTGGGTGGTGGATTTATTATGGCTGGCGGCGAGGGTTCTTTTGGTCCTGGCGGGTACAAGAATACTCTGATGGAGAAGATGCTTCCCGTGAAGTTTGAGCCCAAGAAGCAACGTCAAAAGCCAAGCCTTGCGTTGGTGCTCGTGATTGACAAGTCTGGCTCGATGGGTGGCGACCGTATTGAGTTGGCAAAGGAAGCAGCAAAGAGCGCAGTGGAAGTGCTCAAGAGCAATGATAAGGTGGGGGTGTTGGCTTTTGATGATGGCGTGCAGACCCTTGTACGTATGCAATCTGCCAATAACCGCGTGCGCATTTTGTCCGACATAGGCCGCTTGCAAGCATCGGGCGGTACAAACATTGCGGGTGCTGTCAATGCAGGTTATGAGCAGCTCTTTGTGACGCCCGCACGTTTGAAACACATGATTCTTTTGTCGGATGGTAACTCGGAGCGCAAGAATATCTTCTCCGAACTGCTTCCCTTGATGAGGTTGGAGAACATGACCGTCTCCACAGTGGCAGTGGGCTCTCAGTCAGACACGACCATGCTTCGACGCATCGCTGAGGGCGGAGGAGGGCGTTATTATTACACCAATGACCCGTACAACATGCCTCGTATCTTTATGAAGGAGACCAACACGGTCGCCAAGACATCATTGGTGGAGGAGCCATTTAGACCGCAGGTTGCCAAGCAAGCGCAGGCAATCAAGGGTATTCCATGGGGGAGTGCACCGTACTTGCTTGGTTATGTGTCTACAAAGCCAAAAGATGCGGCGGAGGTGATCCTCGTTTCGGATACAGATGAGCCTGTTCTTGCAAGGTGGAGGTATGGTCTTGGTAAGAGCGTGGCGTTTACATCAGATTTGAAGAACAGGTGGGCCGTGGAATGGATTCGCTGGCCTGGATATGCAAAGTTCTGGGCCCAGTTAATTCGCGACACGATGCGTAGTGATGATCGTGACACGTTGGCAATGCGCACATCAGTGGAGCAGGGCGAGGCCCATATTGTGGTGGACGCGATCGATGATCAGGACTTGTTTATCAACGATCTTGAGAGCGCCGTGACGCTCTCTACACCGTCAGGTAAAAAGGAAACACTCAAGCTTCGTCAGACTGCGCCGGGTCGTTATGAGGCACGTACACCGTTGAAGGAATATGGTTCTTATAACCTCAAGGCACAACATGACCAGAATGGCGATACGATTGCGGTAAGTCTGGGGACGATTTCCTATCCCTATCCTCAGGAGTATCTGTTTACAGAGCCAAACCGTGAGGTAATGCGTCGCGCCGCGGACATTGGTCATGGGCAGACCAATCCCGAGGACAGCGCCTTGTTTGACGCGATGGGAGAGGAGGTCAAGTACAGGAAGGAGCTCTGGCCTTTGTTTGTTATGGCCGCACTCGCCTTGCTCCTATTTGATTTAATGTTTAGACGTCTTCGTCTTGGTGGTAAGACAGAACTTTCCTGGGAGAACGTGATTTAGATGTGTAAAGTTATCATGAGAGAAAAGTTTAAATGTGTAGGTGCTTTTTTAGGTACAATGTTATGTTTGTTCGGCTGCGATGCCACGTCACAGGGAGGTGGGATTGCGCGTACTACATCTGTGGAGAAGGAGCAAACAGGCGTTTACTTTGAGAAAGCAAATAAGGCGTTGATTAACGGTGAGGTTGAGCAGGCATTAATGTTGTGCCAGGAGGGGGTAGCACAGGGAGAGATGCCCTGCCACAGGTTGCTTGGAATTGCGTACAAACAAAAGGGCGATAAACAGAGGGCATGTGCTGAATTCAAGCTCGCCGTGGCATTGGATGATCCGCACATGCTCACGATCAAGCGTTATCAAAAGCATCTACGTTGTAATAAACTCAACGCATCAGGGGCCACATACGTTATTGAGTAATTAAAACCAAATGAATCAAGTGCTATAGGATAGTGCAGAGTATAAGAGGATTGGTGGAGGGTTTTATGCGCACATTGCTTGTGTTGTGTGAGCATGGATAGACGTTACTGGGAGAGTTGGCGCAGCGAGTTGTTACAGCGGCGTGAGAACCAGTCTGCCGATTTTATAAGGGATAAGGCTCGTCACCTGGCCACATCGAGATCTGCACAA
>CATLTV010000157.1 GCA_950059285.1 uncultured Pseudomonadota bacterium | reverse complement strand
CCGCTCGCCTGGGATCGCCTCTGATTTGTTACTTTGCCTGTCGTAACGTGGTTTTACAGTCCACGCAGAGATGAATCGCGATATTCTTGTAGGTCGTTGGGCCAATACCCTTGACCCGTTTAAGCTGAGTGACCCGCTTGAACGGTCGCTTTTGTCGATAATCTACGATGCGTTGACTGATCGATTTCCCTATCCGAGGCAAGAGTTGAAGCTCCTGCGGGGACGCCGTGTTGATGTTGATGTGTCCTTGAAGGTTTTTACTACGAGGCTCCTCCTTGAGCGCGACGTCTTCAGGTTGTGTCTCTGGCTTTGATGTCTCCTTGGTGGTTTTGGGTGCTTTTGACTCTGTTTCATGGGCGTCAGGCTGTGAGATGCCTGGTGCGTCTTTTGTTGAAACACTTTGTTCGGGAGGTTTATGTCTGTCAGGTTTTGAGAGCGCATAGGATGGTGATGGTTCAAGGCAACCTGTGAGTGTGATCATGTGAATGATGATAAGATGTATAAAAATCAATGCTTTATAGTGCATGATGGTGTCCCCTTGTTGTGGTGTTTTGTGTTCACGATTAAGGCGCGGTTCAAGGAGGATATGGGGGCGACCTTTGGCTAGCCAAAGGTCGCCCCCATATCCTCCTTGAACGCGAGAGAGCGAGATAAAAGCCCTTGAATTCAAGGGATTTTATCTCGCTCTCTGTTATCGTCAGTCCGTTTGGAGATGTTGTGTGGCTGACTAAAAAATAAAGCTAAATCCAGCGACAGGGGAGGGGTAGATTGTCTCCTGGTTTTGTGTGATTCCAGCCTGAGAGAACACATCCATGCTCAAACCAAGGTCAAGCTGCATTGCAGACACGATGCGGCTTGCATCACCACGCTTGCCAAGGGAGAGCATCAGCTCTCCTCGAAAACCTGTGGGATCAGCGCATGTCCCTGTGCTTGAGCACAGCGATTTGTCGCGGATGAGGACCACCTGTGGTGCGACTCTCACGCGTGGGTGTATGAAGAAATTATGTTCATTGGACAGCATGTAACCAACATCTGCGCCGAGCGCGATGCGGTGAATCTGGGCGCTGCCTTCGTCGCGTGTGTAGGACGAGAAACCGTATCCTACAAACGGTCCAATAGTGAGCTGTGAGGGGGCTTGAAACCCAAGTACAAACGAGAGGTTATGTTGTGCTGACTGGGCGTTGAAGATCTCCCGTCCAATCGAGCCGCTCAGGGTATAACCAAGCTCTGGAGCCACGTTCCACTGGGGTTGTTCCTGGTTGAGCATGGCGACCTGACGCGCGTTTTTCTGTGTGCTGATCAGGGTTTCGTAGCGTGCACGACTGGCGATGTATCCCTTGTAAAAGCCTGCTCCAAAGGGGGTGTCAAACAGCTCTGAACGGAAAGATTCCTCGACGCTTGAGCGTGCTGTGGTGTCGAGCTGCGCAAAGCTCAAGGAGTTACCTGTGATGGTTGATGCAGGTTGTTCAAGCTGTAGTTTTGCCTGCTCTTGTTCGTCTCGCATCAGGTAGTATGTGGCTGGTTCATTGTCATGCTCCAACAACACAATTGACGACGACACATCCTGCGCCTTGTTGATATCCGCATAACGCAATCCTCGCCCGTCCTCAATGACATAGCGAGCCTGTTCCTGTGGGAGTTCAAGCAATGACGCATTTTTGTAATCTGAAAGGCTTAACAGGGCGTGATTTTGGTCCTGTGCAGGAGGTCGTGCAAAGACGTTGATCCTGGCCTTGGGGTTGGTGACGCTTGCGTTTGCGGCAGCAAGAAATGCCTCAATTTCAAGGTAGGTGATGTCGCCGTCCTGATCGACGTCAGCGCCACCAAGTAACGCGCTGCGAAGCTGATGGCTAAAGACACCTGCACGCAGCTTGCTCCACTCGTGTACCTCTGCGGTGCCCGATGTGGAGAGAATCACGCCAAGAGTGCTCATCGATGAGATATCTGGCACATCGTGTTGCGAGGATTGTTCCTGTTGCACGTAGGCAAGTAGATCTTCGTCGTGGTGTCGTGTGCTGCGATCATCGGTCCATTCATCACCTTGATCGCCGCGACTTTGCACCATGAAGTAGGCATGGCAAGCATCGATGATGAGGTGTGTGTAATCTGCATCAAGAGGAGCGATCACATCGCGGTACAGTTGTTTGCGTGTGAGTTTGCCATCGACAAGGCTGAGGTAGCCTTCTTTTGTGTCAGGATCGATGTGACCATGTCCTGTAAAGACGAGGTAGATCTCGACATGTTTGCCTGCCTTCTTGTCGCGCTGGATCTGTGTTTTCAGCGATTCAAGCTGTTTGGCAAGCTCACGTCGTGTGGGTGGCTTGGTCTTGTCCACAAGCGAAGGAAAGATCGCCTGACTCTCACTATCAAGGACCGTGAGCAGGGTGGTTTGATCCGCGAGGTGTGAGAACGTTTCGTGGTAACGTGCTCCATCATCATCGGCGTAGCGCAGGGGTTTTACGCCCTTGTTGACGCTTCCGTTGTTTGCGATGATGAGTGCGTATGTTTTTGAATTTGCTTTTGTTTTAGCCTCGCTGGTGTGAGGCATGAGCCATGTCGCAAGCATGGTGAGTGTAAAAATAACAACGAGGTTGCGATGTGAAGATAAGTAATTCATGGCAGTGGTACCTCGATGACATCGAAGGTGAGCGAGACCGCGTGTGTGGTCTGGTCAAGCTGGCGCAGCGTGGGAGAGAGGCTCTGAGGATCATTATAAAGCGCATCTTTTGGGATCTTCATGAGCATCTTATTCAGGATATCATATGTCAGGGGTGATTGTGAAAAGATGCCATAAACGCGGATGGTGCCAGGATTATGATTGACGTTGAGCGCGATGGCAGGTGGCAGTAGCGTGGTACTGGCTGAGGGGAGAATTTTGTGCGGTTTCTGTTGTACAGGTGATGGTCCGTACCACAGGAGTTTTCCTGCGCTATCGACGCCAAAAATGGCGAGGTACTCAAGGTAATTAGGATTGATTTGAGAGGAGTTATAGGCAAATTGAACGTCTGACTCTTGTGCACACGAAAGGAGGCCAAGAGGAGCTTTCTTCAGGCTAGTGATCGATTTTTTGCCTTGCTCTTGTGAGATACAAAATACCTCCAGCTCATGAGCATGTGTGACATCATGCACCATATAGTGTGTGGTGTTCAGGATGTCGCCTCGTGGAGAGAACGTATCTTGATCGGTAGGAATTTCAGGATTTTGAGTAGTCCACACAAGAGATGCGCCAAGTGTGGTCAGTAAAAGAGCTGCCACAGCGATATGTTGCGAGTATTTTTTGAAGAACGAGATATGCACCACGTTATCAGGTGTAGAGTGGTGTTCTTCTTCAGCGAGTTGTTGGTCGAGCGCATGCATGAAGCTGAGTTCGCCAAAGTGTTCTTCCATGGTGCTCATGGAGAGGTCATCACCTTGGGGGGATTCAAGTTGACGTGATGCGAGCGCCAGCGTGTTGTATTCGCGCTGAAGCGATGTGTTGTGCTGGAGTGCTTCATAGAGGCGAGCGGCTTCCTTGGGGGAGTCAAGCTCCTGCTCAAGGAAGAGCTGGGCGAGCAGGTCTTTGGGTTGGGTGTCTTTGTGTTTGCTCATGGTGCTCCTCCTTTATGAATCATAAACAGGATGAGGTGTTGGAGGAGGTCCTGAATATCAAGTGATGCGATGAGGTTTTCGCTTTTGAGATGGCGCAGAAGTTTTTCGCGCAAGGTCTTGATTTGTTTTCTTATATCATTACGAGAGAGGTTGGTTTTTTGTGCGAACTGAGCCTGTGAGAGGTCACCAAGAAGGTGTTCATGGACCAGGAGCAATTCATCAGATGAGAGCGTCTTGAAGAAGGTATCAAGGGCCTGTTGGACCTTGCCACGAAGTGCCACCTCATCAGGTGAGAGCGCACCTGCGTTGGATTCTTGTTGGATGCGTTCAAGCGCATCATGTTCGTGTTCTGCACCAGACACAGCGTCTTGCAACGCGACAAAGTAGCGTTGTTCAGTGGTTTGTTTGCGAAAGTAATCGATCACCTGACTTCTCACGATGGCCATCAAGTAGGGCCGCCAAGGCTTGGAGGGGTTGTAGCTTTGGCGAGCGCTGTCCTTGAAGGCGCGCAGGAAGCACTCTTGAAGCACTTCTTGACTTTTAAATGGGTCTTGAAACCCCTGAAACCGAATTGTTTTGCCGCTGCTTGAGAAGGTGAACCCGTGTGTGAGGACCTTATGCACATCCTTGCGGTAGTGTTGATAAAGCGAACCTAACAGCTCTCGATCGCCGCGTTGGAATGCTTTAATGCGCTCGGGATGACCGCAAAGCTCAAGGTTGTGTGTGTCCATAAGTCGTCGTACTTGATTGGGTTCTTTGGCCTGACGAATCCTCCTCTTGGCAGTGAACATCACTCTATACGGGGGAGGTTGTGAGATGGGTAAACTTTTTCTGAACAAAGCTTTCTTTATGTAGTGTACAGCCAGATGTTTTGAAAACAAAAAAGAGGGCGCACGACTGCAAAGTCGTGCGCCCTCTTTTTTGTCTGGAGTGGTGGACCTTGTGTGTTATCGCACCCAGGTCAGCTCAAAGTTCTGGAGGTAGCCTGTGTTTCCACGTGAAACATCATGGAATTCAAAGATCCAATCACCGCTGACATCAAGTCCCCAGAAGTTGGGGATGATGTAAGAGCGGTAGGTGGAGGAGTTGCTCCATGCCTCATCAAGAATCAGGCGTGTGCCATCGGGCATGTGCATGATGATCATGATCTCTTCTGGGCGAGCATGTTGAATCTCCATGTCGAGCTGTAGTTCGGAGAATGTGCCCGATTCGGTCAGGGGGAGGAGGAGGCCAAAGCCACTACCATCATCAAATGCTATTGGAGCGCCGATGCGAGCGTAGACATCGCTTTCTGTTGCGGGAGGATCGACAGGTGTTGCGGGTTGCTCGGGTTCGTCGGGCTCGTCTGCGCCTGGGTCAACGGGATCAGCAGGCTGTTCTGGTTCATCGGGTTCAACAGGATCAACAGGTTGTTCAGGCTCGTCAGGTTCGACTGGCGTTGTGGGATCGTTCTGTTGCATGTGAGCAAGCTGACAGGGACAGAGCCGAGACTGTGGCGAGGATACAAAGAGACAATTGGCATTGGATTGATGAACCATGCATACACACAACTCCTGCATGTTTGAATTACATTAACATACATACATTTGTTTGGAGCGAACTCCGTTTACATATCAACATTTTTTGCCAAAGTCGTCAACCTTGAGCATGCAGAGATGTGTGCGTATCTTCTTTGTTTTAAAAAGAGATGTGTGAAAAAAAAGCGAGGAGTTGGCTAGCCAACTCCTCGCTTTTTTCTTCAGGATTCTTTCAGTGCTTTCTTTTCTCGTCGACTGGTGAAGAACCAGGCAACGAGGATTGAAACGCCGTAGAGGATGACCAGTGGAACGGCCATTGCCATCTGGGTGCCTACATCAGGTGGTGTGAGCAGCGCGGCGAAGACAAAGGCAGCGATCACCGAGTAGCGCCAGTATTTGATGAGCGTGCGGTGTGTGATCAATCCGATAGCCGAGAGGAACATGGCGACTACAGGCATTTCAAAGACGACGCCAAAGGCGAGCAGCAAGCGTAGTGCGAAGTTGTAGTGTTCCTGCATCATGATGTTGGGCGTGGATACAGGATCACTGAACGCAAACAGGAACGCAAAGCCGTAAGGCATGACGAAGAAGTAGCAAAAGCTTGCGCCAATGAGGAAGAAGATCGTGGCGAGGAAGACAAATGGTACGGCGATGCGTCGCTCGTGTTTGTACAGTCCTGGCGCGATAAAGCCCCAGATTTGCCAGAGGATGACAGGGAGTCCAATGAAGACACCTGCGGTGACAGAGGTCTTCAACAGGACAAAGAAAGGTTCCGTGAGATCCTTGTAGTGGACGTTGGCCATTTTTGCATTGGGCGCAGCGTCCTTGAGAGGTTGCAGGATGACCAGGAACAGTTCATTACGAAAAGACCAGGCGATGACAGCGCCGACGACAATGGCAATGATCGAGATGATCAGGCGTCGGCGTAGCTCCGCGAGGTGTTCAAAGAGGGTCATCTCTCCAGAGATGTCTTGCTCGGAGGGATCTTGTGGTTCATCGACCTGACTCATGAGCTAGCTCCTGAGGTGGCAGGGAGGGCAACATCCTTGCGTTCCACGAGGTGCACATCAAAAGGATTGGCGAGGTGGGCCTTGTGGTGATCGTCGGGTTGTTGTTGCCCTGGAAGTTGTTCAGGAAGCTCGACTTCTTTGGTCGCAAACGGGTCACTCATTTGAGCATATTCAAGGTCTACATCGTGGACCAGAGCGTCATGTTCATCAGGGGGACGGAAGTCGAAGAAGTCGTCATCAAGCTGGTCAAGTGGGCCGTCATAATCATCAAAGCCGTGATCCTGAATGACCTTTTGTGTGGCAGGAGCGAGGGCTGCTTTTGCCGCCGTGGCGCTGTGTGCAGTGGGTGTGGAGGCAGGGTTTTTCTTGCGTTGTTTTTCTTCGTGCAGTTCGGCTTCCATCATGATCGTGTCACGAAAGGTGGTGCTTAGCTGTCGAACCTGGCGCAAGAATTTACCTGCAGTACGCGCGACCTCGGGGAGCTTTTCAGGCCCGAGGATAACCAGCGCGACGATGGCGATAATGGCGATCTCTGAGAATGACATCCCAAACATGGAAGATCTCGATGCGATGAGAGTAAATTGTATTTAAAAAGCAAGGCGATACAGGGTTGAGTTGACAGGCATATGTGGCAACACCCTGTAGTGCTGTGATACGACGATTATCAAAAAGGTGCAAGTACAGGCAACCTTGCAGTGTGGATCGGAGGGAATTTGGGTGGATAAAAAGAAGAGTCAAGGGAGGGCGCGGTTTTTAATCGCGCCCTCCCTTGACTCTTTGTGCCAGGAACAGTGGTGTTTAGTCGCGGCGGCCTGCGATGAGGGTTTTGTATTTCTTTATGCGGTGTTTTTGGCGTTGTTGTGCCAGCCTTGCATTACGCGCATCCTGAATGCTTTGGATTGTGACTTTGTTAGGGTGGCAGGCTAACTCAAGATCCCGTGCCAGTTTGGACCGTGGGTGGATGAGTTGAATGGGGGAGTCTTTCAGGGTTGTGGCGAGCGGATCGGGTGTGGTGGATGTGGTGCTCATGTGGAGGGAGTAGTCCACGCCAATGGCTTCATCATCGAGACATTGTTGATGATTTGATTCGAGAGTACGGCGTCGGCGCTCTTCCTGAATTTGAGCGACGGTGCTGGGGTGTGCGAACTCGAAATTGAGCTTTAGTTGCTTTGGAGGAGTGGGCTTTACAGCTCTTCCACACTCACAGTCTCGTTTTTGAACAAAACACCTTGCTTCGGATGTGTTGGGGGACGTGCTGATAACTGCAAGTGTGATTATTCCCAGCGCAAGGGCTGTATATGTGTGCCATGTGCGTACAAAATTCATTACTCCTCCATAAATTCAACCATGTCATAGGATGTGTTCAACACACTTCATAGTTTAGCACTGCACAAAAAGTGCGACAAGCTAACTTGTTTGATTTGTTGTGAATTAAATTGGATATGTGGATTTGTTTCAAAATGTGACGCGCAAGGTTTGACTTTTGACATAAAACCTACTTGTGTAGAGGGGCTAAAAAACTGGCAGGTATTTTTAGCTTCTTATGTTTTTCAACAGGTTAGGTTGTTTTATGTCGTCGCGAACATTCAGGGTGATGGGTTTGCTTCTTGTGCCATGGGTTGTGCTGGTCATGATTGTGGCATCGCCCATGCTTTTTTCGTCAAAAACAGATCGCAGTGATGCGCACGTGCCATCGTCTTCTGTGGAGATGGGTGCGTCAACGCAAGGAAAGACTGTGTTGGTGATCGTGGATTCTCTAAGAGAAGCCACGCTTGAGGCACATATGCCAAACCTCAGAAAGATGCGTGCGGAGCACGCGTTCAAGGAGGTTGATACGTGTGCTGCAAACTTTACGCTGGTCTGCATTCAGACCATGCTCGAAGGACGTCAGAGCCCATTTGTGGCAAGGCTCCATAACTTCACAGGGACACAGGGCACAAGTAAGAGCTTGCCGGGCGCGGCGCATCAGACAGGGCGTGCGCTTCATATGATCAGCGATTACACGCTGGACTCGTTGTATGGTCACATGGCCACCGAGTCGATCAATGTGGAGCAATGGGAAGGCTCACATCTTGAGCATGATCTCGAGCTTATTCGTCGAGGTGTGGCGTGGATTGAGCAACCTGATACCGACCTGATCATCTTGCATATGATCGGCACAGATAAGGCGGCTCACCGCAAGAATCCTGGACATCCAGAGTATATACATCACTTTGAAGAGGTTGACCGCGCGCTCAAACCATTGATCGAAGCGATTGGCCCAGAGGATCACCTGATCATCACAGGTGATCATGGACACAATGAGAAAGGTCATCACACCAAGCATTCTGTGCTCATGGCAAAGAGCCCCACGCTTGAGCCCTTGCTCGCGCGCTCCCCCAGGACCTTGAACCAGACTGAGATCTCATACTTGCTTGCTGTTGCAGCACAAACACCACTTCATCTTGAGTATGAGGGGCGATATTTGGCGCTGGGAGATGGGGCTAGTGATTCGATAAAAGATGAGTATATAAAAAGGTTTGTCGCATCTCAGGTGGAGATGTTGCGAGAGGCAAACTATACAGGTGATACCATTCAGGCGCTTCTTGCGGACAAACACGCCAAGCTTGCGCTTGCGCCATGGGTGGAGCTTGCACGGTGGGTACCTCTGTTGATCCTCTATTTCCTCTGGTTGATGTATTTCTGGGTGTTCTGGCAAGACCCCGAGGATCTTCCTGCGACGCCATTACGTGCGACTGTGTGGATGACCGCATTTGTGGGTGTGTTTGCGTTTTTGAGCAAGGTGTTGCCGCTGTGGGCGATGACGGGCGTGGATGTGTTCCTGTTTTGTGCAGCGGTGTATGCCTGTTCGGTGTGTCCGTTGAGGCGTATTGGTCGCTTTGTGTTAAGCATGAGTGTGGTGCTGGCGATGGCCATGGGTGTGGCCTTGTTGGGGGGCGCGTGGAGAGACTACTTCCATAGTGTTGGTGAGTTTATCATTCAGGTGCCGATCTTCTTTTTGGGGATGATCGGGTGTGGAGTGATGCTGTCCAGAGTGTATTCAGGACGTTGGAGCAAAGGGCTCGTGGGGATGCTCGGCAGCGTGGGTCTTTTTGCGCTGCCTGGTGGTGTGTATTACTACCAGTTTGGTCGAAATATTGTGCAGGGCGCAATCATTGGATTTGCATTGTATGTGCTACACCTTGCGTGGGAAAAGCGCTCCAAATTAGGGGGCTTTTTCAAGGTGTTGAGTAAGGAGCCATCTGTCATTGCGACCGTGGCGCTGAGTATATGCGTGGCGGCGATGTTGCTATGGCAAAGGGGGTCAAGCTGGATCTGGGAGTTCAAGCTCAAGAGGTGGCTGACCTTGCAACATCCCGAGTTTGCGTGGCCGATGTTTGTGGTGTTGGGCGTTGTGTTTGTCTGGAGTATGCGTGGCAAGAAATGGCGCGCGTTGGCTGCGAGCAATGTAGCGCTTGTGGGGCTATACAGTGTGGCGTTTGGAGGGCTTGGTGTGGGTACGGCTGTGGGCGTACTGTGCGTGGCGCTCGGTGTTTCTTTGGTGCTCAGGTTGGAGGGGGATTTTGGTCGAATGTTTGCGCTTGAGCGCTCGGACGTGTTGAGAGAGCAGCAGCTTGGCTTCTGGGGCGGTGCCAGCTTGTTGATGATGGGTTGGGCGATGTTGGAGGGGTTCTTTTTTGAGAATGTGGACTTTAACTTTACGTTCAAGTATCTGACTTTTTTGAAGTATGAAAGCGAGGTGGCCGCCGTCGCGAGCGTGATGACGTACTTCAAGTATGCGTTTGTGTTGTGGTTGGTTGTGGTGGCGTTGATGAACAGGTCCAGGCGCTATTCATGGCAGCGTGTGATGTACATCGTGTTGTGGGTGATGCACTTCAAGGGGCTTGCATTGATGGTACAGATTGTATTTGGTGCGCTGAGGTCAGATCAGAAGTTATATGAGCTGGCAGCATCTGATTTAATGTTTGTATTTGCTGTGATGTTGCACATTGTGCCTGCGTTATTTTTTGTGGGGAAATTGGCGCAGTCAGAAGCGTTGGAGTGACGAGTAAGAGATAAAACGCGGGCCAAAAAGAGGGCGGCCATTTGACTTGTCAAATGGCCGCCCTCTTTTTGGCCCGCGTTTTATCGACAGGGGTTTAGAATTTATTTCACGAGTGAAACAACCTTGTCTGTGACGTTTTCGGAGGTGAGTCCAAATTGAGCGTAGAGCTCTTCAAAGGGAGCGCTTGCGCCAAATCGGTCAAGGCCGATGCTGATGCCTTTTGATCCTGTGAACTGTTGCCAGCCAAAGGTTGTACCTGCCTCGATGGAGACGCGAGCGGTGACCGCGTCAGGAATGACCTCGGACTGCCATTCGTCATCTTGTGCGAGGAAGAGTTTCCAGCAAGGAATGCTGACAACGCGTGCCGAGATATTGTGTGTTTCAAGCAGGGTTTTTTGTGCTTCGATGGCGATGGCGACCTCGCTGCCAGTGGCGAGGATGATTGCATCGGGAGTCTCCTTGCCTGCGGGGTTTTCAGAGAGGATGTAACCGCCACGAGATGCGTCTCCCTTGGTGGAGAGTTTTTCGCGATCATAGGTGGGTACATTTTGTCGTGTGAGGACAAGGCAGCTTGGGCCATTGATACGTTCGATCGCTGCGATCCAGCTTTCGGTGACTTCGTTTGCATCGGCAGGGCGGAAGACAAAGTAGTTGGGCATGGCACGCAAGCTCATGAGGTGCTCCACAGGTTGGTGTGTGGGGCCATCTTCACCAAGACCGATGGAGTCGTGGGTGAAGACCATGAGTTGAGGCGTGTGCATCAACGCAGCGAGCCTGAGAGCAGGGCGCATGTAATCGGAGAAGACGAGGAATGTTGCGCCAAAGCCGCGCACGCCGCCATGAAGGCACATACCATTTGCAGCGGCAGCCATACCGTGTTCACGCACACCAAAGTGGACGTTTTGAGCATCGCGCTGGTCATGTGTAAAGATGCCAAATTCCTTGTGGAATGTCTTGTTAGAGCCTGCGAGGTCAGCGCTACCACCGACGAGTTCGGGGAGCGCTTCGTAGATTTTTTGGATGACTTTGCCAGAGGATGCGCGTGTGGCGAGCCCTTTGGCGTCGGGGGCAAATGAGGGGAGCTTTTCTTTCCAGCCTTCTGGGAGTGCACCCGAGAGTCGACGGGTCAATTCTGTGTGTTTCTCGAGGTTTGACGCATTGTATTCGCCAAGTTTGGCATCCCATGAGGCGTGTGCTTCCTGGGAGCGTGTGGCGAGGTCATTGAAGGCGTCGTAGGCTTCCTGAGGGACGGTGAAGGGTTCGGTGTAGGGCCAACCGAGAGCTTCCTTGGTCAGGAGGATCTCATCATCGCCAAGGGGAGATCCATGGCTCTTGGAGTGGTCAGCCTTGTTGGGTGAGCCAAATCCGATGACAGTGCGCACGGCGATGAGGCTTGGTTTGTCGGTCTGGGATTTGGCGGCAGTGATTGCAGCATCAATGGCGTCGACATCGTTACCATCTGTAACGCGGTCTGTGTGCCAGCCATAGGCTTCAAAGCGTTTGAGGACATCCTCGGTGAAGCTGACATCGGTGCGGCCATCGATGGTGATTTCGTTGTCATCATAGAGGACGACGAGTTTACCAAGGCCGAGGTGACCTGCGAGTGATGCTGCTTCGTGGCTAATACCTTCCATGAGGTCGCCATCGGAGCAGATCACGTAGGTGTAGTGGTCGATCATGCCATCAAAGCGTGCGTGAAGTTGAGCTTCGGCCATGGCGAGGCCCACGCTTGTGGAGATACCCTGGCCCAGGGGGCCTGTGGTGACTTCAACGCCTGGGGTAAGTTCTGCTTCGGGGTGTCCAGGAGTAAGCGAGCCCCACTGGCGGAATTTCTTGATCTCATCGAGGTCAAGTTCCTTGACGCCAATCAGGTGGAGCAGGGAGTAAAGGAGCATGGAGGCGTGTCCATTGGAGAGGACAAAGCGGTCGCGGTTGGCCCACTCGGGGTCCTTTGCATCAAAGTGCATATGCTTGGCAAAGAGGGTATAGGCGACAGCAGCAAGTCCCATGGGAGCGCCAGGGTGTCCAGAGTTAGCGAGCTGAACGGCGTCCATGGAGAGGGTACGAATGGCGTTAATCGCCAGATCTTGTGCAGAGTTAGTCATGGTAGTTGATAATCCTTATGTGATGTTCATGAGGGAGAAATCGAGGAAAGGTACAGGGCAAGAGGTTTAGCTCATTGAGGTGCAGGGTGTCAATTTGAGCGCTGATTTGGCGGTGGTTGTCGATGGTCAATGCTGCGAATTTATGGTACATGTTTTGGTGATTGAGAGGAGTCTTAGTCGTTTAATTTGTTGATGTTTACCTCATCACACTGTGTGGGTTTGTGTAAAGGTGTTGTGGTGATGTGTTGGAGACAAGTTAAGAAGAGTGCTCCGATGCTTGGCGTGATTGTGTGTCAGGTTTATAAGGTTACAGTGCCCACATTGGTTTTTGGCCAAGACAGTTGAATGATGGTACAGCACATGAGCTTATCAAGTGGATGAAGATGCTTGATAAGGAGATGAAGTAAGGACAGTGTTCAGTATTTTAGTGGTGCTGAAAAAGTGTTCAGTTTTTATTGCAGGACAGGGAACAGTCTGATAGGTTTGTTGAAGGTATGGTGAACGAATGAGCAGTATAGATACGTTGGAGTCAAGGATGGCAGCAGCAACAAACTACACAGCAGATGACATTACAGTCCTGCGTGACCTGGAGCCTGTACGCAAGCGACCAGGCATGTACATTGGGGGCACGGGTAAGGCGGGCCTCCACCACCTCTTGTGGGAGATCGTGGATAACGCGGTCGATGAAGCGATTAACGGTCACGCCAGCACGATCGAGGTGACACTCCACGAGGATGGTTGTTCCATGTCCGTGGGTGACAATGGTCGTGGTATCCCCGTGGACATGCACAAGGAAGAGGGCAAGAGCGCGCTTGAGCTCATCCTGACGACATTGCATGCAGGTGGTAAGTTTAACGAATCAAACTACAAGACATCAGGCGGTTTGCACGGTGTGGGTTCCAGTGTGGTGAACGCGCTCAGCGAGCAGCTCATCGCCCGTGTACGACGCAACGGCAAGCTCCACGAGCAGCGTTTTGCGCGAGGTCTTGTCACAAGCGGTGTGGAGATCGTGGGTGTGGCTCGCGGCACAGGCACCGAGATCTTCTTCAAGCCCGATCCCCAGATCTTTGAGGACACCGAGTTTGACGCTGAATTGATTGCGCGCGATCTGGAGATCAAGAGTTACCTCCACCAGGGGTTGCGTATTGTCTTCAGAGACAAGACACATGACAGCTACCACGAGTTCAAACATGAAGGGGGCATCTGTGACTTTCTTGATGCCATCCTTCAAGAGAGCAAAAACGCACCTGTACACACCGACGCGATTGTTTTGCGTCAGGAAGAGCTCGACGACGAGGTTGTGCGCATTGAGATCGCGCTTCAGTGGAGCGAGGACACCCGCGATGACATTCGCACCTTCGCAAACGGCGTACACACCGAGGATGGTGGTACACACGAGCTTGGGTTCAAGGATGCCTTGAACAAGGCACTTCGCAGCTACTTTGATACACATGACTGTGTGCCAAAGGGGTTGAGTGTGTCGCCTGAAGATATTCGTGAAGGCGTCAAGGCTGTGGTGAGTATCTTCCTCACCGAACCTCAGTATCAGGGGCAAACCAAGGCAAAGCTCAATAACCCGGGCGTCAGAAGCTCTGTGAGCAACGCGTTAAGACACGCGCTTGAGCATCACTTGCATACACACTCAAGCACGGGCAACGCCATTGCACAGCGTATCATTCAGGCTGCCAAGGCCCGAAAAGCATCGCGATCTGCTGCAAAGAGCGTGTCTCGAAAACGTGCTGTGTCTCGTAAACTCAACCTCCCTGGTAAACTCGCTGATTGCTCCTCACGCATTCCTGAGGAATGTGAGATCTTTATCGTCGAGGGTGACTCTGCCGGTGGTAACGCCAAGCAGGGACGCGACCGCCGCATTCAGGCGATCCTTCCTCTGCGTGGTAAAGTCCTCAATGCCGAGCAGGCCACACCAAACAAGGTCGCTCACAACAAGGAATTGACCGATGTTGTAGATGCCCTTGGCTGTGGCATGGGTGATCACTTCGACATCACCAAGCTTCGCTATGACAAGGTGATCCTTCTCATGGATGCTGATAGCGATGGACACCACATCACCACCTTGCTCCTCACCTTCTTTATGCGCTACATGCGACAGCTCATCCACGCAGGTAAACTCTACCTCGCTCAACCCCCTCTGTATCGCGTTGACTATGGCAACGAAACTCACTGGGTCCTGGATGACCGTGAACTCAAGAAGCTCACCAACAACTTCAAGCGCAGGAAAAGACAGAAGAAGATGAACATCCAGCGCTTCAAGGGTCTTGGTGAAATGATGGCGAGCACGCTCAAAGAAACAACGCTCGACCCTGAGAAACGTCACCTCCTCCAGGTCGTGATTCGTGATGAGGATCTCGACACCACACACCAGGTTATCGCCGATCTCATGGGTAAAGACGCATCAGTCCGTTTTGACTTCATTATGAACAATGCAGACCAACTTGATGAGCTTGATGTGTAAGTTATTGCAAAATAACAAATTTTAAAATGCGATCAGAGAGGCCGTTCGCCCAAGGCGAACGGCCTCTCTGATCGCATTTATCAAGAAAATAAGAGTTTTTTTGACGCCATGCCTTTCTCCCCTACACTCGGAGTTGGGTACAGTGTTCGGGAGAAAGAAGGAGTGGGGTTATGCTTACCCTCACCAGGAAGGTCGGGGAGTCAATCCGTATCGGAGATGACATTGAAATCGTGGTTAAAGAAATTCGCCGTAATCAGGTGCGCATCGGTATCGTTGCTCCCAGAGACGTCGCTATCTACCGCGAAGAGGTCTATGAAGCCATCAAAGATCCTGAAGACGAGGATTTTGATGAGTCTTTAGAATCCGAGGAGTAAACTCCAGCAGACGATCAGGTTATTCGTGTTCTTCTGTTACACAATGTAAAAGGTCAGCACCATTGCACACAAGCAATGGTGCTGACCTTTTTTCTGCTCACATCAAATACACTACGTCATTGGAAACAATGCCTGACTGATGATATTTGAATATCTCCATGCTCCTGCTCGTCACAACATGCATGTTGTGTTTATTCTTGAGTTCATACAGCGGTGGAAGTGATGGTGTGCGGAGAGGTGATGAAGGATGAAGGAGAAAAATCAAAGCAAGCGCCTTGTTCTGCTGCTGATTTTTCGACACAGCTCTCACTTCTTCAGACACGTCAGAACCAGTACAGAATGACTTTACAGCGGTTGAAGTGATTGTGTACGAAGAGATGACGAAGGATGAAGGAGTGAGAGCAAGGAGGGAAAACAAAGCAA
>CATLTV010000156.1 GCA_950059285.1 uncultured Pseudomonadota bacterium | reverse complement strand
CTGTATCCACGTCAATTGAGAATGTGGACAGCTTGTCTTCCGATGTCTTTGTGAGCGAGTTGACGCCATGGTTTTTGTAGGATTCGGAGTTTGTGCGAGGTTGTACGCGCGCCACACGTTTTTTGGCCACACGTTTTTTACCAATGTCTGCCAGTCCGATGCCTCGCTCGGAGACTCCGCCACGGCCTCGTCCTGCGCTCCCTGCCAGTCCAAGTCCGCCAAAGCCTTGCGCCGAGCCTGATTCCAGGCCGCCCACACGACCAAATGCCTCGCCTCCGCCACCCTTACCTGTGCCACGCATGCCCATTCCACCCGAGCCACGTCCCACCACGAGTGAGCCGCTTTCGCCGCTCATGGCCGAGCTTAACTTGCCGGCGCTTTGACGTTTGGCGTCAGGTTTTGTGGCCACAAGGGCTGATTTTTCGACGCCACGTAGTCCTTTGATTACCTTTGCACTTTCTGTTGGGCTGTCAAGAGATGGAGCAGGATCGGCGTTGGGAAGATCCTTGGGTGTTGATGGTTCTTCTGGGGCGATGGTTTCGTTCTCTTCAGCCTCACTGACTTCGACAGTAGAGAAGCGATCATCAGTGGTGTGTGTGTGTTGTGGCTCCTCTTGATTGCACGACGTCATGGTGGCAATGAGAGCGATGATTGTGAGTGGTTTGACGAGTCGTTTTGAGTGTGTGTCGATCATGCCTTGCTGCTCTTCTGCTGAGGTGTTTGATTAAAATGTCGCGACGTTTTAAGAGAGTGTGAGCGAGGCAAAGAAGTTCCCAAAAAAAGAGGACGCAACTTCATTTCATGAAGTTGCGTCCTCTTTTTTCTTTTGTTTACAGTGGTTTACTGTTTGCTGCTGTTGATCCAGTCAGAGAGCATCGTGTTGAGTTTATCAAAGGATTCTTTGTCTTCACGGGCGATGTTTTTCTGTTCTGCGGGGTCTTGTTTGAGATCAAACATTTCAGATGTTCCCGAGGTAAAGACCTTGATCAGCTTCTTGTCGCCATAGATGAGTGACTTGTGGTGTTCCTTCCAGTTTGTGTAAGGGAGGAGCTCGGAGTACACAGGATGAAGGGGGACCTCTTCTTCACCAAGCATGGCGTCGCGGAGGCTGATGCCTTCAAAGTCAGTGGGGATGGTGAACTCAAAGAGATCGAGCAGTGTGGGCGCGACATCAATAAGTGAGATGGGGCCTTTGACGCGACGAGGCTTCCAGCCAGGGATACGGATAATGAGTGGGACCTTGATGACCTCGTTGTAGAGGTTTGTCCCATGGAAGAGCACCTTGTGTTCGTTGAACGCTTCGCCGTGATCCGAGGTGAGGATGATGATGGTGTCATCATAAATGCCAAGTTCTTTTGTTTTTTCAATGATTTTGGCGATATATGTGTCAACGTAAGCAATCTCGGAGTCGTAGTTGTTGATGTGGCGTTGAACGGGGGAGTCAGCCTTTCCAAAGTCGTGTTCCTTGTGGCCGATCCATTTTCCGTGAGGTTCAAACAGGTGAATGAACATGGAGAAAGGTTGAGCGTCAGGGGTTTTGGAGTTTTTGGCAAGCTCTTCAAGTTTGGGTACAAGTTTCTTGTAGATACGTGGTGCGGCGATGTCGGTATTGGACTCCGCGATGGTGCCTGCGCCTTCGTTATCCCACATTTCAAAGCCCTGGCTCATGCCACGCTTTTCTTCAAAGTAGAAGTGGCTTGAGAAGCCGTAGTTTTTCCATCCTTTTTCCTGGAGCACCTCAAACACGCCGAGGTTTTCGGGGCGAACCTTGGGATAGTTATACTGTCCTCCTCGCCAGTTCATATGGCTTGGATACTTGCCAAAGAAGAGGCATGGAATGGAGCGTGGTGTGTGTGGTGCGGTAGCGTAAGTGTCTTCAAAGACAATAGATTCGCTTGCGAGTTTGTCAATGTTTGGTGATGTGTTTCGTTCATAGCCAGCAAATCCCATATGGTCGTAGCGCAAGGTGTCCACGAGGATCATGATGACGTTTTTGGGTGGTTCGGGAGGTGCTTGATTTTCAAGTTTTCTGAGTTCGCGTTGTGCGGACTTTACCGCCGCAGCGAGTGCACGCTTGGCGGGGTGGTTATCAAGACTTGGAATGTCGGCGTCTTTGCCATCACAGTCTTCATCGATGTTGTTCGCGGGGATGTCGCGTGCGCCAGGATAAATGGAGGGGTTGGAGTCATCGCAGTCTGCGCCGCCAAGAGAGCCAGCATGGCCATCCTTGTCGGCGTCTCCAAAGCGTTGGAGTTTGCCTGTGAATGTGGCGAGCAGGGCGCTTTCTTGAGTGACAGCGCGTCGCATTTCAGCGTTTGCAGAGGCCCAGCTCCATGCGCCAAAGAAGCAGATGAATGCGCTTAACAGGCCTGCGATGGGGAGGCCAATGGTCCATGCCAGACGATCCCACTTGAGCTTGCCCATGGCCGCGATCAAGGTGAGTGGTCCAATGATCATGACCACGGACATGAGCAATGTTGTGCTGCTCCAGACACCAAGAGACGCTGCGTAAACATAACCTGCGATGCTGACGAGCCCAGCCGCACCCAGCATGATGAAGAGTGATTTTTTAAGCGATGCTTCTCCACCAAGTTTTGCGTGCAAAAGTCGCGAGATGGGTTTGTCTGCAAACTTGGCGAAGAGAGGGATGAGTGATAATGCCGCGCCTGCCAATGCGGCCTGTGTAGCGAAGCTTTTTGCGTCCTGTGGTGGTGTTGTAAGTTTTGAAAATACAACAATAAATACAACGCCCGAGATGGCTGCCTTGAGCGGAGTGAGTAGGAGCAGTGCGGAGAGTCTGCTCTGGATGCTCTCATCTTCTGGCAGCGTGGTGTTCTGGGTGTTGACGGGGATGACTTTGCCAAGGATCAGGGGGGTGATGGCAAACTGTCCCACAAGTGCGATGATGAGCACGAGGCCCAGAAAAATCACCTGAAAGGAGGCGCGTTGGAACTTGGATGTGATGGCGATGTGTGTGCCTGCGAGAGCGATTCCCGAGGTGAGCGCGATCACCACAGCAGCGAGCATGGTGCCCTTGTTTTTGGGGACCATTTCAAATGCTGAGTCGAGCCATGCGTTGATCTTTGGACTCTTGATGGCTGAATTCCAGGCATCGAGTAGAGAGCCCACACCAAATCCAAGCAAGAGGCAGGGGAGCCCGAGAATGCCAAAGGTTGTGGCGACATAGAGCAGTCCGCTTCTGTCGGTGGCATTTTCGAGGGCGGCCTCGACGCCAAAGAAACTCCAGATTGTGAGGATGAGCGCGCATAGTGTGGCTGCACGCAGGCCGTCTAGCATATATGTCATGGTTCTGTAGGAGAGCAAAGAGTTCGAGGTATGAAACTCAAGCGTAGGCGAGCCTATTTTAACGCGTTAAAATAGGCTCGCCTACGCTTGTCACTGAAAGGAGACTGAGGTTTACCAGGAGGTGTCGAGCGCTTTGGCGCGAGTGTCGGAGTGGTTGTTGGGAGCGCCATCGACATGACGTCGCCATCCCTGATCATCAAAACCGACCTGGAATGCCATGGTGTCACGCATCATTCTTCTGGCTACAGGGTTGGTGTTTGCGACATCCTCACCATCAATGGGCGTTGCCTTGAGGTAGTTATCATACTTTGTGGGGTGATATTGAATCATGTGGAGTGGATCTTTATCGCCTTGAAAAAGTTGGTATTTTACGTCTGCGACGCGTGAGCCGCGAAGGAAGTCATTGTGATAAGAGAACGAGACGCCTGGGTGTCGTGTGTGACCTTCAAGCATGTGTGGCACAAGTGACTGTCCCTGAATGTTATCATCCCAGGTGGATGACTTCTGGCCAAATGCATCAAGTAGCGTGGGGTAAATGTCGAGCGTTTCAACCGCATCGGGGATGCGTTTACCGTTCTTGGTCCAGGGTGTGTAACCAATGATCAGAGGCACATCGACAAGCTCCTGGTTGACGCTCACACCATGCCCAAATCTGCCATATTCGCCAAACTCTTCGCCGTGGTCAGAGGTCACGATGATCATCGTCTTGTCGCGGATGCCGAGTGCATCAAGATCGGCGAGCATTTTTCCAAACCAGATGTCGTTGTAGGTGATTTCGCCCTTGTAGAGCGCGCGCATGTAGGCTGTCTCTTCGGCGTTGAGTTTGGGGCCACCTTTCTTGGCCATGTCGTGCAAGAGCTCTCCTGTACCACGAGGGCTTACTTTTCCGACCTTGCCACCGCTGTGATACTTGGCGAGCTGTTCCTGGGGTGGATCGTAAGGGACGTGAGGATCGGAGGTGTTGAGGTACACGAGGACAGGTTGTTTGGCGTCCTTTTTGATCTGAGCTTCAAGCCATTCCTTGGCCTTGGGCCAGAGGTTTTCAGCGTCAGAGGGGATGCCTTCACGGATGGGGTTGAACTCGGTGTCAAAGCCACGCGCGAATCCCCATTTTTCGGAGACATAGCCGTTGGATGAGAAGAGGCCAGTGGCGAGTCCCTGTTTTTTGAGTCCTTCACCAAGGAGTGTGGCGTCTTTTTGATGACGTGCAGATTCCTTGACGACGCCGTGCATGGGTGGGTAGGAGCCGCTGAATATGGAAGCGCTTGATGGCAAGGAGCTGTTGCCCTGAACTGCGGCGCGTTCAAACAGCGCAGCGGACTTGATGAATGTATCAAGGTTTGGTGTCTCAACGTCGGTTTTGGGGTTGTATGCCTTGAGATGGTCAGCGCGCAACGTATCGATCAGCCAGACCACCACGTACTGTGGCTTCTCGCCGCTGACCTTATCCTTCTTGGCTGTGGTGAGTCGTGGGTGTGAGAAGGTGACTGCGTCCTTGTCCGCAGCAAGCTCAAGCTTCACTGCTGTGTTGGCCCATTTGGAGAGGTCAACAGATTGTTTGCCCTGCTTGAGAGTGATTGTTTCTGTAGGTGAATTGTCTTTTGTAATGAGTAGCTTGGCGGCTTTTGAGGCGTCTACTGTAAACTGGGCATCCTTGCCTGGGACAGTGTACCACGCGACGCGCTGCTTGGGCTTGAGCGCGATTGATTTTTCAGAGGTGTTGAAGATAGCGCCAAGCCTTGCGGGGGCCTCTTCAGAGAGGTTTTTACCGATACGAATCCAGTCAAACGCAGCAGCGCTTGCACCCACACCAGGGACATCGCGGCTGCGGCTAAAGTGAAAGCGCACAGAGATTTCGTTGCCTGGCTTGATATCCTTGGGGATATCAATGGCGTAAGTTTTCCAGCCATCTTCAAGCGCGATGGATGCGAACTTTTCTTCCTTATCGTCGCTGGCAGATTTGATGAAGATATCACAGCGTTGGTCGCCGACAGGCTTCAGGTGAGCTTGGATTTTCCAGGACCCATCGTTGGTATCGCCTGGTTCGCCAAGGGGGAATCGGATGGTTGCGCCAGGACCAGAGGGATAGGCGAAGGTGTGTTTATCGTCTGCAAGCTGTGTGTCAAACCACGGGTTTTTCCAGCGGCCCTGCACATATTTGAGCGCTCCACCCTGACCAAAATCGATGGTGAGGCCCTGATCATAAAGGTGAGCGAGGTGGCGGTTGTCCACCATGTCAAATGTGGTGACAAGAGAGGAGTCTTCGGGAGTTTTGGCCGTGGTTCCAGGTTTTGACGTGGTGTCTTTTTTGGCGTCAGCCTGCTTCTTGGTGTCTGCCGATGAACCAACTTCCTGAGCGGGGGATGAGGACGCTTTTTCCTGCTCCTTGTCACAGGAGCAAGCGAGCATGGTGATGCACGCAAGTGACGAAATTAGAAGGGGATTTTTAATGTGTTTTTGGAGGATGTCAGGAGCGTGGTTCAACATGGCGTGGCCTTCCCATGGATATATTGAGGTGGTGATATGGTCGTATGAACGAGGGTTGTGGTAGAAAGAGGAGTGGCTATGCGAGATTAGCTGTCCTCTAATTTGGCGAGTTCTACCACAGTGTGTGGGGAAGTGCTACAGTGATGGGGTTGTGTGATCGAACCAGAATGAACAGGTGAGCGTGTTGGTGTATAAGAAGTATATTGCTGTGTTGATTGCGTGCTGTGTGTGTGGGGTGTTGGGGTGTTCGGATGAGAATAATTCGAGCGTACCCGAGCCTCTTGAAGAGAACGCGAAACAGATGAGGGGAGACAAAGTTCTTGGCGCACCCTGTGAGAGTACGCTGGAGTGTCAGGGGAAGATGCTCTGTGATGGTTCCAGCGAGCAGGGTTACTGTCGTCCTGCGCGTTGTGGCGAGGAGTGTGAAGCGCAAGATGGTGTTTGTGTTGGCATTGAAGGACATCCTGCACAGTGTTGGGCGCGTTGTGAGCAGATGGGAAGCACCGAGGGTTTGAAGTGCGTTGATTCGGAAGGTGAGAGCATCGCGATCCCCGAGGGGAGGCATGGCGAGGTGGTGACATTTGATGAGATGTCGAGCGTGCTTGATCTGGTGTGTGAGTCCACTGCTGGACCCGTGTCTGAATACGGTCCAACACGTCGATTTAAGTTTGAGATTACGGCGCAAGACCGCGCATTTATGGTGGTCAATACGATCCCTGGTGCGGGGAGTTTTTATCCGTTAACGATGACGCTTCCTGATGAGCAAGTGATTGATTTGCTTGGCGATTATCGTCATCATAACGCCCGTCTTGGCGATATGGAGGGTGAGCGACTGGTCAACCAGGGGACCTATGGCAACATCAGCATAGATTGGTCAATCATGTTCCCCTATTCACCACAGCGACAGGAGGTTGTACAGGCGGGGACTTATGCGTTGGAGGTTCAGGGAGAGGATGATCTTTGCCTGTATGTGCTCAAGGAGCAGCAGGATGCAGGCGTGGAGTTGGACATCAACATTTACTTTACGGACACATATGAGTTTAACGCTGTGGAGGGGAGCGCCGACGAGGACTTGCAGGAGGTGCTCACCTATGTGGATGAGATCTATCAGAAGGCGGGGATTTCACTTGGGAAGGTGCGTTATTTTGATGTGCCAGAAGAAGAGGCTATCCAGTATCTGGTGATTCGTGATGTGGAGGACATTGGTAAGCTTGCCTCACTGGGGCGGTCGCCAGGGCGGTCGTTGGATGATGTGCTCTCGGTGGACGTGTTTCTGGTGAAGGGGTTGGTTGTACAGCAAGGCATGTTGCTGGGCGTATCTGGCGGCATTCCTGGCGCGCCTGGTTTGCACGGAAACCCTGCTAATGGTCTGGTGTTCAGTGTGTCGAGTTTGGGCGCGGACAACAAGCTTGTGGCACATATCATGGCGCATGAGATTGGCCACTATCTTGGGTTGCGCCACACGACAGAATTTGTGTTGGGTGGACCGCTTGAGGAGACATTTGAAGAGTATCTTGGGGCCTCTGATCCGCTAGAGGATACGCCCGTGTGTGAGGCGATTATGATGGGGCCAGATAACTGTCCCGATGTGGATAACCTGATGTTTCCTGCGGCACCCTATTCTGGCAATCGCTCGGTGGCAGATATCTCGGAGGATCAGGCGACCGTGTTTATCAACAGCCCTCTCACAAAATAAGCTCATATGGCGAGGATTCGCATGCGAATCCTCGCCATATGAGCTTATTTTGTTCTTGTTTTTCCAGCGGATACAGTGATGTTTTTGTCAGGTGCCCTCGTGTCGAAGAGCGTGACTGATGGCCAGACGCCCTGACCTGTACGTGTGACTTTAAAGGGGAGCTTGATGTTGGCCTTGGACATCAGTGGAGAGAGTTCAAGGAGGATCTGATGTTCGGAGAGGCTCCATGCGTAGATGTCCTCGTTGTCATCGACGAGCTGTTGCATGGCAGGCGCATCGATTTCAAGTAGTCCATTGTTGGCGATGGCGATGGTGAGTGGTCCGTGTGTTTTTGGGGTGGTTAGCGCGAGCGTGAGTGTGGCGTCTTGCCCCTGCGTGAGCGTGGATGGTGCGGATGCCTTGATGCTGTAACCATGTGCAGATGCAGAGCTTGTCGATGGCGTGTTTTGTGTGGTCTGGGTGAAGAGTTTGACGGGGATTTGCATTGCTCCATCAAAGCTGACTTCCACGGTGTGTTGACCTGGAGGCAGCGCCTGTCCAAGGCTGATGTGTTGAAGTTCAGGCGCGCTCATGAAGGGGTCCTTGGCGCTGAGCTTGAGTTGTCTGATGGTTTTTCCATCCAGTGTGATGGTGAGCACACCATCGGTGGTTTGATGTTGTGGGTTGGCGATAAGGAGCGCGCGTAGCGCAGCGGTTGTGCCACGTTCATTGTGCCACTGTCCCCATGCTTCACGGGTGGAGAGGACCCAGTTGAGCGCGTCACGAATATCGATGGCAAAGCCTTGTGGATCAAGCTGACTCATGAGTGAAATCATGGCTGTGGTTGCTTCAATACGACCGCTGTAGGCGTGGAACCAGCTTGGTTCCCAGTGGTTTTTATCGCGTGTACGCTGGAGATTTTTAACCAGTGTGATGGCCTCTTTTTGGGTGAGGTTCTCATGGCGTACAAGTCCCTGGATGGCACGTGCTGCGGTGAGCGGATCGATGTCGTCGCGCAGGAGTTCTTTCTTCAATCGAGGTGCCGTATTGTTGAGGAAATACCGTTGCTTATTGGATTGCATGTGCGTGGGGATGCGGCTCACGATATCAAAGATTTCAGCGGTGATGCCAAGACGAACCTGTGCGGAGTCACCTTCCCAAAACGCGATCTCATCGACTTTAACGAGGCCATCTTCAAGCCTTTGTTTTGCGAGGAAGTTACCAGCGTTGAGGATTGCGCTTTGTGGCACGGGGAGGTCGAGTTCAAGGGCTTCGAGAAGACCTTCAAGAGCCCATGCTGTGATGTATGCGCTTGGCTCTCCATTGCGCCAGTACCCAAACGAACCATCGGGGTTCTGGGCAAACTGGAGCGCGCCAATGGCTTCAAGGACACGAGCGCGCAGGTCTGCGATGTGTGGGGTATCGATGTTATTTTTCTGGGCGTATCGAAGGATCAGAGACGCGCTCGCAAGGTCTGATGCGATGGTGAGCGGGCGCTCCTGGAGTGTATCTTCCATGGCGGTCAGCGCGGACATGGCCGTGGTGATCGTGGGGGGAGTGATGCTGAGCCATGCAGCGGTCTGCGCTGAGGTTTTGTCGACCTTGAACGTGTGTTTATAGGCGGACTTTGCGCGAACTTCTCCCGTGTGTGAGGTAAGCTTCTGAGTCCCCTGAGCGTGGACACGTACGGTGCCTTTTTTGGCGTCGTTGTGAGATTTGCCTGCGACCTGAAGGGTGTAGGTGAGATCTCCTGCGGCCTGTGGTGTGATGCGTATCAGTTTGATTTCACTGGAGTTTGCGGGGATTGTGAATGTGTCTTCTTCCAGAGTTGCGTTGAGGTTGTCGGAGTCGAACCTCAATGAAGCTTGCTGTGGTTTATCGAGGTTGTTCTGTATCAGGACGGGGACATCGACGCTCTCCCCGAGGTAAAGTGCCCTGGGGAACTGTGTCTGAATGAAGAGCTTTTGTGAGACGTGGATTGTCTTGCGTGCGATGCCCACCGCGCCACGTTTTGTGGAGGCGACGAGGATAAGTTCCTGGTTTGCAATGGTTTCAGGCAAGGATATTGTTTGTTTGAGGGTGCCATTGGTGCGTGTGTGCGGGCGCCATGTGGACGTCTCTGGGAAGCGCGTGCGCACAGTGATGGTGGTTTTGCGGGGCTGAGGTTGTTTGGCGCGTGTGAGTCCGCGAGTGGCTGTAGTGGGTGTGTTTGAGGATGCAAGCCCGCCTGCGCCCTGAGCCATCCCTTTTGATGCGTGTGGCTTGGATGGTTTTGATGGCTTCATCTTTTTCTTGTATTTTTTATAGCTTTTGCTGCTTCCCGAGCTTGAGGAGATGCCGTCAATGCTTCCTGAACCGTCGCCTTCGTCAGAGGTGGCCATGGAGAGTTCTTCTTCAGCCTCTCCGCCGACAGCGCCAAAGCTGCTGCCGCTGATGGAGCCGCCTTCAAGAAAGGGGAAGGGTGGAAGCGCGATATCCATCTGGCGGTTTCCCCAGTTTCTGCTGACCACGGGCCAACTTAGGATCTTTGATCCTGTGGTGCTCATGGTTCTGAGCGTGGGTTCGTAGAAGTGATCCATGGGGGTGATTTCGAGAGGATCTTTCATGGCGAGGATGCGCTGGTCTGTGACAGCGATGCCGACGGAGGCATCGGTGGTGATGCCATCGCGGTCGAGGATTTTTGCGATGACGTTGACATCCGAGCCAGGCGCGGCGTGATCAGGGATGCCATCAAGGACGATGGTCAGCTCGCGATCGGGATGAACGACGAGGTTTTGTCCCTCGGTCATGAGTCCGATCTGGTGGTGTGGAGCGGTTGTATTTGCTGGTCCAGAGGACTTGCGTTTGCCCAGACTGAAGAAGGTCAGGAGCATGGAGCCCCAGCTTGGCGAGTTGAAGTCACCAGATGCCTCGTAACCTCCGCCTGGAAGTTCCTTGATTGGGAGAAGGACTGCATTGACGATGGCTCCCGAAGTGTCGACGACATCCATATGAACGACGTCCTCGACGGGGATGACATCAATGGGGAACTTGACCGTGACGTGGGCCTTTTTCATCTCCTTGATGATGGGGTCTGCGATGTGTGAGACCATGGGACGAGGTTGTACCCAGTTCAAGTGCGTGCGCGTGATAGGTTTTTTGACGCCATCGATAAAGAGTTCCACGTTGGCTGCGCGCTCAGGCATGGTGAGGCTAAATTGTGCGGTGCCTTGTTCACTGGTGGTCGCCGTGTAGGACTGGCCATTGAGTGTGACGGTGATGTTTTGGTTGCGAAGAGGGACGCCATCAAGGTCCTTGATCTTCGCGACGAGCTCCACAGAATCATCTGTGGTGTACTGGTCCTTGTCGAGTTCGATGACCGCGACGTAGGGATTGATGGTGTAGCGCATCTCTCTGACAACGCTGTCTTTTATGTTTGTTGCGTCTTCCTTTGTTTCAAGCTTGATCTTGAGCCACGAGCCAGGTTGCAGGGAGTTTTTGATCGTGTTGAGATCCTGTTGAGAGAGTTCAAAGTGGTGTGGTCCGTTGCCTTTGATCTTCTGGCTGCGAGAGAGGATTTGCACATCATCCTCGGTAGATGCCAGGAGTGTGATTGTTCCACTTTTAAACTCGCCGCCTTGAGAGGGGGAGAGCGCAATTTTGGTGTGAAAGCTGCTTTGTGCCTGTGTGATAAAGCGCTTCAGGTCGTGTTCAATCTGGATGTGCGGCGGTTTGAAGTCGCGGATTTGCAAGCGAGCTGTTTGGCGCTCCTGTTGATAGGAGACGTGAAGTTCGTAGAGTCCATCCTTGGCGGTGAGAGGTACGGGGATATCCAGTGAGGCGATGCCATATTCGTCAGTGGTGCGTTTTGCGCCGCCGAGCACCTTGCCTGATGAGGTTTTTAACAGGACCTCAATTTCTTTCTCTTCAAGGGGTTGGTAATCGTCCTTGAGATGCCAGCCGATCATGCGAACCTTGATGGTGTCGCCTGGTTTGTAGACGCCACGATCGGCGTAGACAAAGACATGGTCGGAGGCAAAGCTTTCAGTGCGCAGGTTGGGATTAAAAGGGACGCTTCCTTGAAGTGTACGTTCTTTTGCATCGACAACGCGTACAGTATTCCCCTTCATGGAGCGCTGGTTAGAGCCCTTGGGTGGGTATTGAAAGACGAAGCTACCCGAGGCGTTTGTTTTGCCCATGTGGTCATCGCCTACAAATACGTCGGCGTCCTGTGCGGGCGTGCCATCGGTATGCCAGGCCGCGACATGGATATAACTGCCCTGTTTGGAGAAGATCTGATACGGCGTGTCGATGGCGACGAGCGGGCTGTTCGGGGTGGCGATCATGCTGATCTTCGCGGTGCTGGGCTACCTGATGACGAGCTTCGGCTATTCTCTGGTGATCTTCATCATCGCATTCTTCCTCGGTCCGCGGTTCGAGAAATCCATCGCCCAGGCCCTGGCGCTGACCAACAACGATCTGACGCAAGTGATCTATAGCCCGGTGGCTCTGGCGCTGCTGATCCTGTCGGCCGTCTCGGTCGTCTGGTTCCTGCGCAAGAATGCCGAGGCCGCGCGCGCCGAGACGGCATGACGGTCCGCCCCCGGCGGTCCGAGTTTGTCGATCTCGATGCCGGCGCGGGGCTGTCCCTGTCGGAATACGCGCGGACATTCGACCTTGTGGTGAAGGGAGTGCATTCCCGACGCGAGAACGAGGCGCATATGTCCGCCGATCCCGATCTGATCGCGTTGCGCTAGGGCCGGCCGGTGACAGTGGTCCCGGACGGGTATTCGGCGGACCGGCTGGCCGAAAACGCGCTGGTGGCCTGGGATGGCGAACGCTCCTCGGCCCGCGCCGTCGGCGATGCCATGGCCGCGCTCGAACAGAAGGCAAAGGTGACGATGCTGACCGTCGGGACAGAAGAAGTGCCGGGCACGCGGACGCTCTTGCGCAACCTCCGCCGGCACGGGATCGACGCCGAGTTGGTGCTGACACCGCGCAGGGGTCGATTGCCCGCACCTTCGTGTCCTTCCCGGACCCGCATTACCCGTTCAATCCGCCGGGCAAATACTGGGACATGTACTCTCCGGACAAGTTCGACTTGCCGTTGCCATTCGAGGCGCACCAGAACCCGACGCCGCCGATGCAGCACCTGACGCGACAATGGCAGGAGGGCGGCGAGGATTGGGACGGCCCTGTCCTTACGGCTGATCGCGCAGCTCACGGCGCAGATGGACGAAAGCCCCCTGGCCGAAAAGCTGGCATAGGACGGGCCGCCCTCAGGCGTCCCGCAAGGGCTTCGGCACATCCTCCCGCCGCCCGCCGCTGCCGAGTTCCATAGCGGCGCGCCAGATGTCCCGCGCGCGCAGGTCCGGCGTGTCGCGCGGGCTGATCTCCTCCCCGGCCAGCATGATCGGCGGCCCGTCCCAGGCGGCGGCGGGCAGGTCGCGCCATTCCACGTCGAGATGTTTCACGGCGTGGTCGAAGAGATGCCGCAGGGCGCGCGCGGGCAGCGTCGCCGCCAGCGCGAGGTCGGGTTGCCACTCGGCCTCCTCCGCCATCAGCGGCTCGCGCAGCACCTTCAGCGCCAGCGCCATCGCCCGCGCCTGAAGGCTGACATGGGCGATCAGCTGCCGCCTGCTCCAACCGTCGCGAAGCGAGGGCGCGGCCAAGTCCTCGTCGCGCAATTCGTTGAGTTTACGCGCGAAATATGCGGTGCCGCGGCGCGCCAGCAGCAGGTCGCCCTGCGGCGCGGTCTCGGCGTCATAGCGCGCTCCCGCCCCTTGCCGCGCGCGCAGGGCGTCGCGCGCGGCGTTGGCCTTGCCGGTCATTGACCTGTGACCTGCGTGCGCATGAAGTCGAGCCGCTCCATGATCGGCGCGTCGGAGAAGCGGAACAGGTCGAACTGCGTCTCGGCCTGAAGCGACCAGGACACCCAGGAGGGCACGACGAAGATGTCGCCCTTCTCCAGCTTGCGGGTCTCGCCGCCCAGCACCACAGCACCCGCGCCTTCGAAAACCTGAAAGACCGAAGAGCCGACCTCCTGCCGCGCCGGCGTTTCAATGCCGGCCCGGACCCGGTGAAACTCGCAGCGGATGGTCGGCATCACGTCGCCGCCGGTGGTCGGATTGACGTAGCGGATTGCGGCATGGCCCAGCTCCACCGTCGCCGGATTGCCCTCATCCTCGAGCAAAAGCTGCTCGGTCAGCGCGGCGTCGGTGTGCTCCCAGCGGTATGCGCCAATGGGGGAGGCGACGGTGTTCTGAAGCCCCGAAAGCGGCCGCAGGCCGGGGTGGCACCAGAGCCGCTCGCCCTGGCTGTAGTTGGGCGTGGCATTGTCGGTGACGCGCTCGGCGCCGAATTCGAAGAAGCCCACGTCCATCTGCTGGCTGAACGGGATGTCCAGCCCGTCGATCCAGGCCATCGGCTCTGTCGCGACATTGTGATGGCCGTGGAAGTTCCAGCCGGGCGTCAGCAGCAGGTCGCCGCGCGACATGCGCACCGGGTCGCCATTGACCACGGTCCAGACGCCTTCGCCCTCGACCACGAAGCGGAAGGCGTTCTGTGAATGCCGGTGTTCGGGCGCGTTCTCGCCGGGCAGCAGGTACTGGATCGCGCACCAGAGCGTCGGCGTGATATAGGCATTGCCGCCCAGCCCGGGGTTGGCGAGACCGATGGCGCGGCGGTCCCCGCCCCGACCCACCGGCACCAGCTTGCCGGATTCTTCCGCCAGTGGCAGCAGGTCGGCCCATTTCCAGACATGCGGCACCGCCTTCGGCTTGGGGTGCACCGGCATCAGGTCGCCCAGCTGGGTCCAGAGCGGCATCATGTGCTTGTCGTCGAACCCCTTGTAGAGCGCGCGAAGTTCGGGAGTGTCATCGGGTTGCATGGCATTGTCCATGGCTCTCTCCTTGTCTCAGGCGGCGTCGGGCTGGTTGGGTGGCGCGGCGTCGTTGAAGGCGGGCAGGCTGTCCAGCGCCGCGAAGATGCGGGCGATGGTGGGCCATTTGTCCAGCGCGATGTCGAAGCGTTTGTTGTTCCAGACCTGTGCATAGAGGCAGAGGTCGGCCAGCGTCGGCGTATCGCCGTGGCAGTATGTGCCGGTCTCGGGGCTATCCGCCAGCGTGGCCTCCAGCGCGTCGAAGGTGAGCGTCACCCAATGGGTGAACCATTGCTTCTGCGCGGCCTCGTCGGCGGCGAATTCATCGCGCAGGTAGAACAGCACGCGCAGGTTGTTGAGCGGATGGATCTCGAGCGCCACCATGTGCGCCAGCGCCCGCACCCGCGCCCGACCGTCTGCATCCTTTGGCAGAAGCGCCGGTTCGGGATGGGTCTCCTCCAGCCACTCGATAATGGCGAGCGACTGGGTGAGATGGCTGCCGTCCTCGCGCTCCAGCGTCGGGACGAGGCCCTGCGGATTGCGCCGCAGGTACTCTGGTGTCCGGGTCTGGCCGTCGCGCAGCGCGTAAGGGACGTAATCGTAGTCCAGCCCCTTGAGGTTCAGCGCGGCGCGCAGCCGGGTCGAGGTCGACGACCGGAAGAAGTTGTGCAGCTTCAGGGTCATTCCTTGGGCCCGATCTTCGTGGTCAACTCGCCCAGCCCCTCGACCGAGACGACGCAGGTGTCGCCGGGGGCGAGCGGGCCGACGCCGGCAGGAGTGCCGGTCATGATCACGTCGCCGGGGCGCAGTTCCATCGAGTGCGACAGGATCGAGATCATCTCGGGCACCGACCAGATGAGTTCCGCGAGGTCGGCCTCCTGCCTGGTCTCGCCGTTCACAGTCAGGCGGATGAAGCCCTTCGACGGGTGGCCGACCTTGGACACGGAATGCACCGGCGCGATGGGGGCGGAGCGGTCGAAACCTTTGCCCAGGTCCCAAGGCCGGCCCTGCTCGCGCGCCTTCAGTTGCAGGTCGCGGCGGGTCAGGTCATTGCCCACCGCATAGCCCCAGACGTGGTCCAGCGCGTCTTCCTCAGCGATGTTCTTGCCCCCGGCTCCGATCACCGCGACCAGTTCGGCCTCGTAGTGGAAGTGCTCGGTCTCGGGCGGGTAAGGCACGGTCGCGCCGTCCTCGACCACCGCGTCATTGGGCTTGAGGAAGAAGAACGGCGG
>CATLTV010000155.1 GCA_950059285.1 uncultured Pseudomonadota bacterium | reverse complement strand
GTGGGGTTTGGTCGTACTTACATCCATGCTCGGACCACCGATTTTGTCAAGTTTTCATACCTTTAGCTTATGTCAACGGAACCTAGTCGGATTGCACCAAAGGGAGGCTTACTTTGAACGTACTTCCTTCTCCAAATGTGCTCTCAACTTCCATCTTGCCATGATGCAGTGCAATGATTTTTCGACACGAGGTCAAACCCACACCTGTACCCTCATACTCCTCTCGTCGATGCAAACGCTTGAATGGATCAAAGATCACGTCGAGGAACTTTTTCTCAATACCAATCCCCTGATCCGTCACGCTGATCGTGACATGAGTTTCATTGAACTCACCTGTAATCGTAATTTTGGGTGGCTCATCAGGGCGATGGTACTTGAGCGCGTTGGTCAGCAAGTTCAAGAAAAGCTGGTACATAAACGATGGCTCTGCCTCGATCGCAGGCAGGGTCTCGATACCTTTTAATGTGATTTCAGCATGTTCCGACATGATACGTTCGTACAAATCATCACGCACATACTGAAGCACATCGTTGATGTACACCTCATGAAAGTCCACATCTTTCTTGGATAACTTACTGTACCTCAGCATTGCATCCATCAAGGTGGAGATACGCTTTGATGCAGAGTGGATTTGCTGCGCGTACATACGCAGGTCATCCTGGTTATTCTCATCAATTGCCTCGTTCATAAAATCCGAAAATATCTGAATTTTTCGTAGAGGCTCCTTGAGGTCATGAGAGAGGATGATGCTAAAATTATCAAGCTCCAGATTGACCTTATCAAGGCTTTCTTCAAGCTTTTGCTCCGCAATTTTCAAGGACGTCACATCCGTATGGCATCCAAGCATACGAATCGGCTTACCCTCCTCATCACGAATCGCCATCCCACGACACCTGACCCACACCTTTGAACCATTCTTGTGCTTGTAACTTACAATCTGATCGTAAGGCACAGACGGATCTTTCAGGTGAGCCTCAAAGCGTTCCAGTACAGCAGGCAAGTCCTCGGGACTAATATTCTTCTGCCACCACTCTGCTGTGTTGGGGACCTCATGGTCTTCATAACCAAATAACGCCTTGAACTCGGGGCTTAACCACTCATTGTCAGGCTTCTCCATGTCCCAGTACCACACACCATCCAGGGAACCCGATTGAAGAAACTCAAAAATACTGTCATCGCGCTTCACAAGATCGTACAACTCATCTTTTAGATACAAATTCTCCATCATGCTTATTACCTGCTCTAAAGATATTCTCGGTTGCAACCAATGATTCCTAAATACAGAATCATCTTATCAAAATAACAAATCATAAATGGACTATAACAACTCAACACAGGTGTGTCGATATGGGTGTGGAGATTCTTTTTTATCTGGAGGATAAACATCATGGGCGATGGTATTTATACAGCACTCTCTGGCGCCATTGGGCGTCAACGACAACTTGACCAGGTGAGCCACAACCTCGCCAATGCCGATACTGCGGGCTTTCGACAAACCCGCCAGGCATTTCAAGAAAACCTCGTGGATGCCGAACGTGGCGTCCACCGCGTCACCAGCGGCGATCAAATTATTGACCTCACACCTGGTCGCATCCAGGAGACAGGCAACAACCTCGACCTCGCCATTTCTGGCCCTGGATTCTTCCGCGTCAAGGGCCCCAATGACAATGAACCCATCCTTACCCGAAACGGGAACTTCCGCATCACCAACGAAGGCATGCTCGTCACACAACAGGGCCAACAAGTCCTTGATGAAGGTGGTAGCCCCATCCAACTCATGGCCACACCCGATGAAATCCTCATCGGTGAGGCTGGAGACGTCTGGGACGCCTTTGGCATGGTCGCCACCGTCGGTGTCGTCAACGTCCAGGATCCTCGCCAACTCGAGGCTGTCGACGGTGGTTTTCGCACCAATGCACAAAACCTTATGCCCGCCTCTGGTGGCCTCATTCAAGGCTCGCTGGAACGCGGTAACATCAACCCTGTGAACTCCATGACCGAAATGATCACCCTCCAACGACACTTTGAGGCCATGAATAACCTCATCCAGACACACAACCGCAGTGACAGCGTCGCCATCGAAAGCCTTGGCCGCATCTGATTTGCGCCTCATGAGTCGCCTACAATCAAGAAGGGCGCAGGAGAGCACATGTGCTCTCCTGCGCCCTTCTTGATTAAACAAACACACCTCGGGTGACGATGCCCTCTACATCGTGGGAACCTCGATCCTTCATGCCTTTTCTGGAGTTGATGAACATGAGAATTTTAGCCAATAAATCAACATTTTATATGTTTTTCATAAGCCTTTTTATCGCGCTCGTCACCAGCGCTTGCGCCCAGAAACACATCAAGGAATACGAACCCCGCACACGCGATTACAAACTCCCCGTCGAAATCAGCGAGGCCGAGGAACAAACCCAACCTGGCTCACTCTGGAGCGAGGGCAGCCAGGCCAATACCCTCTTTGCTGACCTGCGCGCCATGCGACCTGGTGACATCCTCACCATTCGGGTTGAAGAGTTTGCAAATGCTCAACGTGGTACCAACACATCCCTCAAAAGACAGTCCGAACTCAACGCCGAAATCATCGCCTTCCTTGGCCTCATGGAACAGGTCAAAAAGGTCGCACCCTCACTCGGTGATACGCTCGTCGATACCAAGACGTCCTCCGCTTTTGATGCCTCGGGCTCCACTGGCCGCTCCGAACGTCTTGAAGCCACCGTCCCTGCCATCGTGAAAAAAATGCTCAACAATGGCCACGTCTTTGTCGAAGGCCACCGCGTCGTCCTCGTCAACAATGAAGAACATCATTTCTACATCAGTGGCGTCGCTCGCCTCCAGGACATCGATGAATCCAACGCCATCTCCAGCTCCAGACTCGCTGACGCCGAAATCGAATTCACCGGTCAGGGCGACCTCTCCGACCAACAACGCCAGGGCCTCTTCGCCCGCTTCTGGTCCCGCATCTGGCCTTTTTAATTTTTTTAATATGTTAGGGCAACTTCACGCCCTTCTCTACGTCTATAAACTGCATAAGTTTTAATATGTTAGGGCAACTTCACGCCCTTCTCACGTCTATAAACTGCGAAACTCCCATCCTTTGCACATCACAACCACCCAAAATGGCGAGCGACGACAAATTTTTTGCAAACCGAGCGTGAGCGAGGTGCAGCGAGGAATTTGACGGAGCGTTTTGCACCCATCACCGCCAGCTCTTTTTCGAAACGCAGTGTAGAAATAAGAGCAAGATTGATGGGATCGCAAAACAACGCATAAAAGAGCTTCTTTCACTCCTTAAACTTCACTCTACAAACCTTTTGCACACCTTAAACCTCACATTATAACTCTCAAAACACCACCATACACTTTACCAATAACCAAACATTTCAAATACTTACAAAATAACGTTATAACGTTATAACGTTATAACGTTATAACGTTATAACGTTATAACGTTATAACGTTATTTCTTGACTACACGTTCTTGACTACACGTACACTACACTCCCTCCCACAAAGCCATTTCAACACCTGAAAAACCCGCTCACTCTCATCCAATTTTTCATCAATTGTCCCTCCCCCTCAATAAATATTATGTAAACAAATAATATTTATTGCATCACTTTTTATCCGTCATACAACACATGGCGTTAAAAACGCCATAAGTGGCCTTTAAATCGCTTTGATTTGAAAATACACACAAGAGTGTATGTATACACAAAGAAATGGATTAGAGAGTCGTTTACGGCGTTTTTAACGCCATGTGCAATGAGCCTGGCATATGGTGACCTTGCTCCGTGTCCCTGGCGCGTGTCGCTTCGTTTTCTTCACATTTATAAAAAACCGTGAACCGTTCGGTTAAGCGGGGAGGGGGAAAGGGGGTGGGGTTTCTTTGTTTACCAATCACGTAAAAAGAATTCTGGACGGTCCATCACACATTGCTCATGTGTGGCGCTCCAAAATCCCGTCAGGGGATTTTGCCGAAAGCGCGTCGCAGCGCGCGAGAGATTTTTTCTTCCGAAAAAAATCTCTCGCGCGCGCGTACGCGCAGGAATTAACTAAGTTAATTTAACTAAGTTTAAATTAACTAAAGTTAATTTAACTAACCCCAAAAAATCGTTCTTCAAAAACAAACATAAGCCATTGATAAAGCTTCGCTTTTTTGATTTAAAATCGAGCTCGCGTTGTGCGCTAAACGTCCCGGAAAACATGAGTGGCCGTTCTAAACGTCCCGGAAAACATGAGTGGCCGTTCTGAACGTCCCGGAAAACATGAGTTTCGAGCCTTTTTGTGCGTCAAACGTCTCAAGAAATATGAGTGGAGATTTTTGACCAAATGGTTAATGTGCGCTAAACGTCCCGAGAAACATGAGTCAAACACCCCTTTTGTGCGTCAAACGTCCCGGAAAACATGAGTTTCGAGCCCTTTTGTGCGTCAAATGTCCCGACTAATCTGAGTGAAAGTGCACAAAAAAACGCCAAATCCAGGTCTTTTAAACCTATATTTGGCGAGTATTCACACCTGTTACAAGACCCCATTGTGCGTCAAATGTCCCGACTAATCTGAGTCGTTTTGATGCGATTCAGCCCCTTTCAGCCCCCCTTTTCTGACCTGTTATGCATCAAACGTCCCGACTAATCTGAGTCAAATGAACTCATAGTACCCCCTTTTCTGACCAGTTGTGCATCAAATGTCCCGACTAATGTGAGTGGGATTCGAGCAGCCCATCGGGAATCAGGTGCCCAAGGCTCTCAAGTTGCGTCGAAGAAAATGTGATCTCAAGCTGCTCCTCCAGCAAATCATCCAGACTCTGCCGCTTCCTGCTCTGCAAGGCGCTACACTTCCAGGATGAAATCAAGTCCTGTAACACCATCTTCTCCAGCGCATCCTTCAACACATCTTTCAACTTGCTCGTGCGCTGAAACCTCCCCTCCAGACCACTCCACCTGTACAACGTCTTCACGCTGATCTTCAGATTTCCATCCGACCCAAGCTTTGCGATGTACGCCCTGTTGACAATCGTCCAGTACAGGTTAAAGGGAATGGAACTCTTCTTGTCGAGCGAAAAAGCCCGCTCGTCTAACAACATAAACGAGGGTGTGCCGCCCTCAAATCGAGGTGTAATCATCTTCCACAGAGCACTGGCAATCTGCCACGCTTCAAAGGTCGAGTGCGCTGTAATCCCCTCACTGGTCCCAATCTCCACGCTCAGCTCCTCCCGTCTCTGCTCAATCAACGGTCCTCGCCAGGCCACCTTCTTGTACGTCTTCCCATCATCCTGTAACTCCACAACCTCACGATGCAATATAATGTTCTGCATCAACTGTCGGGCATCCTGGATCCTCTTGCGGTGACGTTTGTTCTCCGAATCAAAGCCAATAATATTGCACAGACGCTTCCCACTCTCTGTATCCCAGAACACGCCATCCGCGCCAAAATCATGCTGTCTGTCACGCTGCGCGGCGTTGAAAAATCCCGCCACAATTCGTGGTAAATGCAACAGGATATCATCCCCCACACCCATCACTTCAATCGCCTGAATCAGGGCATCCACAATCGAGGCGTTGTCCTCTGTCAACTCCACCTCAATATACTGATTTGGCCTCTCCACACCACGCGCCACAAGATCACTGTCATAGAACAACAGGCTTTGCTTGTGTCTCTTCGCGCTCGCCCCGCTTTGCCTGTTATAAATCCTGTCCGAGAGCTCATCCTGATCAAGCTCCTGAAGCTCCTCGCGCGTAATAAAGAAGCTCCCCAGATTTCGCATCTCGCGTGGCAATGAATACAGCGGTTGCATTGGAATCGCTGTGCTCCTCTCTCTCAACGAAACCTGCGCCTGGCCAAACACGATCATTCTCAACGCCTCGGTCAGACGAGCGATGTCCTGCCGCTCATGCCGCGACGATGTGAAGAGGGCAATCAGTGAGGCTTCAGCAAGAATAAAGTCCGGCGATGAGGTCAGGATACGAATAATGGGAACCTTCACACGATTTAAATAATGCTCCCGTGAGACCCGATAAAACTTGCCCTCGCGCGGTGATTTTCCTGACTGTACGAGCGCCTCGCGTGCAAGCTCATTCTTGATGAAGTCACCCTGTCGCCACCATGGTTCGTGTTCCCCGAGCTGAAAGCGCTTGCCTTCCTGCAATACCTTCATCCAGCCCGAAAAATAATCGAGGTTCGAGCTTACATGATCCAGCGCGCGGCTCCTCAACTCATCCAACACCGTGTTCGAAGTGCACAACGTCCTCAGTAAATCAAGGCGGTGGTTCATCACCTCATCACCCATGTGATGCGCCGTCCAGAACGCCATGTCCTGACGCACATAATCCCTGACAATATGCGCATAAAGCACCTCCTCACGCATACTCACGGGACCCGTACCTGGCAACCCTGGTTGAGACACCTCATAGTTATCAGGAAGCGTCTCCAGGAAACTTGCTGATGATGAGTTCTCCTGCTTTGTGTGCTCCATCATAAGACCACGAATCTGTGTGCTCAGACGATAGGTACTGTATTTCTTTGGAAAGGGTCTCTTCCCTGTGGCCAGCTCAATATGTAACCTCGACGCCATACACTTCTCCTCACTCGTCTCTTACGCGTTCATGCATCTCGATAGACTTACCCTTGTACACCATCTCATCTCCTCAGAACAGATCCCAGAACATACCACACGCTCACATCAACACGCACATCCGCAGGGTGTAACTCACTGATTTATCATCATAACGTTATAACGCTAAAACGTTTTAACGTTATAACGTTATTTATCTTATAACTGGTTAGATCTGAGGGGAGGGGGGTAGGGGGGAGGGGCTTGCTTTACATGCAGGTAGAAAGGATTCAGGAGGTCGTCACACTGTTTCAGGCAGCGTGGTGACGTGAGCCTGCGTCAGCGATGGGCTCACGTCACCGCGCTGCCCATTCTTACAGAGATATTTTTTACTAAAAAATATTGCTAAAGGGGCGTTCATGGCTATAACAACTTGATAAACCACTGCTTTTTTCGCACGCCATACCAGGTTCACTGACTTCAAGCCATGAAGGTCACCAGGATCACAGACTTCAGAGACTGAAAATCCATACTCTTCGGTGTTCATCACCAGGTTCATTGAGTTCAATAATTTTTATAATGTTTTTATGATTTTTTTATTATCTGCATAAATTCATTTTACATAATATCACTGAGTGAGAATGCCCGAATGCGTAAAAAACTATAAAAACTCTACAAGTAGAGGAGATCGTGAAGTCATCGCCCCCTTGTGTGCGTGGGCGTTGATTTTAATGTGACATGTTCAGGTGATGTGCGTGTCTTTTGGCGTATCGTGTTGACAACCTGCCAAAATCGTTGATTCAAGATATTGAATTATCAATGAATTTTTGTTTTGAGTTGAATCGTTGCTGACAGGGTGAGGACGTCAGAGCTGCGTATTCAGAGGCAGATGTGTCTGGGCGTCATCATCCTGCTGCGTATCGGGTGTATAGAGATGTCGTTGATATAGCATGACCCGAATGGTCTGGTGTTGAGATGCCTGTGTGTGGCGTCTTCGTGGAGGATGCGCGCTGATGACAAGCGTGGGTTTGGTGGTGGGGTGAGAGGTTGGGGTCAACAGAGGTAGCTCAAGTTGTTGCCCCGGGATTTGCTCTGATGTGAGCTGTTCACTGGCCTTGTTCATGAGCCCTGACACCAGGCCAAGCTCTTCAAGTTCGCTGAATGCTCTGGCGAGCTTGTCCCTGTCACGAGAGCTGTCAGCGCGAAAGAGCTGGCGTAGTCCCGAGTCGTGAATCAGGCGGCCTATCTGAACATTCAGCTCATCTGTTGTATGGTTGAGCGCTTCGAGTGATTTTAACTGCAAGCCCACGTTCACAATCCAGGGTTTGTGGCATAACAAAAGGCTTCGTGGCACCTGTGTGAATTGTTTTTGTTGTGCGTCCAGGATTGGGCTGGGGACTGTCAGAATAGACCACCTTCCTGTGCGTACGCCCTCGGGCAGAGCGGACGCCTCCACGTGTTTTTCGTGTTCTTCAAGCAATGGCGTGTGTGCAAACTTTTTGGAGCCTTGTGATCCTGTGATCGTGATGCATCTGAGGATCGCGACCTGAAGTCGGAGCATGTGTGCTGAAGATGAGCTCTTTTCGTGATAGCCCAGCATTCTGAGTAAAAGTTTTGGCGAGAGGTGTTCTCCAGCACGGTTTTTACGTGTGAAATAACAGGCTCCTGCGCTCAGCTGGTGTGCGTTGCGATGCTCCACCATCAGACCAAAAATGCCAGCGTATACACCTGATAATCCTTGCATGACGTGTGGTAATGCCTGCTCACATTCAAGCGCGCTCAGTGAGTTTAAGACGCCTTGCTTGAGGTTGAAGGTGAACGCGAGCTTGCCCTGCCTGCTCCTTATTTCAAGTGGCACAAGTGGATCTTCTGTGGGGCGCTTTTCGAGCCCAAGAATGTGTAAAAGATTTAACGTCACCAGGTGAACCTGAACGCGATTTTCATGCAGTGATTCATGCAGGACTTCAACGTCTGATTGCCGAATACAGGTCAGCTCCAGTGTGCTTCCCTGTGACAGGGCATCTGTGTTGAGCGCTTCTTGTTTGTCATCGATCCTCTTCCTGAGCTGCTCATGGAGCACTTTTTGATGTGATGGCACACGTTTAAGCTCCTCGTTCAGGATCTGGATTTCTTGCTCTCGAGTTGCAATCTCCTTGTGTGCACGCGCGCTGCTCTCTCGTAAATACTGGATCATGGCAAGGTTCATGGCCGCTCTTCCGTGCAAAAAATATTGCAAGACCATGTGAAAGATCGCTGAATGTAAGGGAAGTCTTTGCGCTACAAAGGTGGGCACATTGATATGAATATCGTCTTCAATGCGAAAGATATCACCCCCGTGCTCCTCGTGTTTTGCGAGCGCCTGGGCGGGGAGTTGGTTTTTGTAACGTGCTGAAATATCTGGATTAATAAAATATTTATTCAGCGGAAATGACGGAATACACATGAAAAAGAAAAGTCCTTGATCGCCTGTCAAAAACTTCACATGCCGCGCTGGTCCTGTGTAAAGGGATGATTTTTTACAATCATTCAACCCCTCACCACATATACTCTTTACTTGTCAAAGGGTACATGTTTGCTTAGACTTGTCATTGATGACATCGGGCTTGTGAAAGCTTGTTGTTATTGATGAACTTCGGGTTTGTGAAAGCTCGTTGTTATTGATGAACTTCGGGTTTGCAAAAGCTCGTTGTTTTGAACTTCGGGTTTGTGAAAGCTCGTTGTTATTTTTGACTGCTGATTTGTGAAAATTGGTGGTTGTTTCTGAACTTCAGGTTTGTGAAGACCTGTTGTTATTTTTGACTGCTATCTGTGAAAAGTGGCGGTTGTTAACTGCTGATTTGTGAGAATTGGTGGTTGTTTAGACTCCGAGTTTGCAAAAGCTCGTTGTTTTGAACTTCGGGTTTGTGAAAGCTCGTTGTTGAACTTCAGGTTTGCGAAGACCTGTTGTTTTGGGTCTCAGAAAATAGGGTCATGATAGTTGAAGAGCGTATAGTCTTCGGTATCAGAACATGTGGTCATAATTTTTCTAGTAGCACCTCCTTTTTTCGATTTGATGCGCATCATGCGTAGTTAAAGGTACAAGATTGGCGTCAGGACCTTTAACGAAAGAGTTTAAACAGAAAAGCCAGCTATCCTTCGGGAGGTTGGCTTTTTTGTTTGTGTTCGAACCTTGAAAATGACTGCTCAAAAAGAACAGACAGTGCAGATAAGAACAGGCTAACCATACGCCCTTTTTGTGAGGTTGATCAAGGATGATTTTTTTGCTCATCCTCTTTTTTGTATTCTTTTCAGTCAACTACACAAGGGCTGTGTGAACACCTTGTACGAGGCTGTGTGATAGTTTTAGGCAAGCCATCAAAAGGAGAGGAGGGGGCGAAGTTTGCTGCGCAAACTTCGCCCCCTCCTCTCCTTTTGATGGCTTTAGCGTTTTGAAGAAGGCTTTGTGTAAAGACATAACGTTAAAACGTTAAAACGTTATAACGTTATAACGTTTTAACGTTTTAACGTTTTAACGTTATGTCATAAACCATTGAAAAGGATGACCAATCAGGCGAGGATTGCGCAGCAATCCTCGCCTGATTGGTCATCCTTTTCAGGTGAAGATGTGACTTTGAAGGGAATTCACCAAGAGTGTATGATGTGATGGAGGGCTCGGTTGGATGATGAATGTGCGGTGTGAACGGCACGTTGATGACAATGCGAGAAGGAATAATTACGTGTACACGGCTGCGATGTGCAAAGCTTCATTTGGCAGGAATAGGCATGTACAAGGTACTATCAGGCATGGTGCCGATATATCGTGTGTGCATTTTTATCGTGCCTTAAGAGGGTGTTGGCAGTTTTCAAAAGTCCAGCCACGCAAGTCACAACCTTCCAATAAGGCGAGCGACGACAAATTTTTTGTGTAGCCTTTTGGTACGGCGAAATAAGTTGATTTATCAAAGCCTTAAGTTAAGCATAGAGCTTATGCATAAGAGGCGAAACGAGGAATTTGACGGAGCGTTTTGCAACGCGTGCCGCAGGTTTGACCGAAACGAAGTGCAGGTCAAAACAAGTAGCACGTGGATCGCAAAACAACGCATAAAAGAGCCCCTTGTGCGGCTGCAACCTTACTCTATGCTCTTTTTATGGACCTGAAACGTCTCATGCTTTTGAAATGAACAAGAATAACTGTCAACACCCTCTAAAACCAACCTCTACCCAAACCCATCACATCCTGTCCTAGACTCCTGAAAGTGAAGCACTTTCTAATTTAAGGCTGATTAAGTCGTACTTTACTTTTTTACCCCTCATAGTAGACCATGCAGAAGTACACTTCACACAGATAAACAAGAGACCTGCACTCTACTTATCCCTTTCACAGAGGATCACATCGCCATGCCTACATACACACAATCCATCTCCAAGCACTGGGTCTGCGCCCTGCTCACCTTCGCCAGCGTTGGTGGTGCGTTAGCCTTTGCACCTGCCACGGTTGAAGCCAAGGAGCCAAGCGCCATCGATAAACGCGACTATGACTCCGCGTTCAAAGGGCTAAAACACGAGATCAATCAACAGATCGAGCGCAAGAACACCATCTATGACAGCACCGTTGAACGTGAGACGAAAGAGATCAAAGTCATCCTCGACCGTATGAAACGCAGCGGTGTGGATATTGCGCCCTACCAAAAAGATGTCGATGACTTCCTCAAGGATGCATACGAGCGTCTCGCAGCTGTACAGATCAAAAGACTGCACGATAACATTGATAAAAACGTCCCTGATATTCAGCCTGAAGATGGTATCGAAGCTATTTCTGTTGTGGCTCCTACCTGGTGCGCCAAGATCGACAGCACGCTCAAACACCCCAGCAGCGCAAAGTCGATTATCATCCCAAAATCCGCCGCCGAAATTACGCGCTTCTCCATCCGTGGTGCCCTTGAATTTAGCTGCGCCGCCAAGGACTTTGATCTGACCCAGAAATGGGTGCGTGCCTACAGACAACAGCTCTCCAACCTCCTTGGACTGAGTCAAAAAGAGAACCTCGCGCTCATCTCCTTCACTGGAGATAACTACCGCAAGCTTGACCACACCGCCTATGTCAAAGCCAAGGAACAACCCACACTTCAGGCGTGTGAAGCATTCCCCGCACCAAAGAGCAAGCTCGTCGAAGATCAAAGAACTCGGCAGCTAGAACGCAGCCTCTTGCGCTGTAAAGCATCTGTCACATCAATCCCTCAGTCGAGCCGTCTCTCTGCCTCCTACTGGTTTGTCGATATTGAGGGCTACCCCAATACACAGGTCGCAAAACTTGGACTCGCTGCCGAGCTTCTTCGTCTCAATAGCGTCTATGATGACGACCTCGCCAATCCCATGGCCGCCCGTGATCCTTTCAAAATTGTGAACAACTACGGGCTCGCAGGCGCAATGAATATCAGCCGCGACGAGGTCCTCAAGGAGCTCGGCAGCAAGGGCATGGATGAACAGGCGCTCTGGTCTGCAAAAATCAAAGCATTCGCAACTTTGCGCGATCTCGACCGCGCTCGCGCTTACATCATGCGCCTCTCCAAAGCCAATCCAGGCTTTGAAAAGATCTTCATCGAGGCCCCTGCACAAGGTTATGCAAACTTCTCCAAGGTCGCCAAGGAAGGGGCCGACGAGCTCGAGCTTCTGCTCGCCATTGAAGATAAAATCCTTCGTGAGGAGTCCCTCGAAGGATGCGCTCAAGCCACCTACGAAAAACTTCGCCCATGGCTCAAGTCACAGCATAAAAAGAAAAAGTTCACACACTTTGAGGATGTGACCTTCGACGATTATGAAGGCTCTCTCATCCTTCAAACCCTCGTGGTCTGCGGAGCCAACGATACCTTGAACACTCCTGGCATGGCCAAGATGCTCGTGGAACAATACTACAACAACACAGACAGCCAACGTGGTCCTCTGACTGCCGCCTACAAAGCCATGCTTGATGCGCTCAATGATTACGCGCTCAATCCTCCCAAGAAAACCAACTCGTTCTCTCGCTCTCGTGGCGGCTCCTCCGACGGCTTCAAACAAATTGACATTCCAGGCCTCTACCCCACCCCTATTGCTCGCCCACTTGTACCCCCATTCTCGCATAACTTCGCTTATGACAAGATGAATATGGCTCAGGTCATGAAGACCATCCGTGGCAGCATGCAACCCAAGAGCTTCCACGTGAAGCAAGGTACAATTCAAAAGATCTCCAAGGCCGATGGCGATCGTGTGAAAATCACCTTCAAACAGGAAAGCTACAAGTCAGCCATCCGCGACTGCAAAGAAACAGGCCGTATCGATCGCATCGATGACAACGGTCGCTTCGTACCACAATACAACTGTAAAACAGTCGGTTACGAAACAATCAAGGTCGACCCAAAACCTATCGAAGTCCCCGAATGGGTCACCAAAGACCTCAAAAAAGGTCAACTCCTTGTCTTCTACGCAACCCGTGAAGAATCTCACAAAAACCAACCTTCTTTTGGCTGGCCTCTGGCTGCATTTAAGTCCAAAAATGCCAAGAAACTCGTCTCTCTCTATGGCATAAAACTGTAAACCCTACACACATCGACGAAAAAGAAGGGGGCGAACATCGCATGCGATGTTCGCCCCCTTCTTTTTCGTCCAGTTCACATCCTCGCAAGAATCAAGTATGACTATCCCCCTCCATATCTATCACCCCTGACACCGAGTAGCTCATGCATGACCACCCCACTCGCCAACTCAACTTTGAACGCAAAGATGAAGACATCATGCTTCAGACCGCACAACGTCTCGCTGACAACCTCAGCACCCGCCGCAGCGTGCGCGCGTTTAGCTCCGAACCAATCCCGCTGGACGTTGTCCGACACGCCATTCGCGCCGCCGCACAGTCTCCCTCGGGCGCAAATAAACAACCCTGGACCTTTGTGCTCATCACCGATCCCGAGATTAAACAAAAGATCCGCGATGCTGCCGAAGCCGAAGAGCGCACATTCTACGAAGAACGCGCGCCACAACGCTGGCTTGATGACCTCAAACCCTTTGGCACAAACGCCACAAAACCACACCTCACCGAAGCACCTGCGTTGATCGCCGTCTTTGCTCAAAATCAGGGAGAGAATAAAGAGCAACACTACTACGTCAAAGAAAGCGTCGGGCTCGCCACAGGAGTGCTAATCGCCACACTCCACCTCAGCGGACTCGCTACACTCACCCACACACCTAGCCCCATGAACTTCCTTCACCAGGTCCTCAATCGCCCCAACCATGAGCGTGCCTTCTTGTTGCTCCCCGTGGGCTATCCCAAAGAAGACTGCGAAGTGCCTGATATTCAAAGAAAAAGCACCGAGCAGTTCCTCGTAGAACATCACGCATCCTCCACAAAACCCTGAGATTACGACATGATAAACCCCAACCATCCCATCCTTAAATATGCCCTCATGATCACCACCGCGCTGGCACTCACAACCTCATGCCAAAAAGGCCAGATCTCCATCACCATCGACCAGAGCAAGGTCCAAGAACGTGTCAGTCAGGAGTTCCCCCAGGAACATGACATCAAGGGCATGGCCACGCTCACCATGAAAAATCCCCAGGTTGACCTCGCTCTTGGCGATAACCGCATCGGGCTCATCACCGATCTTGAGCTCTCACGTAAAAACCTCCCCATCGCCATCAAAGGGAACGCAAAAACATCGGGCACCGTGCGTTATGAAAAGAAAAACGGCACATTTTACATGACCGATGTCAAAATCGAAAATGTGGAGCTCCCCTTGAAGCTCATGACTCAGGAACAAAAACAAACCATCATCGACCACACCAACGCGCTCATCGCAGGCACCCTCAAGGATATCCCTATTCATACCCTTCAAACCGCCTCATCCAAGGAAGCTGCCAACGCCCTCCTCAAAAATATCGAGGTCAAGGACAACGCCATTAAAATTGTCCTCGGACTCGACGAAGGCAGCTAAAAAAGATCCTTTCTACTCGCCAGACGTGAAATACATTCACACCACCAAAGGAGTAGCACATGATCATCCCCTCACACACCACACACGCGCTGGCACTCACTGCCGCCCTGCTCTGCTTTGGTTGCCATACTGAACAGAGCATGGCGCAGTCCAAACCCACACAGGCAAGCACGACCAAACCTCAAACTAAAGCACTGAAAACAAAGGAGATTGAAACACTCCCCAAAGAGGTTCGTGCAGAGACTCCGCTCAAAGTCGATCAGGAAAAACTCCGCAAGCGCTACACATGGCTTGCGTTTCAAGATGACCTGCCTGAGCTTACCACGCTGGACAAACACATCCCCACACCTGACGGGTTTAGCCGCGTTGAAGCCAGTGACAAAAGCTATGCAGCGTACCTTCGTGGGCTTCCTGTACGCACAGATCGACAAAACGTCCTCCTGTACAATGGCGATCGTTCCTCCATGCCTTCTGCGGGCATCATCCCTCTTGACCTTGGCAAACGTGACCTCCATCAGTGCGCTGACTCTGTGATTAGACTTTATGCCGAATACCTCTGGAGCACCGATCAGGAAGACGACGCCACGTTCCATTACACCAGCGGAGATCTGGCCAAATGGACGGACTGGAAGAAGGGTCGACCACTCAAAATCAAGGGGCGAAAAGTCGTCCAGAGCAAGGCCAAGCCCTACCCCAATACACACAAGGCATACCGTAAATGGCTCGATCAGGTCTTCATGTATGCGAGCACACGATCCTTGCACAGAGACTCCAAAAGAGTCAAACAATCCAAAGACTTGCAATCGGGCGACTTTTTCTTGCAGGGTGGAAGCCCTGGCCATGTCATCATGATTCTTGATATCGCAGAGAGTGCAACAGGCCAGCGCGTTGCTCTGATGGGTCAGGGCTACTTACCTGCCCGCGAGTTCCATATCATCAAGGGCGCTGGCGTTGGTGTGGAGGACAATGTGTGGTTTGTTCTTGATGACAAACAACCTATTGTCACCTCAAGCTGGGCACCTTTTAGCATTGAAGACGCATGGCGCTTCAACCAGGGAAAAAACAAGGGGGGGGGGGGG
>CATLTV010000154.1 GCA_950059285.1 uncultured Pseudomonadota bacterium | reverse complement strand
AGGTCGCAGGCATGCGCGGCGGCGCTCGTAACCTCGTCATTCAGGTTAACCAACAACAACGCGATGCGATCGCTGCGGCAAACCAAAACGCCAAAGCTTAATCCCACCTCGCGGAAATAAAGAGGAGGGCCAGATGATTATCATCTGGCCCTCCTCTTTTGCGAGTGCATTTACACAAAGCACAAACTTCTAAATAACAAACGCCAGGAAATTTTTTGTAAGCCGAGCGCGAGCGAGGTGCAGCGAGGAATTTGATGGCGCGTTTTGCACCCATCACCGCCAGCTCTTTTTCGGAACGTAGTGTAGAAATAAGAGCAAGATTGATGGAGAGCTTGTGAGAGGAAGCAGGACTATCACAAGTGAGCTTGCGAACTTGTGACGGCCTGCTGATCTCAAGCACAATGCAAAAAACAAAACAACGCAAGAAAGCACCATGACTACTGAAAAAAGCGTCCTCTACTCTGGAAAAAAGCTTATCATCACGCTCGTGGATGAAGGCACCAGCGCGCACATCACCATCCAAAGCACCAAGAATGGTCCTGACCTCTTTAATGACGACGACGTGATCGTCATCATTGATAGCCAGGGCATTCCTGTCACCACCATCGACCGACAACATGCTCGCTGTGACATCCCCGAATGGGAGACGCTCATCGAGACAGGTTTCCAGCTCATGATCCGCGTCGATGAGTTCTACTCAAGCTGGGACTTCGGCGACATGATCGACGAAGAAGACGAGGACTACGTCGCATCCAGCGAGTCATGAACCTCGATCCCATCCAGTGGCAAGAGCCACCATCCACACCATGCCAGAGCTGCACATTGCAGCTCTGGCATATCCCTCTTCTTGACGCAGAGCACAGCACTCCACAGGACATACACCTTGCCTTCCCCTGGCTCTCTGCGGATGAATGCCAACGCTCGCTACGCTACCTCAAACCAATTGATGGCGCTCGCTTCGCGCTCGCTCGCGCCTCGTTGAGATACATCCTCTCCAAGACTCTTCAATACCCCCCTCAAGATCTACACTTCACCTACAGCGAGCATGGAAAACCCTCACTGACTCACCATCCAGAGCTTGTGTTCAACCTCTCACACAGTCACAACCACGCCTTGCTAGCACTAAAAACAACCCATAAAAACCAAGAACTTAAACAACAAACACTACTTGGAGCAGATACAGAACGACAGGATCAAAACAGGGATCTACTCTCCATGAGCAAGAGGGTCTTCTCAACCACCGAACAACACGACACACAACACACAGAAGACCTGGAAGAACGCATCACACGCTTCTACACAATCTGGACACAGAAAGAAGCCTACATCAAAGCCCTTGGTCTTGGCATGAACCTTCCCCTCCAACAGTTTCAAGTCTCATCTGACTTCGAACATCCAGCACTCATCAACGCATGGCATGAACACGCTCAACCTCCTCACACATGGCACATGCTCTCTGGCACACTTGCACAAAACTATCCCTTTGCCGTGTGCATTAACCAACCTGTCAGCGCTGTCGAATGCTACAAGCTCACAATGTAAGGGCGTAAAAATGGCGAGGACTTGGCTAGCCAAGTCCTCGCCATTTTTTTACGCCCTTACATTGTAAATTCAATCACTTAGAGCGTGAACACCTCCTCTCCAAAGACCTCGCCAAGATCTACCTGTTGCTGTGCTGTATAACTGGAAAATGAACCACGCATCTTTTTAAGGTTGGGTGTCTTGTGCTCGCTGATGACACGTTTCACATCATCATCACTCATCGCGCGACTATGTGAAAAGTATTCAAGCTCTGGATAATGTCCTTCACACAATACATCCGCAATGGACGACGAACTCACATCAAACGCAAAGCCGAGCGTCTTCAAGTGAGGGAAGTTCCCCTTCGCGATAAACGCATCGCTTTCACCACTCTCACCCTTAAACCAGTTGTTGCTTAACGTCAGGTTTTCAAGCCCTGAAAGCTTTGATGACTCAAAGACATCTCTCATCATCTTGAGCGATGTGACATGCAGTGTAAGTGAACGCAAGGATTCACAACGCCCAGACTCCCAGAGCACGCTAAAGTCAAGGTCAGCCTCATCACTGACATAAAAACCAAAGGTACGAAGTCGACTCAGCAGATCACTTTTGGCCAACACATCAAGCAGCTCCTGCTCCACGGGAAACTTCAAGTACAAATCCTCGATCTTCGACGCTGCTTTGGACTCAAGAAACTTTTCAAATACAGCTACATCGGGCGCATTAATACTCAACGCACGCAGCTCAATCACATCAGAATTACTCAATGTCTCAAGAAGCACATTCCCCTTGTTTGATGTGCCCGACGAGGTTGCGCTCAACTTCTTGAGATTTGGCCATGCGTCAGGCGGGAACATCGCAGTAAACGTGGCGCTATCACATTTTGTGTTTGTCATATCAAGGTGTTGCACTGTGCTCTGCAAGCCACCCTCCGCAAATGCCTTCCCTACCTTGGCATCAAGCTCGTTCTGGGAAATGCTCAGCGTATGCAACTGATGAAAATGTGTCGCCGCTGCACATGCCTTGAGCATCGTCTTTGGTATATTCTTGTTATAACTGCCTGACAATGTGATGTACCTGACATTTTTAAAGTATGTCGTACATGACAACAGAGGCTTGATAGTCCTGGAGTTTGCCGAGCTAAACACTCCCCACAAAAGCAGTTGCTGTGCAGGATGCTCCTCCCCTTTCCGAGCCATCCATGCCCAGTTCGAATAATGAGCATGCGATACATTCTCCATGGGTGTGTCCTTGATCTGTTCATACATGACCTCAATGGCACGTAACTGGTCGTCCCCTTCAAGCGAATCGATGAGCTTTGCACACTCCTGGTACATCTCTCTAAACTCAAGACCTTTGCTGAAGATCTCTTGGAGTTGCACAGTCCCTGCAACAACCTCCTCCTCAACAACCTCTTCTTCTGCAATCTCCTCTTCAACCTCAAGTTCACCCGCAAGACAGGCATCGAGTTGCGCGCTCTGCTCTTGACTCAACATGCCCCGCACTGCCTCATGCTGATCTGGATTACGTGGCCACATCTTTTCGATCGTACTCACACCATTCGCACCGCCAGCACCATCGAGCATCGCCAACACCAGCAATCCAAGTGAGTGCTGTGCGTAATCATCAATGGCGTTCCACACCTCATCGTCGCCTGAATGTTCAAGCAGCCAGCGCGCGGAACCAGGACACGATACACATCCCATCGCAGCGATCACCTCGGCCTTGATCTTGGCAGGTGTGGATTTGGACTTGCCCTTGCGTGGAATTTCAAACCCACGACCTGTCCAAAGCGCATCAATCAAACGAGGTGCTTGCTCACCATAATTTGAGACGAGGTGATAGATCTGATCCACAGGGATCTCCACGCGATATGCTTCAAGCAGTTGATCGACATCCTGCCCCTCAAGACCCAGCACACAAAACTTGAGCGCTGTCGAGTAGTTGATCTTCACCTCCCCACCCAACATCTCCGCCAACACCTGACGTGCCCACTCGGGCTCACCAAAGGCATACGCCAGTGCTGCGCGCGCAAGAACACCCTTCTCCTGAATCAAACGCTCAGCTTCAGCCTTTGCCTCTGACAACGCATCCTCTTCAAGTGTCCCAAGCCACTCCCTTAAATCCTCCCATCCACCAGGCACAAGAGGAACCTCCTCACCGTGGCTTGGCACTCGCTTCTCATCATACGAAATGGACCGCTGCAAGGTGTAAACTGCACCATCGTAATATCTCCTCCAGCGCAGCGATTCCACCATCGCTTGCACCACAAATGCAGCGCCCTCAACCTCGTACCACAGATCAAAGAGTGAGCTCATACACCCCTTACGCACGCGTGAACGCCAGTAGTCAAAACCACCAAACATCACCGCTGCAATTCCCTGCTCCTGCACATCAAACGTTTCAGGCGCCGTCTCTGAGAGATAAACCTGAACAAACGCCTCGGCTTCTTCATAGCGCGTGCTGAACATGGGATCGCCCACATAGGTCACGTTAGATGGCTGAGCCCTTTGCAAACCACCAAGAAGCTTTTGAAAATCCTTCTGACTCTTTGCCCAGAGCTTTTTGACATCTTGCTCTTTACGCGTACCACTCACAGGAGATGGAGGCTGAATAATTTGTTTGCGCTGTTTGTCTGTAAAGTAAAACGTTGTCATAAACTTACATGCTCCTGAGAGGTGTTAATAAAATGCGCCACAAAGAGACGCACAGTAAAGCAACTGGCCACGCTCATCTTCAAGACCACTCCAGCCTCAAGATAAGCATCAAATTTAATCAAGTTCTGCACGGCCCATAGCGTGCCATATTTGAATTAGATACACCATCCGATTCTGTTTGATAAAAACGCGCAGCCACCCCCTCATCCATTTAATAATTTCAATACTTTCAATAATTTCAATAATTCTTAATAAAAACTATGGACAACCGATTACACTATCTATAGAAATCCGCGCTTGCAATGTGAGCGCAAAAAAGGATTGGGCTCAACATACATGCGTGTTTGCTCACACCACAACGTGAGCGATGGCATCCTTGCTTGGAGGTATGAGGATGTTATGGGATCAAGCTCTACTCGCAGTGCCAGTTATCCTGGCAAGTGCTGCCTTTTTAAGAAGTACCTTTGGCTTCGGAGACGCGCTGCTTGCCATGCCGCTCCTCCTCTTTTTTGTCCCCGCAGAGAGCGCCTCGGTGATCGTCGCTGCGATCGGTTGCCTGCAAGGCTTGATCATGCTCCTGCAAGAACGACGCGCAATTGATCTTGGTATGAGCTCTCGCTTGATCCTTGGTGCAGTCCTTGGCGTGCCTCTTGGCATCTTCGGACTGGTTCACCTTCCAGGACAGTGGATCAAGTACATCATCAGCAGTGTCCTGCTTATCTACGCGCTTCAGGTGCTCCTCAACCTCAAGCTCCCTCGCCTGGAGTCCACTCGCTGGGGCATCCTTGCTGGCGCGTGTGCAGGCTGTCTTGGTGCTGCCTTCAACACATCAGGCCCTCCCGTTGTGCTTTATGGTGCGATGGCACAGTGGAAACCTGAACAATTCAGGGTCACGCTTCAGAGCTTCTTCTTCCCTCTGAGCCTTATGATCGTTGCAGGTCACCTCGTCTCGGGACTCTGGACAACCGACAACATCACACTCATCGCGCTTGCTGTGCCGGGACTGCTGGCAGGCATTGGTCTTGGTACTTTGTGCCGAGGCCACATCCCCGCTGAATCCTTCAAACGCGCACTATGCCTTGTGCTTATTGTGCTCGCAGTACTGCTCGCCTGGTGAAAAAAGAGGGGCGAGGGGCGGCAAAAAATCTTCGATTTTTTGCCGCCCCTCGCCCCTCTTTTTTTCACCACGGCCTGATCACCAAGGGCACCGTCTCCAACACATCCTCGGCCCAGTCGTACTTGTATTCAAGCTCACTACCAAGGTCATAGGTTTTGACATCCTCATCGCACAGGTACTGAATCATGTGTATTTGCGCCAGGTTACCAGGAGACAGCTTGCGATATGCGTCGTGAAAGCTGACCTGCAATCCCCTGTAAAGGCCCTGTGATACCGCACCAAAAATAAAGGCGATGTCCTCACCATCAAGCGTCAGGAACATGATCCTCAACGAGCCCTGAGCGACCAGACGAGGGATCATAAAACGGTAGAACTTCCGCATATGCTCATCTTGAATACCGCTTTGTTCCTGTCCCTTCCAGCTTTGAGTCTCAAGGTCAAGCATCCTGTCATACAACGTCATCCAGTCCACAGAGCTAGCGTCCTCACCTGATGCGCTGTACATCTCAACCTGTACACCATCATCTTCTGCTCTTCGCCCAAGACGCCTGAAGTTTGCGCGAAACTTGCTCTTTCGCCTCGACAGGTAACCATCCACGCCACCTTCAAGACTTGCTCGGTGCCTCAGTACGCCAGGACCAATGCCCACAAAATAATGCGACGAAAAGATCGTGGCTAGCTCAGCGTAAATCACTGAATCCCTGGGTAATCCGGAGAGAAACAAGAGGTCCCATTCCGTACGCCTTGCGTGCATTTCACGAAAAAACTCTTCAGCCAACTCTGTAGGCTCCGTGGTGGCAAACGGAGATGCCAGACACCATGACGCCTCAAAAGGTTGCGCAAATCGCCCGATACGCTCATGCCAGCTCTGATACAACGCGGCATACCCTGCATCGCCCTCGAAGATCCATGGCGACGCATCATCCTGCGCAAACGCCTCATACGCAGACATGATCCACGCTGAACTTGAACAAAATTGATCGATCCCCTGAGTCTCGGCAATCTTGTCATCAAACGTTTTTATATGTGCGGATTCAAACTCGGCGAGCGACAGTTGGCGCATCGAGACTCCTTACAACAAACAAACCAAATAGAGAAAGAACACTCATTATAACATGTTCACCCAACGCGATCATCAAGAGCAACGCAGTTGTCTTCTTCACCACAGACAGGGTATTGTACCTGCCAACTGACACGTACAGTCCAACGACCACATCAGGAGCGCCATGAGTGATACATCGTCAACACCACAAACACCACCATGGGAACACAACGCAAGCACCATTGATGGCATCATCTCCAGGCTCCTGAGCGATCAGGCCAAGGAACATATACTTGCATTGAAGGAAGGTCAAAGTGAGGATGGCTTTGATCCCTTCGGCTTTGAACCTCACTTCTTGCGTTATGTGGCACCACTGTTTGAATGGCTCTACCGTTCTTATTTCGCCACGGAAGTCTCGGGACTTGAGCACATTCCCGACCAGGGCTCGGTGTTGCTGATCTCCAATCACTCGGGGCAGATCCCCATTGATGGCATACTCATTGGCACCTCTGCGCTGCTTGATCGCTCACCTCCACGTATGGTCCGCAGTATGGTCGAACGGTGGGTTCCCGAGATCCCCTTCTTCTCCTGGATCTTTGCGCGAGCTGGACAGGTTGTGGGCACCCGTGAGAACGCACGACGACTCCTCAAACAGGGCGCGTGTGTTCTTGTGTTCCCTGAAGGCGTGCGTGGCATCAGCAAGACCTATGATCAGGCCTACCAACTTCAGGAGTTTGGTCTTGGGTTCATGCGACTTGCGCTCGAAACAAACACCCCCATTGTTCCCGTGGCAGTGATTGGCGGCGAGGAACAGATGCCCACCGTGCTTAACCTGAAGAAGTTGGGCAAAATCATTGGTGCCCCTGCCTTTCCCGTTACGCTGACATGGCCGCTCATTGGTCCTCTTGGCGCGCTGCCTCTCCCTGTCAAATACCGCCTTCAGTTTGGCGAGCCCATGCACTTTGAAGGCAGTGAAGATGATGAGGATCGCATCATTCGCCAACATGTCGAACAGGTCCAACAGAGGATTGAAGACATGCTCCAACAAGGACTGGAGCAACGCGAAGGCATCTTTATTTAAAGACAGTGCACGCTCCACCCACACTCTTATCACCACGCTCACAGACGATTATGCCATCACGACGTTCACGAAAAAAACATACACCACGAGTCCTGATCACAGGCATCGCGGGCAACCTTGGCCGCGCAGTCGCGCGTCGGCTCCACCGCTCCACAGAGCTGCTGGGCATTGACAGACGCCCCGTGCAACATATGCCCAGAGACATCAACATTGAGGTCGTGGACATCCGACGACGACGCGCCGAGGACATCTTTCGCCGCGAGAAGCTTGATGCTGTTGTACACCTGAACATTATGCATGACCCGCGTTCCTCACAGCAGCATCACCATGACTTCAACCTTGGTGGTACACAGAAGATCTCCAGGTTATGTGCAGAGCACAACATTCCAAAACTCATCGTGTTGTCGAGCGCCAACGTCTACGGCCCGCACCCCGACAACGATCAGTTCTTACTTGAAGACGCCCCCCTGATGGGCAGTCAAAACTTTGGAGGTATTCGCGATCTGGTCGCGCTGGACATGTTCTGCAACACCTTCTTCTGGCGCTATCCCGAGATCGAAACAGTCCTCTTACGCCCGACACACATTGTAGGGCGCGTGCACAACGCCCCCACACGTTATCTGCGACTGGATAAGCCGTGGATGATCCTCGGGTTTGATCCGATGATCCAACTTGTACATGTGGAGGATGTCGTCACAGCGATCGAGCTTGCGCTCAGACCTGGTATTCGTGGCATTTATAACATCGCAGGACCACCACCCACGCCCGTCTCACACTTGATTGAGAGAATGGGTAAGAAACCACAATATTATCCAGAACTTGTCGCAAGAAAAGTACTTCAAGCCGCATGGCGCATGAAGCTTAGCGACTGGCCCGCCCCCGAGCTTGATCACATCAAATACGTGTGCATGGTGGACGACACCCGAGCCAGAAAAGAGCTTGGATACACACATCAACATGAGCTGGAGAGCATCCTGTTTGAACTCAGACGCCCTCCAGCATACACGCGTAGAATCTGAACCTAGCGCTTGATAGCCTTGATGGTAATAGCATCATCCTCAACATGGGATTCAAGGACTTCAAATCCAGCACGTTCAATACGTTGGTTTAGGTCATCTTCTTTAAACCACTTGAACTTGGTGGGAATCTCGGCGAGTCGCTTGGCGATCCTGCGAAGAATTCCCTTACCCTTGATGAAGGTGGTGATCACAAGAACGCCATCCTTTTCAAGCACATTAGCAAAGTGACGCAGCGCCTCATCAGGGTCTTCCATCAGGTGGAGGGCCGCAGCGCAGTGAAGTCTGTCAAACGAGCCTTTTTCAAATGGAAGGCGAGAGGCATCACCACGCACAAGACAGATCGGCTGACGCAGATCTTCTTTGGAGATGTGTTGGCGAGCGACTTCAAGCATGGGCGCTGAGAGGTCAAAACCTACGAGGAGCGCAGTGTGAGCGTCGTGCTGCTCCATGGCGTCGATACGACGCGCAAAGTAACGCGTGAAGTTTGCTGTCCCACAGGCCACATCAAGGATGCGTGAGGATGGTGTAAGCTCAAGCAAGTCCGTGGAGAGCGCATACTCCTCACGCATTGTGCGTGATGTCACCAGAGAGGTGAGCCTTGGACGCATGACATCCTCGTAGAATCGCGCGTAAAAACGGGACTCCATGACACGCTGGCTTGGGCTGTGTGGTTGCTTGTAGGGAGGGATCATGTCGATCACGCCGTGGCGCTCAACATACTCTCGGCGGCACGCGGTGCATGTAATACCCGCGCCAGGCTCGGAAATAAATGAATCATTTCCACAATTTGGACACACGAGCACCTGATGAAGCAGCGGTGCAGATGAGGCATCTTCAGGTTCATCGTCATCGTCTTCAGCAGACTCAGACTGTACTGCTTTGACAGGATCAAGTGATGCAACCTCATCAGGAGCTTGCTCGGGATCAGAGGATGCAATGATGACGGTATCTTCAGCCGGAGCTTCAACCTCATCCTCCTCGACCTCTTCTTCCACTACATCTTCAGCAGGAGCATCATCCTGTGCTTTGACCTCTTCGTTATCAGAGTCATCCTGTTCAGGAGTGACCTCATCAACGGCGTCCGAGGATTGCTGAAGATCGAGTGCAGCACTGAGGATCTTCTTTTCAGTGGCGGCACCAATACCGCTAATATTTTTTTGAAGTTCGCCTTGTTTGGCAAGTTCCACGAGCTCATCGATCGTGCGCACATTGAGTTCTTCGTAGAGCTTCTGGGCGCGAAACTCTCCGACATTTTTTACACTTGCGAGGTGTTCGATAATGGCTTGACGTGATGGTTGGTCTGTACTCATGGCACCTAAGGGTTTGTAGGGTGGAGTTAAGACAAAGACGAGTTACTCACCGACTTCTTTGAGGAGTTTCTCTCTTTGCGTCCTGGCGATATTGGCCTCACGTGAGCTTGGGAACTTCTTCAGGAACTGTTCATAGATCAAGATCGCGCCTTTCTTGTTGCCGCGATTGCGTTCGGCCTTGGCGAGTCCAAGGTAAGCACTCACCAACCCGGAGTCGATACTAATGGCACGTTTAAATTGAACAGCTGCTGACTCGTGGCGCCCCATTTGAATCAGGGTCCAACCCAGACCAGTAAATGCTTGTGCATTTCGGGAGTCACGATCAAGGACCTTGTAATACAGGTCGTATGCTTTCTTGCTATCACCTGCATCAAGAGCACGCTTGGCCGCCTTGAGTGACGAGGAGCCAGAGGACAAGCCTGAAGAGGATGATGCCCCTGAAGAAGAGCTTGAAGCGCTCGATTTCTTGGCATCCTTGACAGCATCCTGAGCTTCAACAAATGCGCCATGAAGTGGACTCATGGCCGCGACCACACTGGCCTCAACACGGGCAGCAGTCACCTCATCGCGACGCTCAAACGCACCTGAGTAAGCGCGCGAAAGGGTGTCATTCAATGCAGAGAATGCAGCCCCCGCATCAGGAGGTGGTTGTGTGTCCTTTGCTTTATCCTGAGCCTGATCTGTGGAGGCACCTACCGAGGAGGCAAGACCAGGAGGCACCACGCCCGTGATGGACTCAAACTGAGTAGGCAAGGCGTATGCAAAGCCCACGATCGCAAGCAGCGCAAAGATAGCAACAATGGCGACCATTTTGAGCGCGCCGCCACCAGACTTACTCTCCGCAGGAGGTTCGATCTGGTAGAGTTCGGGCTCTGACTCGGTTGCAATTGACCATGTGTTAGAAGGCTGATTGGGGCGCACTGTGGGGATATCGTCCACAGAGTGTGCAGGACGTCCGACCTCAAGCGTGGCCTGTGCGAGCTCCTCATCAGACATATCTTCGGGGAACATCGCCAGCGCGTCGCGATCCTGAGGAGGAAGGCGTACAGAGGGCGAGAATGAGGGGGCCGCATCTGCAACCTCCAGAGAGTTCACAGAGATTTGACGCCCCTGAGGTTGTGGTGCGGGAGGCTGAGCATCAACCCAGGATGGTGCAGGCTGTCGCGAAGGTGTTCGTGCAGCCATGGCAGCCGATGCGCCAGCGGGGAACTGTTGAATGGTTCCTGTGCGCTCACGTTCGGAGGGAGCCTGTGTTTTTGTCAGGTTTTGAATACTCTCCACGACCTCAAACACGGGTGAGAACTCACCGATCATCGAGAGCTTGGTCCATTTTTGACCTGTGCGAGAGATCTCATCATGGCTTGAGACTTGCCCTTCCATGATCCAGCGGTGCAGTTGCTCAAAGCCCGAGAAGTAGAGGACATCGCCCGAGGCGACGTTACGCACCATCCAACGCCTGTGGTCTTCCCTGCCGAGCGCAAAGTTTGTTTCAATGCGAAACAAGTGTTGGCACACGCTGCACTTGAGCGTGGCGATCGCGCCACGCATCTGACGCTCATCAAACTCAAAGAGTGTGCCGCATTGGGGGCAGTTAACATCCATCAGGGAGACTCATGTAAAGAACATACCTTGATCGTGTATGTTCTGGCGTGGAACAGGGAGAAGGAGAGCATCGTGTTTTAAATGCAAAGGAATCAGTCTCCAGAGCAGGGCTCAAGGCATGATGGCGTTATCATCATCCTCCATTTCAAGATCTTGCGCCTTATTCTGGAGCAGCAACATCTTATCTTTCATTTCCTTGGCCTTATCTGGATAGCCTGACTTTTCGTAGACTTCAGAGAGCAACATGTAGGTCTGAACAAGCTCGGGGTCAAGGACCAATGCTGTTTCAAGTTTTTGACGTGCCGATGACATGCGATTTGCAGCGATCTCCTGGCGAGCATCTTCAACCATCATCTGAGCTTGTTCACGATCCTTTTCGCTCACAGCAGGCTTTTGATCCTGTGCAGGAGGTTCTTCTGTAGCCGTGTTCACATCTGCCGCAGGCGCCTGCTCTGGAGGTGTTTGCTCCTGCTGGACCTGTTGTGTCACGGGAGGACTCATACCGAGCATGGCCTTGAAGTCAACCACTCCAAAGATGTGTGCAGCAAGCGCGAGGCATCCCACGGCGAGCAGGGCAAACATGACCCACAACACCACATTCCATTTTGCATCACGTGAAGGCAACGAGGCACCGCCTGTATGAACAGGCTGCGCTGACCCCGAGTTATGCGATGGCATCACTGCGGGCTGAGGGCTTGTGGAGGATGGCATGAAGTTTTGCGCTGAGAACGCATCACTGGGTGATGGTGACGCATCAAGTCCAGAGGGCGTTCCCATCGGGGCAAAACTCCCTGACGCAGCAGGTCCAGCAGGCGCTGGGGGCTCAGCAGGTGCTGGCGCGACAGGCGCGAATCCACCTGTGGACGATGGAGCTTTGCCCTGCATCATCCTGGAGGCGATGTCTGTAAACTGTGACCATGGGAAGAAGTCGCCGCCATCAGCAGAGAGTTCATAATTATCAAGAGACTCTCGCCCAGACATCCAGTTGATCAACCCTGGTGTGTCCTGGAACTCGTAGGTCAGACCAAAGTCGGTCTTGAGCTTCCATGGACCAGGATGATTTGCGGGAGGCCCTGACGCCTGCGGCGCAGCCATCGGAGCAGCAGGTTGCTCAGGCGCAGGCGCAGGATTGGGGAAGAGTGAATTTGAGGGTGGTGCGGAGGGTTGTTCGGGCGCAGGTTGTTGGGCAGCAAATCCACCCGATGCGCTCGCATTTGGTTTGGCTGCGCTGAATGAACCTGTGCTGAACTTTGGCCCTGCACGGTTAAAGTCTGGAGGAGACGCTGGGGTCTGGGGTGGAGCTGGCTTGCTACCAGGGAAAGACGGGCTTGGAGGGGGCGATGCAGGACTTGAGATACTATCAAGCAACTCACTGCTGGCGACCTCTGTCTTGAGCTCGCTGCTTTCCATGGTCATCTCGGTCATCATATCACCGATACCACCACCAAAGTTATCCTGTGCCACGGTCTCGCGGAACTTCATGGGGTCGTACCCCTCTTCCTTGCGACGCTTCAAGCCCGCAAAGGGGTTCTGCATCTCTACCGTACCATCTTCAGTGGGAGGGCTTGGCGCACCACCACCAAAGTTGAAGTTGGCAAGCGCATCTCCTGAGATCACCTCGGTCGCTGCGGCATCATCTTCATCACCGCCGCCACGTGCACCACCGCTGGCCTGAAAACCGCCGCCAATTCCCGCCATCAGCGAGTTAATATCTGTGGCGACGCTGGTCTTCTCACCATCATATGAAGGTTTGGATGCGACGGGCGCCTGTTGAGCCGCCGACTCAGGATACACGATGAATGTATGCTGACACGATGGACAACTGATCCGACCTCCGGTGGCGGGGATGTTCTGCTCATTTACACGATAACGAGCCGAACAACTAGGACATTGCACTATCATTTGATGCCTGCTTCACAACGGCGATCTCATTCATCATTTACGATGAATCTGTCGCCAAAACTCCCAACTACGTAAACTCATGAGATGTCTCACTCAGGCGCGTCAAACGCCTCTCAAACAAGGATGCCTCTCATCATATGTCAAACCCTGTTTGCTGCGTGTATTAAATCACACGTTCCCCACACACGCAAGAGATTGTACCGAATGAGCATGGTGTTGATTTGATCTTGCGATAAACACAAAACAGCGAAGCCTGGTTTGTGAATTCACAAACCAGGCTTCGCTGTTAATTCGACACAAGCATGCTGTACACAGCCTGCTCAGTGCACGCCTTGCACCTTATGCAAACACGATCTTGCTCTGAAGCAAGAAGGCGATCACGAATGCGAGGATGCCGAGGGCCTCCATGAACGCAAGGCTGAGAAGAAGTGGTGTTTGAAGCTTGTCTGCTGCACCTGGGTTGCGAGCGATACCTTCAAGAGCAGCAGCTGCTGCTTTACCCTGACCAAGAGCAGCACCGCTAGCGGCGATACCGATGGCGATACCTGCTGCGAGAGCAAGCATGCTGAATGTGCTGAAGTTGTTTGCTGCTGCGTCTCCACCCTGAGCGAATGCTGAGGTTGTGGTGAGAAGTGCAAGTCCAAGTGTAGAAATAAACGCGAAAATCTTACCTTTCGACATGGTTTTCTTCCTCCTAAGGATGATCCATCATGAGCCTCAAAACCACCTTGAAACCCATATTTGATTTGACCCTTCTTTACTATTGTCAGGTCAGCTCTTGTGACACTCTATTGTTTCTTTTTGAACCTCCAACCTGGGCTGCCTTGTGAGCTTTCCAGGCTGGCTTTGATGCCTTCAACTCTTTTGAGTTGAACTTTCACATCGCTCTCTATCAGGTTGTCTCCTAAAAGAACAACCCTAAATTTTCAATTTCTTTAGTGATGCTCCTCATGGTGCACCGCCATCGAAATATAAATCGCACTCAACATGCAAAACACCACGGTCTGAATCACGCTGACCAACAACCCCAGGAAGAGGAAGGGCACAGGCAAAAACAGTGGCAAACCACCAAACATATCCGAAGCAATCTGGCCGAACACGCCAAGCACCGTGTGGTCACCTGTCATGTTACCGCCAAGACGCAACGTCAAACTCAATGGACGAATTGCATGGCTTACCAACTCCAATGGGAACATCAAGAATGCAAGCCACCAAACTGGACCCGCAAAGTGCTTCATGTAGTTTCCAAAACCCTGCTCCCTCATACCGATCACGTTGTAGAACACGAACACAACCAACGCCATCGCGATGTTTGTATTCAGGTTCTGTGTCGGAGGTACAAGACCTGGAACCAACCCCATCAAGTTGTTAATCAAAATGAAGACCCCAAGAGCGCCAATGAGTGGGAAGTAACGCTTGGCGTTCTCCTTACCCATCATCCCCTCCATGGAGTTGAACAATGAATCAAAGATCACCTCAAAGAAGTTACGCACGCTCAACTTCCCTTCCGGGATCACAGCGGTCTCTTTGGATGAATACTTTCCTCGTGCAATCAACGCCAACACGACGATCACCACGAGCGCGAAAACGGCCAACACCACGTGTGTCATCCCAATGGTACCATCAGGGTTCAACAGCGGCTTGGCATTACCCAACACATCACCCCAACCCGAGCCGTGCTCGCGGTGTGAAAATGAAGGAATAAGGTCTAGGAGTGTATAATCTGCCATCAGATATCTTTTCCGTGAAAGTGGAACTTACTGAAATGCTCAAACCTATCAGGACACTCTAGGCCTCTCCTTCTCCCGTCGTGGTGACGACTTGCCAACTCAACGTGACAAGGGAAAGCATGCATCCTGTTACAAATCCAATCGGGTCTAACCCGACCACGGCGAGGACATAGTATGATAGACCAAAAAGCACAAGCAATTTTACGATAAAAAGTGAAACTAAACTGACTGCACTCTTTTGCTCCCCCTCCTTGGCTCCCAATGACCTCCCTAACATCCACGAGATCAACACGATGTTCCCCAACATCAACGCCTCTCCTGCAGCCACTCCCAGGGCCACTCGCCATCCTCCAAAAAACAGCGCCACACCACTCACGGGCAACAACAAGATCAACCCCTTACGGATCAATCCCAACACGATCTCTCTCTCAAACCTGATCATCTGATCACCTCCTCTTCACTCAAGGAGACCTACTCCCTGGCTGAACGCAGTAAATAACGAATGTGTAACACAAAAATCAAGCCTGCGATCCCCACACATACAAGCGTCACCCATGTGCCTAACCCAAAGTTCTCCTCCAGGTACTCTCCTGCAAATGACGCCCCCACCACAAACAACGCCATCTCCAATCCCAACGTACTCGCCACGCCCAACATCTTTGCGGCCTTGGCATAGCCCTCGTTTGATCCTTGCTCCTTCTCTTCCATCTCACACCTCAAGCTTGTTCATCGGTCCAACGCTTAAATCTGCTCACATCACACCAAAAAAACAACCAGCGCGAAGGAGAAAGGCAGAGGAGGG
>CATLTV010000153.1 GCA_950059285.1 uncultured Pseudomonadota bacterium | reverse complement strand
ATTTACGCAGTAAATCCTCGCCCCTCGCCCCTGATTTGAATCAAAGAGTAGACGTAATTATGTCGAGTAAAAAACGAATTGGACTGTTTGGAGGGTCTTTTAATCCTCCACATATTTGCCACACGCTGGCAACCTTTTGGGCATTGCAAACAGGTGACCTGGATGAGGTCTGGTGGATGCCCACATACCAACATGCCTTTGGCAAGGATCTTGTGGACTTTGATACCAGGGTTGAGATGTGTGAGCTTGCGCTCAAGGATTTACACCGCGTGCATGTGTGTCACATTGAGCAAGAGCTTGGCGGAGAGAGCCGCACCATTGATACAGTAAAGGTCTTGCGTGAACGCCACCCCGATCACGACTATGTGTTGATTGTGGGGACAGACATTCTGGCCGAGCGTCACAAGTGGAAGAACTGGGATGGGCTGATGGAGCTTGTGGATTTGAAGGTCATTGGGCGCTCAGGTTATGAGGATGCTGCCCGCGAATGGGCCACTGAACAAGGCGCGAGTGAGAATGCGCTGGGGCTTAATTTTGCGCTCCCCATGGTCAGCTCCACAAGGATTCGAGAGATCTTGCAATCGGGCGAATCGAGAGATGCACTGGTCGATTGGCTGATTTTGGATGTGATTGATTTTATTGATAAAAGAGAACTTTACGGGGCTGCAAGATGAGCTTCAAGCAACAGTATAACAAGTGGGTCATCATTGGTGCAGGTCGTCTTGGGAAGATGATGGGATTGATGGGGCGTCATCTTGGCGCGCAGATTTGTGGCACCTGGAATCGTGATTGTCAGGGGGCGGAAGAGACTGCGTTGATGCTTGGTCTTGAGCCCGAGCGTTGTAAGGGTGGCGGTCTTCATGAGATCGCTTCGATTTTGAAGGACAACCCCGATGCGCTTGTGTGGCTGACCGTTGTGGACGATGTCATTGAGGACGTTGCGAGCTTTATTGCAGACTGGATCTCACCTGAACAGATCGTGGTGCATACGGCAGGGAGTTTATCTTCGCAGTTGCTCACACAAAGTGGCATCAACGCACATGTGGCATCCTTGCATCCACTCCAGGCGATTGCCGATTCTCAGAGTGGATTTCAGGTGATGAGTGAGTGTGTCTGGACTCTTGAGGGGGATGTGCTTGCAAAAGAGGTGCTCTCGGCGTGGATGCGCGAGATGGACATTGTGCCTGTGCAGATCGAGCCCAGGGCCAAGGTGGTGTATCACGCCGCGGCCGTCACGAGCGCAAATTTATTGGTCGCGCTGATGGACGCTGCTTACGAAATGGCGGGGTGTGCTGGCTTATCGCGTGAGCAAGCGCGGTTGATGTTACTGCCTCTGGCGAGGAGCAGTCTTGAGAATCTTGCGACAAAGAGCACAGCGGAGGCGCTCACTGGTCCTGTCGCACGAGGCGACAGGGGAACAGTGGAACGTCATGAGGAGGCGCTTGGTGAGCAGAGTCAGGAGCTGCTTGATATTTATCGGGTATTGACGCAACGCGCGTGGGAGTTGATGGAATAGGGCCAGTGGTGGTTCAGGCAAGGCAAAGAGGGGCGGCAAAAATCTTCGATTTTTGCCGCCCCTCTTTGCCTTGCCTGAACGGCTTTTTTTATGGGTGTAAGAAGAAGAGCCATAAAGTTAAACATCGTTTTAAACGATGTTTAACTTTATGGCTCTTTTCTATAAGTTTTTGTTATGTGTCTAGATAAGCTGTTGTTTTACAAATGTAAGTTCATCACCTGTCGAGACATCAATATCCACACAATCGCCACGCGAGATCTGGTTGGAGAGGATCATCTTGGCGATGGTGCCCTCGATGCAGCGTTGGATTGTATGACGCATCGGGCGAGCGCCAAGCTTGCGGTCGTAGCCCCCATGACGGATGAGGTGGGCGATGACCTCGTCGGTAAAGTCGAGGCTGATGCCAGCTTCCTGTTCGAGGCGTTGAGCGCTGTCCTCAAGTTGAAGGACCGCGATTTGTGCGACTTCATCCTCACGAAGGGGGAGGAAGACGAGGCGTTCATCGATACGGTTCCACAGCTCGGGAGTGAAGTGTTTCTGTGCGACCTGTTCGACCTGCTCGGTGAGTTCAGCCTGTTTGTTGGCGCTTGTGGGTTGTTCAATCAGTCCACCAAAGCCAATACGATTGCGGCTAAACTCGGCGACAAAGCTATCAAAGACATGTGAGCCAAGGTTGCTGGTCATGATGATCAGCGTGTTGGAGAAGTCGACAAGACGGCCTTTACCATCGGTGAGTCGGCCTTCATCCATGACTTGGAGCAAGACATTGAGCACATCGGGGTGAGCTTTTTCAAGCTCATCCATCAGGATGACCTGGTAGGGGCGTTTGCGCACAGCTTCGGTGAGCTGTCCGCCCTGTTCATGGCCAACATAACCAGGAGGTGCGCCGATGAGGCGACTCACGGCGTGAGCCTCCATGAACTCGCTCATATCGAGGCGTACAATGGCATCACGATCATGGAACAGGAAGTCGGCCAGCGCCTTGACCATCTCTGTCTTACCCACGCCTGTGGGTCCAAGGAAGAGGAGGCTACCAATGGGTCGGCTTGAGCGGAATCCTGCGTAGTTTCGACGCAGCACCTCTGCCACGGCACGGACGACATGTTCATGACCGATGATCGAGCGCGAGAGTTGTTGCTCGATCTCAAGGAATCTTGAACGATCTGAAAGGGTTAAGCGCTCTGCTGGGAGGCTCGCCATTTCAGCAACGATGTGTGCGATGTCCGTGCGCCTGACGTAGGCGCGCGCTTCGCGGGATGCGCGACTACCTGCAAGATCGAGCACATTGATGGCCTTGTCAGGGAGCTGGCGATCGTGAATGTAGCGCTGTGACAACCTGACCGCAGATTCGATCGCGGCGTCAGCATAGGTGACGCCATGGTGGCGTTCGTAGGTTTCACGAATGCCCTGCGCGATGGCGATGGCGGTTTCCACCGAGGGTTCATCGACATGCACGGGTTGAAAGCGTCGCTGGAATGCAGGATCGGCCTCGATGAATTGTGTGTATTCATCATTTGTTGTGGCACCGATACAGGGGAAGTGACCTCGAGCAAGCGCGGTCTTTAACTCTCCTGCGGCGTCGCTTCCGTCGCCGCCATTGCCTGCATTAAGCCAGCTGTGAATCTCATCAAGAAAGACGATCACCTTGCCGTTGGCTTTCCAGACCTCATCCTTGATGGCGATGAGACGTTCGGAGAGTGCACCGCGCAAGTGTGTGCCCGAGAGAATGCGGCCCAGTTCAAGCTCCACAATAGCGCGCTCACCGGCGCGGCTGCCGCGCTTGGCGAGGTTGACAAACTCGTGCGCAAGCCCCTCGACGATGGCGGTTTTGCCCACGCCAGGATCGCCAAGCAACATGGGATTGTTGCTGCGTCGTTTACCAAGGATATCGATCAGCGCGGTGATTTCATCCTCGCGTCCGATCGCTGCATCAAGTCTCTGGAGGGCGGCCTCTTCCGTGAGGTTCCTGCCAAACTTGGAGAGGATCGGGTAGTCCTTGGGATCAAGACGATAGAGCGCCGCAAGCTTTGCGTCGGGGCGTTGTGTGATTTTTTGCGTAATGGAAGTGCTTGATATTGATTTGGTTTTTGGTTTTATTTCAAGCGGTGCAGCGAGCGTGGGTGTGTCCACAATGCGCTCTTCCACAATGTGCTCTTCCACGGATTCTGTGCGACCAAAGAGCCTCGCGGCAAGAGAGCGCGTGGTGTCCTTGGCATCTTCCATGGCTTCGCTGATGTGCCCGTTCTTTTGTGGGGTGACCTCGGACGCCTCGCTCAGGGGCTCATCACAGATGGGCTCATGTTCCTCTTCAAATGGGACAGGGCTAAATGCCTGTGGATGAGAGAGGTTTGATGCAGGAGTTCTGTGAATGGTTTGTGACGCACGTCGGACGCTTGGAGGCATCTTTTCGGGCGGCAACGTGGGTGGTTGCACACGCTGTCTGCGTTTGCGTGCCTGTTGTTTGAGTTCTGCAAATTTCTCTTTGAGTGATTTATGCACACCGCTGGTCGTCTCCAACGATCCTGCGGTCATCGAGGAGGTTTGCAGCCCGACCTGATGCTCGCCTGTATTCTGAACAGGCGGCAGCTCCTGCACATGTGTGTGTTGTGCGCCATGATAAGACGCCACGGCCTGTGGTGCCGCAGGAGGGGAGAGTTGTGCGATATCAACCGCAGGCATGCCCTGTGCGGGGGTGGTCCTGAGCCAGTAATCGTGGAGGGCAGGGTGCACGGGGCTTGTGATCTCCTGCTGCGTGGTTTGCATGCGAGGAGAGCGCAAGGCATGGGTGGTGTGCTGAGGCGTATGGGTACGCGCAGCAAGACCAGGATGGAACCCAATGGTGCCCGCAGTGTGAGGGGAGCGTGAGGCTGTCACATGACTTTGTTGGACCTGAGCCTGCTGCTGTTGCTCCTGAGGGGGAGGCGTGAAGAGATGGTTTCTCGCTTTCATACGAATGCCAGAAACCTTCAGGCCGCCTGCCTCAAGGAGTTGATACGCCGTGGAGCGTGACTCTCTGAGCATGGCCGCCAGCAGGTGCATGCTATCAATGGTGATGTCCGCAGCGTCCTGGGTGCTAGACGAGTGCGCAAGGCGCTTGCTCCTGTCGAGGATGCGCTCCAGGGTAGACTGGGGCTCAGCAAGCGAACGGGCGCTCTGCTTGAGGGATTCACTCAGTCGTGGGACTCGATTTTGTGTCAGAAACGCAGAGACCCTCGCATCCACCGTGTAAAGCGCAAACAACAGGTGAGACGATTGCAGATGACTGCCCTCGTTGCTCGCCATGTCATGTGCTGCATGGAACACATCACGAAGCTCGTGACTTAATGGTAGAGAGTCTGTGCTCAGAGGTGGTGCCATCCTTGACTGCCTCCGGCGTAGTATTGGTAAGTTATTGATCTACAACTCTATTTTTGGTTGCGAGTGTGACGATCCTTGTCATCTTTCACGACCGTGGGTTCAATCTAGCATACACCATAGAAACAAGAAAGATACAATTTGAGACTTTTTGAAGTTCAGGCTGATGTGAGAGTTGACGTGGTGTTTAATCCTTTGCATGGTGGCTCTGGAATGGCGTGTGTCACAGTTGAACTGGGCCGCTTTTGTGTTCATGATTGTCGTGTACGCAGGGCAAGTAGGGCGCCCTTTGGGTGTCTGTGTCGCGGTCAGCGCGGGTGACGCAATAAACTTTACAGTGAATGAAGGTTACGATGAAGAAGACGATTATTCATACAAGTCAGGTGCCCTTGCCTGGAAACCTGACCTCTCAGGCCGTGGGTTATGGTGGGTTGTTCTTTCTGTCAGGGCAGATCGGTCTTGATCCGCATCACCATGAGCTTGTCGAGGGTGGTGTGGAGGCGCAGGTTCGCCGCGCGCTTGAGAACGTACGCACCATCTTACTTGCCTCGGGCCTTGATCTTATTCATGTGCTCAAGGTGAACTTGTATGTTAAAAATATGTCAGACCTTGCGGCGATTGACAGGGTCTATGCGGACTTTTTCGATCTCCATCCGCCTGCGCGCAGTGTGGTGGAGGTGAGCAGGTTATCCAAGGATGCGCTCGTGTGCCTGGATCTGGTCGCGGCGGCACCTGCGCCCCCTGCGCCCGATACTTCTTCATCTGGAGATGAGCATGATGAATTGTCACATACAGAGGAGTCTTTCTAGGAGGAAAGATCTCATGAACGGGCACCACAAAGTGGTGGTTGCCTCCCTTGCGTTTGCCTTGCTGTGTGGTTTGGCGAGCCTCTCGGGGTGTGCAAAAGAGGCCGCTGCCAGGCCGCCTCAGCAGCCTGATTCATCTGTGACGACTGCGCCTCCTGGGCAACTTCCTGTGGTGCAAACTCCGACCGAGTTTGCCGAGGATGATCCCTTTGAGCGTTTCTGGGGGATGCCCGATCTGGGCGCGCAGGAGCCAGGGTTTCCCTGGCTTCCTGGGGAGGACCGCACGCTCAGTCGCTCCATTGGGAGCGTGTCGTATGGGTATCTTGTCAACGCGCATCAAATTCGTTTTCCGCATCCATCGCTGGCGATGCTTGAGCGTCAATCGCATCGCGCGCTGAACTTTACCAGCGATCCGATGTTTGAGGCGGTGGAGTTTGCCTCAAAGCATGTGCAGCAGACGTATCCCGGAGCGGTTACGTACCTTGGGAACTTTAGCGCGCAAGGCGGCGGTGATATCCCCTATTCGGTCTCTCATAATTCCGGGCGAGATGCGGATGTGGCTTTTTTTGTCACCTCGACGGTGGAGGGGACGCCTTATGTTATGCATGACTTGCTTCCTCTTGATGATGAGGGGCGCTACATGCCCTCGGAAGAGCAGCAACTTCAGGAAAATATATTTGCGCAAAAGGACAGGGTCCCGCTCTCATTTGATGTGGCGAGGAACTGGCGTTTTATTGAAGGCCTCATGTTGTGGGGTGGGTTGGATGGCAAGATTCAGTATGTATTTGTCTCCAATCCATTGAAGAAGATGTTGCTTGATTATGCGCGTGCCGAGGGGGCGAGTTCAGATGAGGTGATCGATGCCGCTGACAGGATTTTGTGGCAGCCGCGTTCGGCGTTACCACACAATGACCACTTTCATATCAGGTTGCATTGTTCGGATGTGGATTACGCCTCCGGGTGTGATGGCCGTGTGTATTCGACAAAGGAGGGGCGATCTGCAAGCGCATTGCATGAGATGAGCGTGATGCAGGCGAGCAAGATCTTGACGGATGGTGATAGCGTTGATGGTGGGGCTGTTGTGGCTGCGATGAGGCGACTGGCGCTGTTGAATATCAGGCGTTACGACTCAAAGATCGCGTCATATCTTGAGGATGAACGCCCACTGGTACGCGCGAGCGCTGCGAGGGCGCTTGCTGATCTTGATCGGGGCTCAAAGGAGCTTGGTGAGCGGTTGGCCAGGGAGGAGCACCCGAGGGTGTTGGCCGAGCTTGTTGTGGGGTTGGGTCGTCTTGGTGGCAAGCGTTCGTATTCGGCGTTGTCCGCGCAGCTGTCAGAGCCTGTGATGGTGGAGCTTGGTGAGCGCGAACTTGATGCGCGCGTGCTGATTGTAGACCAGCTCTCGATGGCCGAGGACAAGAGGGTCGTGCAGCCACTGATCAGGTTACTTGAGCAGCTTGTCACAGAGAATCAGACGCCGACGGCGCGCAGGTTGGAGCTTGCAATGCGTACGGCAAGGGCGCTGCGTTGGTTGACCAACCAGGACCCTGTGCAACGCCTCGTGGTGGAGCGTAACCTTGGTGCTTTTGCGGAGGGCGATCCCGAGCAGCAGTTGGCGTTGACGTCAAAGGCGTGGATGCTGTGGTGGGATGGAAACAAGAAAAAGCGCCGAGAGCAGTGGCTTGTGGAGGGGTTTGAGTTTGCAGGATACAAGGTTGTGAGGCTTGACCGTAAACGTGTCTGGCCCTTGTGTCGTGTGATTGCTTCGGAGCAGAAGTACTTGAGTTACAATGCTCAGAGGAGTTTGATGAAGATGTTTAACCATCATCCATTGTCGCTGGAGTGGTCGAAGGAAGATGCATCTTTTTACTGGCGTCGGTGGTTGGAGAGGCGCATGCGTCGCTTCAGGTTGCCGCGGATCCCGGTGGAGCTCTCCACGTTGAAGAAGAATTGAGCTCCGTGTAAAGTGTCATGGAGGAGGAAACAACGCTTGTGATAAGTGCTGCGGACGTTGTACTATCGGAGCCAGAAATCCTCGAATTCTGAAGACACTGTATCCTTCGTTTCTCAGAACACATGTCACGGAGAGTTGTTCTTGGACCGTTTTATTCGTCAAAAGTATCTTATATTTGGCCTGTTTACGGCTATCTTCTTCTCGGGCTGCTCAAGCGAGCTTGATCCACGTAACCCAGGTGACGCGTATCTGATGTTCAGGGATGCGATGTTTGCAGGTGACAGCGACGCTGTCTGGCAGCGTGTTGACCCTGAGACACATGAGTTCTTTAACAAGAGCTACGTGGAGCTTGAGGGGATGGGCGAGACCATTGAGCGCTACCTTCCACAGGCAGACCACCGCCTGGCCAAGAACCAGTCGGGTGTCAAGCTGTTGAAGGAAACCACGGATGGAAAGAGTCTGTTTGTGCGCGTGTTCACACCTGAACAGCTCCCCAAGGAGGAGGCATTCAAGCTTGGCAGCGACATTGCAGAGCTCAAGATGAGTGAAGATGAGCAGTTTGCAGAGGTGGTGACCAAGGGTGGCCAAACGTTCTTCCTGGTGCACAACGAAAAAGATGAGCAGTGGTACGTGATGCTGCTCAAGAGCTCCGAGGAGATGGGCAAGGCCATGGCCTGGGTTGAGGCAAACAAGTCTGCACTCAGTCAGACTGTGGATGACCTCATTGCCGAGGAGCGCACAGAGCGCGAAAAGATTATCGCCGAACTTATGGGGTTCAAGCCCAAGGAGTAGGCGAAGTTGCCCTGGGCCGTCCAGATGACATGTGATGCGTATTTGGTGTGCTGCGCATCTTTCAAATAGAGCGTGTGTAAGACAAGATGAGTAATGAGAACGATATCCCTCAGATCGATCATGTAGAGCCTGTGTCATCCGATAAGGAGAAGCCCAAGGATCCTAATCTTGGGCGCGTGCTCAAGCAAACATATACGCTCGTCAAAAAGGTCGGCGAAGGCGGCATGGGGGATGTGTACAAGGCGTTGCAATCTCCGCTCAACCGTGAGGTTGCCATCAAGTTGCTGAAGCCATCGGATAACAACCCCGATGGTGAGCACTACTTCATGCGCGAGGTGCAGGCAATTAACATGCTGCGCCACCCCAACATCATTCAAATTGTGGACTTTGGTAAGGAAGACGACGGCACGCTCTATCTGGTCATGGAGTATCTGCCAGGTCAGACCTTGAAGCGCGTCATTCGTAAGGAATATCCACTTGATCCAAAGCGCATCTGTGGCATTTGCATTCAGGTTCTGAGTGCTCTTGAGCAGGCTCACAAGTCACATATTGTGCACTGCGATCTCAAACCAGCCAACCTGATGATCGAGGAGGTCGCAGGTCAGAATGACTTTATCAAGGTGTTGGACTTTGGTATCGCCAAGGTCAAGGGGCCAGCCATGGAGGTTGGCCCTTATACACAGGCTGGTAACATCGTGGGCACCTTTGATTATATGAGCCCCGAGCAGATCATGCGCAAGGACCTTGATGGTCGTGCGGATATCTGGTCCCTCGGTGTGATCATGTATGAGATGCTCACCAAGAAGCGCCTCTTTCATGACAAGGACGCCGTCAGCATTATTGGCCGCGTGATGCAAATGCCAATCAAGCCGCCCATTGAGGTCGCAGGTGACAAGGCGAACATCCCTCAGGGGTTAAACGATATTGTCATGAAGGCGATGCAACGCAACGCAGACAAGCGCTTCAAGGATGCTGCGGATATGCGTCAGGCATTGCAGCAGCTGTTGAGCCAGCTTGAATCGGGAAATTACCACGGAAATTCAGGGAGCTATCCTGCGGCAGGTCTTGGGTCAGAGGACTCCTCTGTGCACTCTCGTTCGGGCTCCCACTCGGGGAGTCTTGCCAACTCTGGCCTGCTGCGAAATAGCGGCCCCCACAGCTTCCTTGGGAACTCCAGCGGCCACACAAGCGCGTCTTCCGTACTCTCTCGCTCGGGTGGTTTTGGTGCGCTCCCTCAAACCACAGGTCGTATCTCTGATTCTCAACGCATGGCTACGGGGATCGCTGCGGGAACCTCGGTGCTTGATCAGACCTTCAGCATCGATGCGCTCCAGGACAGTCTGCTTGGCGAACGTCGTAAGGTCGCCGTGCTCGCCATTCAGCAGCGTGCTCGTCGTAGTAAAGGGATTGATCCCGAAGAGCTTGCGATGCGTAGTCGTCAGGAGGCCCAGATCATCAAGGAGATCGTGGTCAAGCATGGCGGCGAAATCGACAGTTTCCTGGGTGGTACATATACGATCCTCTTTGGCGCAACCCGTGCGCGCGTGGGAGATAACATCCGCGCGCTTGAGTGTGCCAAGGCTTTGTCAGAGCGCTTCAAGCTCCTTGACCAGGGCTTTGCTCACCTTGGTATCGCCCTGTGTTATGGTGAGGTTTTTGTCTCATCAAGGCAGGGTGGTAACGCTTATGGTGAGGCGATTGACCGCTGTGTTGAGGTGGCGCGTTCAACCAAAGATGCCAAGGTTCTGGTGGACTCCTCCATGGTGAGTATCACGCGCAAGGGGGCAACGTTTGATGCGCCCGTGCAGGTCTCGGGTGAAGATGTCCAGGAGCTTCTCTCTGTCTCGGCAGATGCTGCGTCTCAACAGCAAGAAGAGGAGGTCACAGAACTACGCGAGGCAAATGTTTATGTGCCTCGTCCACTTTACTACGATGAGCTCGTGCGCCGCTCTCGTTCTGTGGCTGATGGCCAGGGCGGTGGCGTCGGTATCGTGGGTGAAGCTGGTGTGGGTAAGAGCACGCTTATTGAGCAGTTTGCAAAGGGTAGGGAACAGGCTGGATGGCAGGTCTTCCGTGTCAATCAGGCGATGCTCAACAACACTGTGCAAATGGCCGCTGTGCGTGCATGGATTCGACAGATTGCAGGTACATATGAAGACCCCCGCGTGCTTGTGCGCAAGGCGTGTGAGTCCATCGGCCTTCGTGATCGTGTGGAAGGGGCGACGCGCTTCTTTGCCGATGAGGATGGCGACAAGCTCTCTCCTGCACAGCTCCCGTTCCAGGATCAAAACGCGCTGGCATACTTTACCGCTGCGCTCTTCCACCGCATGGTGCGCTTTGCCATGAAGAAGGGCCCCGTGCTCTTTGTCTTTGATGGTGCAGATGCGCGTGACCAGCTCTCCATGGAGTTCTTTGATAGCTTCCTCTCCCAGATTACGCGCTTCAAGGTTATGTTGTTGCTGACTGTGCGTCTTGATGTGGGCGTGGTTGACCACGGTCTTCCGGGCAACTTTGAAGCGCTCGTGATGCATGGGTTTGAGCCTGAAGAGGCTCGTCAGTATGTGTCGCAACTTCTCGGATTTACGCCACCTCTTCCTGTGCTGGATCAGCTCTACGATCGATCCTCTGGTAACCCGATGTTCCTCAAGGAACTTCTGCGTGCCTTGCTCAAGGCCGGTGGTGCTCAGGCGCTCTCCGATGTGAATCAGGTCGTGGGTGCTGATATCCCATTGAGTTTGCAGGAGCTTCTTGCTCAACGTGTGGATGAACTTCCTGACAACCTTCGAGACCTCATGGCGATTGCCAGCGTGCTTGGCGAATCGTTCCGCGAGGAGTTCCTCTATCAGGTGACGCCTGCACACCTCGGTGCCAAACTGGTGATCAAGGATGTGCTTGCTGTGGGCCTTTTTGAAGCACGCCAGGACGCCTTTGGCCGTGTGCTTGTTGGCTTCAACCCTCGCGCTCTTCGTACCGTGGTGTACGAGCGTATCCCACGCCAAACACGTCAGCAAATCCACCTGAGCGTGATTGAGTTCCTTGAGCAAGCAAGTCACCTCGCTGCCGTTGATGCCATTGATGTGCCCCTGATGCTCGCCTTCCACTATCGTAGCGTGGATGGTTTTGAGGGCGCAGCATACTACCTCGTTGAGGTGGGGAACATGCTGCTCGACCTCTATGATTACGCAGGTGCTGTGGATCAGTTCAGAGAGGCGCTCTCCTTGCTTGAGGGCAAGACGCCTGTCACGCATCCCACAGCATTGCTCGCAAGAACGCGTTTGCTCACCGCGTTACGTGAGTCTGGTCGTCTTGAAGAGGCTCAACGTGAGGTTGAAAAACTCCCCCCCACAGAAGAGATCCCCGAGGAGAATCAGCTCGAACTCTTCATTGAAATTGGTAGCCTTGGCATTGAAAGCGGCACACTTGGTAAAGCCACGGAGACGCTCTTTGCGGCTGTCGACAAGGCGCGTGCACAGCAAAACATCAAGCTTGAGGTCAAGGCGCTGCTCGCGTTAAGCCAGCTCTTTGAAAAGGAAAACCAACTTCAGCGCTCCATTAACTTGCTCGTCGAAGTCTCTCAAAAGGTTGAACTTATTGGCGATCTTGATATGAAAGATCCCGATGATCGTCGGCTCTCATGGACTGCGTACAATCAGCTCGGGACGTTGTTCCTTCGTCAAAAGCAAATCCAACAGGCGCTCAATTACTTCCAGCAAGCAATGCAGCGTTCACAGCAAATTCAAGACCATCGTGGTTTGATGCGTGTGGTCTCCAACATGGGTGCGCTCTTCTTGAATGTGCGCGATGTCCCCAATGCGCTCAAGTATTTTGAGCAGGCTCTGGCGCTTGCAAAGGCCACGGGTGATTTGCTCAATCAGGCACGTATTCTGACCAACATGGGCATCACGACCATGGAGGCGAACCAGCTTGAAGAGAGTAAGAAACACTTCAAACAGGCTCGAAGCATCGCTGAAGAAATCGGCTGGTATGAGGGGCTCGCGGATCTTGCCCAACATATCAAGCGCTTGCGGCAGTTGCTGAATGTATAAAAGAAAAGAGGCCATGTGATGCATCACATGGCCTCTTTTCTTTTATATTAAAGTTCTTGATAAACAAAAGCTTTTTGTCTATTTTTCTTGGGCGACGAATCACATTTAAAACACATGGAGAAAAGGTATGGACCTGCGTGAGAAGATCTTGAAGGCTCTCTACGGCAGTGCTCTTGTGAGCGCTGCTGCAATCTCAGTGACCGCGTGCTCGGATGAGCCTGCCGAGTCCAATCAATCCACCAATGGTTGGACTATCAATCATGCTCAGGGAGACATGTCTTCCCCGCGCGATATGACGACTACACCACCTGTGGATATGAGTGGTCCTGTCGAGGATATGAATGGTCGTTTAGATTATGGCCTGCCTCCCGCGGATTTTGGTCAGCCTGATATGCCAGGACCTGTCGACCTGGGTGCACCTGATTATGGCATGCCTGATTACGGTATGCCCGACTATGGTATGCCCGACTATGGTATGCCCGATTCAGGTCAGCCTGATTTTGGTCAGCCTGATATGCCTCCCTCCAATGCCTGTTCATTTGAGGATGCTGTGGTGACCTTGCCTTACGATAACTGGGAGGCCGAGGCTTTTAACTATGCTCGACAGCGCGTCATTGTGTGTGGCGATCGTGATCCTAATATGGCCTGTCAGCAGGGCTCAAGTATGACTCCTACAGAGCGAAATGAGTTCCTTCTGACCTCGATGGGGGTTGAGAATAACTGTTCAGGTGATCCTGAACCCTATGTTGTAAATGCGGACACCTTCTGTGGTCCTGTGCCAATTTCTCGCACTCAATGCTGTTATGCGCTTGAGATTGACTTCTCGTTCTGTGCAGTGGGGCGTCCGTTTACTGTGGGTGGCGAGGTGCGCTTTGCCGAGGTGACTCGTCGTGATGGCTGGTGTGATCCTCTTGAGCTTGAGGGGCTTGATGAATTACCTCTTGCGCTTCGCCAGGAGATTGCCGCTGCCTGGGCCGAGTCAGGTACACATGAGCATGCATCCGTGGCATCTTTTGGTCGTTTCCTCATGGATCTGATGAGCCTTGGTGCGCCTCGTGAGCTTGTACAGGCAACAACCACTGCGATTGAGGATGAAATTCGTCATGCGCATCACTGTTTCTCCGTGGCTTCTGCTTATGCTGGTATGACGCTTGGCCCTGATGTCGTCGATGTGCATGGAAGTATGGACCATGCAGGTGATGAGGCTGTGATTCTCAGGGATGCCATTCTTGAAGGTTGTATTGGTGAAACGCTCGCTGCAAGCGTGGCTCAGTGGATGGCACCTCGCAGCAAGTACCCTGAAGTACAGGAAATCCTCGAAGGTATTTCGGTGGACGAAGGCGAACACGCCGTGCTCGCCTGGCAATTCGTTGATTGGATGCTGACGACGCGGCCATACCTTGTTGATATTGCAAGGGAAACGTTTGAGTCGGTCAAGGTCAACCTGCAAGGTTCATGGGCGGCGGGCATGGATCATCTTGAGAGTGTTGCTGTGGAACATGGTCGTCTCAGGCCCGCAACCGAAGAACAACTTCGCCTGAGCGCTTACAATAACATTGTGAAGCCTTGTGCCGAGGCGTTGTTTGCACAGCATTCCACATCACAACCATCCCACAATGCTATGAGTTAGATGCTATTGTAGGATTGTAGAAAGAGAGAGCCCGAGGAGGGGCGGCAAAAATCGAAGATTTTTGCCGCCCCTCCTCGGGCTCCCTTTTTCTAGGTTAAAAAGGTGATTGTTCGGTTGTTAAGTGAATAAACATGCGTGACATTTTTGTGATGTTGAGTATGGTGCGTATATTGTGGATTAACCGATTGATATCTTACTTTTGATATGAGTTTTTAGAATGAAGAGATCTTTATATAACGTGCTTTTGCTTCTTTGCTTTGTGTCCATCTCTGCGTGTGCTCCGTCCGAAGAGCCTGCGAGTAGTGCGCCCGAAGAGATGGCTAGCTCTGCAAATCATAACGTGGATGGCAAGGCCGACTGGTTCTTTTCGGATGATGTGTCCTACGCAGATATGTTGAACGTGACCTCAAGTACGGACAAGTTGCCTGTGCGTGGTCGTCTGGTTGAGGAGGATGAAGAGGACGTCGGCTCTTTGACTGTGACGCCTTTCTCGCAGCTCTCACAGGATGAGATCAAGGAAGAGGAGGTTGAGGTTCGTCTCACACTTGATCGTCAGAGTGTGGTGATTGCGACGCTTGAGACCACGGATGAGGGTTGGCTTGATGAGGTGCTCGATATTGGTGCGCTTGAACTCAAACCTGGCCGTTATGAGGTGGAGTTCTGGCATGATGGAGAGTTTGCAGGTGTGAGCCAGGCGTTGTTGCTTGACTCTGCCCGTACCGCTCCTGTGGTGCGCTCCGATGTGGACAAGACCTATCTTGTGTCCGAGTTCGAGACGACATCTGGTAAGCTTGAGTTGTTGACCATGGATGCCTTTGAGCGTGTTGCTCTGGATGGAATGGAGGTTGTGTATCAATCGCTTCGTGGTGAGAACATTCACCCTGTGACGTATCTCTCGGGGAGCCCACGTCCGTTCAAACGTACGCTTGAGAACAAGGTCTTTTTGGATGGAATGGAGCAGGATGGCCTGATCTTGAAGCCAGCCAAGGACATCATCGCGACCAACATTGAGAATCTGAGCGTGGATCAAATTATCCCTGAGCTGACAGAGCAGGTAGGGTACAAGCTTTACTGGTTGATGAAGCTTCGCAACGAGATTCCTGCGAGCGCACCAGAGGTCTTGCTTGGGGATGACTCCGAGGCCGACTTTGTGGTGTATGCGATGTACTGGAATTATCTGAGCAAGACATGGTCTTTGTCCGAGCTTGAGCGTCAGCTCATGCAGCTTGATGTGGCGGACACATGGCGTGATGGCATTGTTGAGGAAGCAAAGCGCCTGAGCGCTGCGGACGTCGCGGCTCCTGTGGCGATTTATATCAATCAGACCAACCACTCCAGCGAGAGCTTTGATATTGCAGATTGGAAGCTCCCCAGCCTGACGCGTCACCACAATGGTTCCTGGCCATTGATGCTCGATCTCTTTGAGGAGGGGCTTGTCACAGCAGAGCAGGTGAGTGACCTCAAGGCACGCATGCTTGAGCTTGATTACACCGAGCAGAGCTTGCGCGACATGACACAGGATGCAGATTTTCTTGATGCCGAAACCATTGAACGGTTTGGAGGTTCTGCTCGTTAGTTGTCTTATAAGTTATTGAAAATGGCCATATTTATCGGGCGAGCTTGCGGAGCAAGCTCGCCCGATAAATATGGCCATTTTCATGTGTGACGAAAAAAAGGAGTCGATGGCGGGGG
>CATLTV010000152.1 GCA_950059285.1 uncultured Pseudomonadota bacterium | reverse complement strand
TCAAGAGAGGATGTCTTGAGGCAGGTTGTGGGGGTTGATGTGAGCGCGATATCAATATCATCGGGGGATGTGGGCTGCTCTCTGGGGAGCTGACACGGGGCGTTGTCCTCAGTGTAGAGTGCTGTGCGTGTAGATGCGCTGTATGTGCCTTGTGGGTGGATATAGATCGTGAGTGATGCGCAGTCTGTGTTGGGCGTGTCTTCGTGTAGTTGGCAGTGATCACAGCGTGTGTTTTGTGCAGCGGACCAGTGTTCAAGTGTAGCTTCGGGGCAGGTGGGGGCAGCGTTTAGCACCAGTGCGGAGTGTGTACCTTTTGCCGTGATGAGTAGATGTTGTGTGTTCCATCCCTTTTGGGTGAGGTCATCAAGGTGAGCAGCCAGTGTGTGTGCAGGCCATGAGGATGACGCTGCGGTGAGGACGGGCTTATCTTTTAAAAGCGTCGTTGTGTCGACAGGTGTTGTGGTCTTTTTATCCGTTTGGAGTAAGATGAGGTTATCAAGCTCAGGAGTGGAGACCAGTGTATGTTTTTGAAACGCATCAAGTTGCGCGTCATTGGCTTCAATGAGGGTGAGTTTTTTTAGTTCGTCCTGTGGCGACGCATTTTTATCACAGGCTGTGGCGTGGATGAGTGTCGCGAAGATGAAGAGAGCGTGTGTAATTTTCATGAGACAGACGGTGGTGAGTAATGGGTGAGCGCAAGTTAGTCGTGATAGCGTCTTCAGCATATGTGTATCAGATGCAAATCCTCAAGACCTTTATGGAGGAACATGGCGTGCGTGCATTTCTTCGCGATGAGAATACTGCGCAGATGCACGAGGCGATCGCGATCGGCGGTGCGAAACTGGAGGTATTTCATAAGGATGCAGAGCGTGCGGTTAAATTGCTCAGAATATTTGAGCAGCGAGGCAGGCAGGATGCATTGCAGGCAGGGCGTATTTCAGTGATCGCCAACCAGGATAGGAATCAGCTTGAGATGGTGGATCGTGATGCCGAGATAGAGGTGTTGGGTACGCAGGCCATGAGGATGGAGAGGAGATGTCCCTCGTGTCATGGTAGTAAGCTCAAGGGGGTGCCATGGACAGGGCTTCAACTTGCCGGGATTTTTCTGTGCCTGGGGATTCCATTGTTCTTTATGAAGCCACAACTTGAATGCGAGACGTGTGGTCATATCTGGGCTGTGGGCAAATAAGGTGGTGGTCAAGAGGTATGAAGGTGTGTAAAACACTTGGTGGAAATACGACGAAGACAGGGCGCACAGGCCCTTAAATACAGGAGATTTTGTGGCAGACAGTAGAAAGCAGCGTTTGGTGTGGTTGGACCTTGAGATGACAGGTCTTGAGCCAGATTATTGTACCATCATTGAGATCGCGACGATTGTGACCGACAAGGATCTCAACGTGATCGCAGAAGGTCCTAACCTGGCGATTTATCAGCCTGATGATGTGCTTGAGTTGATGGATGACTGGAACACAACACACCATGGTGCTTCAGGTTTGACCGAGCGCGTGAGGAACTCTTCCATCAGTATGGTGGAGGCCGAGAAGGCGACGCTTGAGTTTTTGAAAGAGCATATCGACGAGGGCAAGGCACCTCTGTGTGGAAACTCGATCTGGCAAGACCGTCGTTTCTTGATCAAGTACATGCCCACGTTGAACAACTACTTCCACTATCGCAATGTGGATGTGTCCACGATCAAGGAGCTGATGAAGCGCTGGTACACCAGTGATTACTTGCCCCCTCGCAAGAAGACCGCCCACCTTGCGTTGGAGGACATCAAGGAGTCGATCGATGAGCTGAAGTTCTATCGTGATCACCTGTTTGTCCCCTCTGATCTGGATGATGACCACGATATGGACATGTAGACCTGCCACATCATTGATGCGTATACGATCTTTGTATGTCTTGTGAGGCTGTATCCTGATGTGTAGGATACAGCCTCACTTTTATTTGAACACATATTAGACGCAAGGGGTTGAGTGGCATGGTTTCGAATGTAGTTGATTTGGCGCATGAGATTGAATCTGGTTTGAGAAGTTCTCAGTGGATGAGAGATTTTGATGATTTATGGCCTGCTGTGAAGGCGTCGTATGAGGCTGATGAGAGCGCTTATTTTGACAAGATCTTGCCTCAACTTGATGCGTGGGCTGCACAACTGGATGAGGCACCCGTATGGTTCATCGATGACTTTGAGCAAATCGAGCAGGTCAAGAAGATCGCTCCATTTGCGTTGGTGGGCATGTGTATTAGCAGGTCAACTCTTTACGACCGTGTCATTCAGGAGAACATCTCAGGGTTGCAGTGCGTTGAGCTGACGGCAGGCTACCAGGTTGATGAGAATCATGTAATCAGTGTGATTGCTTTACCCAGCCTCAAGCTCAAGAGATTGCGTGTCAGGGCAACAATCACTCCTGGGATTTGCCAGGCGATTGTGGATTCTCCCTCTGCCGCATCGATTGAGCATCTGGCGTTACATCATGATCCGAATGTCAAAAAGGGCGCTGGTGGTGTGGATTTGATTGGCAAGGCGACTTCCTTGACCGCGTTAAAGCGTCTTGATCTTGAGCGCAGCAGGATGGGTTTGCGAGCAGGTAAGGCCATTCTTGGTTTAAAGACGCTCAAGTTAACACACCTGAACTTGAATGAGTGTAAACTCAATGGGAAGTGTCTGGACTCGCTCGTAAAATCCCCGTTGCTTACTAGCCTGTTTCATCTTGATCTGTCCAAAAACAAACTTGGCCCTGATGCGCTCGTATCGCTTGCCTATTCAGAGGCATTTAGTGGGTTGAAGAGCTTGAGTGTGTCCCGATGTGAGCTTGGTATGGAGAGCTTGAAGGCGCTGCTTGATTCACCACACCAAAAATTGTTGAGCCTTGATATCTCAAATAATGCTATCCAGGGAGCGACAGAGGTGCTTATTCAGGCGACATCGTTAGCACAGCTTGAACGCTTGGATTATAACAGTGTGGATTATGATCGCTCAATGGTTGACTTGTTAAGTACAGCAGAACATCTCTCCTCATTAAGGTATCTTCACCTTACTTCAAATGCTGCAAAAGTGATTGATAAGTCAAGCTATTTAACGCAATGTGAGGCTGTTAAGAACTGGGGGTTTAATAGTCTCCCACCGCTCAAACAGTCACTGGTGGTGGTAGAGAGCGTTGATGAGGACGTCCAGGAACCAGAGCAAGTCTCTGAGGAGCATGAGCCAGAAGGTTGGGGTGATGCGTTTGGTACGCTGCGTGCTTTGTTGCAGGAGTTTGATGCCTCACATACACATGAGCTTGTCGAGTGGCTCAATGTGAACCTGATCAAGTTTGAGGAGATCTACACACAGCAGGCTCGTCCGTATCTCAAGGCGTGGGCGGATAAGCAGCCTGAAGACTTCATGATTGAGGTGAAGAGCTCAGCGGAGTTTTCCACACAGGCAATCAAGGAGCTTGCCAAGCTAACCCGACTGTCGCTGCAGGCGAATGATATCAAGACCAAGGACTTGAAATCAAAGACGATGGAAGGTGTGTATGAGTTGGTGTTGTCGTCTGCTAGCAATGATCGTGCAGCGCTTGGTCGTGCCAAGGCGATTGGAGCCTCAAAGTACGTCAAGAACCTGCGCACTCTCAAGACCTGGGTTCATCGATTCAAGGCGGAGGGTGTTGAGGCGATTGTGAGCAACAAGAACCTGACCTCGTTAACACATCTGGAGTTAGTGCATACGAGAATGGGGCTGGCTGGTATCAAGGCCATCGCCGAGTCACCCATCATGGCAAATGTACGTTATCTAAACCTTGAGGGGAGCAAAGATGGTAATGGTGGAAATGTGGGGATTGAAGGTAACAGAGCGCTTGCAAGCTCACCGTATCTTTCAAATCTTGAGGTATTGAAAGGACTTGGTGGCCATGATGATGGTTCAGCGGTTGTTCTGGCAGATTCAACATATTTTAATGCGCTTCATACGCTTGAGTTTGGTGGTCGAGTGGACGCTGAAGGTGTGAATGCGTTGCTTGCTCCTGATGCATTGCCTGCGCTTCATACGTTGATGATCAAGAACCCAAATGTGGATGCTATTGAGGCAGTTGTCAGATCTTCAGGGTTGAGCAAGTTAAAACATCTGACGTTATGGCGATGTCTCAAGAGCGAAGGCTCTGTGGTTGAGCTCGCGAACTCTCCACATGTGGAGAACTTGGAGTCTCTGGAGTTACCTTATGCAGGCATTGGAAATAAAGAGATGACAGCGATCATGAACTCTCCATACTTGAAGAGCTTGAAGCGTTTGAGCTTACACTGGGGATGTTATAATTTTGATCATGAGCCAATCTTCATGCGCGCAGATGTGCTGAAGCTTCTTGATGAAGCCAAGGGGCTTGAGAATCTGGAGTCTTTGGACCTGACCATGTGTAATCTTGGCCCGGATGAGGTTCAGGCGATTGCAGATTCGCCATTTTTCTCCAGAATCAAGGTGCTCACCTTGAGAGATAATATGTTAAACAGGACCTCTTATGAGATCTTGAGCAAGTCACCGCACATGGCTAACCTTGAGCGGTTGGAGGTGATGAACGCGACGAACATGTATAGTTCAAGAACACCACAGTGGTTGGTTGAGCTGTTGACGGATTCTTATATGGCAACCTGTGAGGTTGTTTAGGCGAGCTTTGCTTTTGAGCAAGAAGAGGAGAAGAGGCGAAAATTTGCGCAGCAAATTTTCGCCCCTTCTCCTCTTCTTGTGAAATGATCAGGTGCAGAACACCGTTCTCCCTTCAGTGTTGGCAGGATATGCCCAAACGCGCTATGCTTGCGTTTGATTGAGCAGATTTTATTGCACCCCTCCTTCTACCTGGACATCAAGGGCTTATGAATACTCCAATGAACTGGAAGCGCTCCATGGCAAGACTCACTGTGTGTGGACTTGTGGTGTTGAGCGCATCAAGCGCATTTGCACAACAACAACCCCACGCTGGTTATCAGCAACTCTTTGATCAAAACGTCGAGGAGCTTCTTGCGACCAATGATCCTGGTTTACAGATCGCGCTCTTGGAGCAGTTGCCTGCTTACAATGATGTGCCCATTGCCTACGTGCAAAAGCGTATGGAGGAGGTCCTTGAGAAGACCACTAACCCCTTGCTTCATTTCAGGGTTCACCGCTGGCTTGTGGCCATGCATCAGGAGCAAGGCGACTGGAGCGCAGGCGCAGGCGGGATGCAGGGCGAACTTGGTCAGCAGGGGTGTGTTACGGACTTCTCATTGGCAGGATCGTTTGCCAATGATTCGATGGGTGGTTTTTATGAGCAGCTTCCTCCCGAGAGAGGAGAGGCTGCGCCTTATGATGGAAAGGGGAGCACGGAAGTGAACTGGCGCACACTCCCTGCGTTCCAAAACCGCTGCACATTAAACCTTGATGTGGCTGTGGAGCAGCATCGTGATGCTGTGGTGTTCCTCTCCACCACGATTGATTCCAAAAAGCGCCAGGATGCACGTATCTTGCTTGGTGTTAGCGGAAGTTACAAGGTGTGGCTGGATGGCGAACCTGTGGCGTACAGGAAGGAAGACACTGGATTTTATGTCGATGCAAACGCCTGGAAGCTACCGCTCAAGAAAGGAAAGCAGCAGCTTGTGATCAAGCTTGGCAGCAGTGAAGGTAACAGCCTTGATGCGATTGTTCGTATTACAGATCGTAACCTGAAGCCTCTTGGTGCCAAGGCTGTGAGCTACTCGGCAGACTGGAAACCATCAAAGCTTCAGAGCTTTGATGGTTTCACGCTCGCTCCCACCGAGCAGGGCATTGCACAACGCGCAGTGGAGATGGGTAAGTCTGAGGATCCTCATCAAGCCGTATTGGGTGCCATTCTGTTAAAGGGTTCCGAGTCAAGAAATGCCTCGACACCCTGGAGGGATATCGCGGACAGACTGGATCGCGATTACCAGTCAGGAAAGCTCAAGGGTTTTGCGGTGCAAGATGTGTTGCGTCTGGCGAGCTTGTTTGAAGAGCGTTGGAAACGGCTGGAGGTGCGTGAGTTTGCGCTTCAGGAGTTTCCTGATGATCCATGGTTATTACGCGTGATTGCAAATACATATAAGCAAAGCGGAACGCTTGAAAAACGTATGGAAGCAGGCAGGTTGTTTGAACGCATTGTCAAGGAACACCCTGAGTTTGTGCCTGGCGTGTTGGATCTTGCGGATTACTGGCAGGATCTTGGTTTTGCGCACAAGGCACTTGCTCTTTTGCAGTCCAACCAGACGCCCGCCAACCTTGAGATCATGAAGTACAAGCTTGCGCTCATTCGTATACTTGAAACCTTGAGCAGAACTCAGGAGGCCGTGGCGCTCCGTGAGGCCTCATACGCTACACATGGGACGACACTTAACGCGGACTGGCACAGGGCCGAGGAGCTGCTTGCACAGAACAAGCTGTCCGAGGCGCTGCCCTTGATTCGTGAGCACAGAGCACATTATCCGTGGTCTGAGCACTGGTTGATGAAAGAGGTTGATGTGTTGCGTGCCATGGGCGATGTGGATGGCGCGCTTGGTGTGCTTGATGAGCGTCTTGGGCAAGTGCCAGGTGAGCTCTCTGTATTGAAGAAGAAGGCCGATGTCCTCGTCTCCAAAGGTGATGTGGAGCTAGCTGTGCAGACCTTGAATGAGGTGAAGGCGTTGGCTCCACAGGATCAGTTTGTGGAGGATTACATTGCCTATCTCCAGCCCTCCATGAACAGCTTTCATGAGGCGTGGATGGTCACCGATCTGGAGTCGCTCTCCGATGCCATGGACGCAGGTCCGTTCCATGCCTCCACGTTGCTTGACCAGAAGATCATCAAGGTCAATGACAATGGCCTGTCTCAGTATGTGGTTCAGGAAGTTGCAAGAATCAACACCGAGGAGGGGATCAATGATGCCAGCATCATTCGCATTCCTTACCAGACCAATGATGAGCAGGTTGATATTTTGCGCGTGCGCGTAATCAAACCCGATGGCTCATTTAGTGAAGATTACGACACCTGGAACTCTGCAAATTCGCGTAAGGGGAGCACCACATACAATGATGGCGGTACAATCACGGTGCAGGCCAATAACGCCAAGGTCGGCGATATGGTGGAGTTCCGTTACCGTGTGCGTAATACCTCGGACAGAAACTTCCGTGGCGATTATTTTGGAGATGTAGAGTACGTGCAAGACACCACGCCGATTGGTATGGTGCGTTACGCGATTCTGTATCCCGAGAAGATTGGGCCGCTCTACTTCAGAGCGCCATCCACCACACACCAGCGTATTGATGACAAGCCACCCGAGGGGGCAAAACTTGATGCAGGTTACAAGAGCACTGTATTTGAACTCAAGGATGTGCCGCTGGCAAAGACCGAACAAAACCAGCCTGGTTACACCGAGGTGTACGATCACATCATTGTGTCTAACAAGGAGACGATCGACGAGCTTGGTTCATGGTGGTGGAACCTTGTGGAAGAGCAGCTCATCGTGGACGACAACATTCGTCAGAAGGTCAATGAGTTGACCAAAGGTCTCAAGACGGATGATGAAAAGGTGCGCGCGATTCATAACTATGTGGTTCAAAATACAAGATATTTACATGTGGGTTTGGGGATTCACGGCTGGAAGCCTTATCGCACCACGACCTGTTTCAGGAATCGTTATGGGGATTGCAAGGACAAGGCGGCGTTGCTGAAGGTGATGCTTGAAGAAGCAGGCGTGAAAGCAAACCTTGTGCTTGTTCGCACACGTCGGCTTGGGGAAATTGGTCCTTATCCTGCGTCGATGAATGTGTTCAACCATGCGATCGCCTATGTGCCGTCCATGGATCTGTTCCTTGATGGCACCGCCGAGTTTAACGGCACGCGTGAGTTGACGACGATGGATCAGAGCGCTCAGGCGTTGATCATTGAGGATGGAGGCAAGTCGCGCTGGGTGAACATGCCCGTGGACAAGCCCGAGGTGAACACGCTCAAGCAGACGATGACATTTGATCTGACAGGAGACGAGCCAAGCGCGACCATTGAGATGGTCGCATCTGGAACACACGCCGTGTATTTCAGGAGCGCGCTTGAAGATCCCGATCGTCGAGATGAGGTGATGGCCAAGAATCTGGCAGCGACCTATCCAGGCGCCGTGCTGGAGAAGGCGACCTACTCGGACCTCAAGAAGCTTGAGCAGCCTGTGACGATCACGCTCAAGATCAAGGGTGGGAAGATCATGCAAGGATCTGAGGACAAGCCCTTTATGTATCCTCTTGTCGCGACAAATGATTTGCTTGGTGCCTACGCCTCCAAATCGTCACGCGATCAGGATCTGATCATCAGGGTTCCCTACACCAAGCAGTATGAGATCAAGTACGTGTTGCCAAAGGGCAGTACGATTAGCAAACTGCCTCAAGGGAAGACGCTCAAGAGCAAGTTTGGCTCGTTGAATATTGAGTACAAGGAGGTCAAGGGCGCGCTTGAGGTGAAGGCCACATACTCCATTGATACGCACCGCGTCTCGGTGGATGAGTATGAAGACTTCCGTGCATTTGCGCGCGATGTGACAGGAACGCTCAATGAGGCGATTGAGCTGGAGTCAAAATAATCTGATTTGCGACGCACATAAGGACTCCCCTGAGTTTGATTTAACACCAAGACTGTGGCAGGCGAGGATGGTACACCATCTTCGCCTGCCACGTTCTCATTGTTGATCAGGAGGGACGAGCTGCGATGTATTGGTCCAGCCCCTTGCCTGCCATCTGGCGGACCTTGTTTTTGAGGAAACCGCTCCATCCAAGTAATAAACCTGGAGCGCCAAGGGCCTGTTTGGACCAGCGCCAGAAGTCAAAGTCATCGCGATGTTCGATGAACTTGCCATCCTTGATCTTGATGTGTGCAGTGATGATGTTGTGGACCTTGCGACCTGTCTGGTTAAACGTGTAGTGGGCTTCCCATTTGACCGTGCCTCCCTGATCGTTCACATCCAGCAGCTCATGTGTAAGCTCAAGATCCTTGCCTCTTTTGCAGAGCATCTCCCACATGTCTGCGATCCTGTCGCCGCCATTGAGCACAAAGGCGGGGTCTTCAAAGGTTGCTTCTTTGGCGTAGAATTCGCGCATTTTGGCGGAATCTCGTTGTGAGAATGCTGTGTAAAAGTCTTTTAGTATCAGTGCATTGGGGTGATTTTGGTCGGGCATCTTGCATCTCCAGAAGTTAAAGTAGTGGACATGTATACCATATGCCTCTGGAAAAGTCGCTTTAATGTGATGAGGAGAGGAGCTTGTAGATCCTGGTCAGGAGGAAGAGGTCGAGCGCAGCAGCGCAGGCCATGAGGACCAGGAGTGTATTTCTAAGCAGCGTGGATGCTGTGTGATAATCAAAATACATCAGCAAGATGGATAATACCCACCACAGGCCAAGGGCAAAAAGCATGAAGCGCTGGGAGGGTTTGAACATGAGCAGGCCGACGCCTCCCATGAGACGGAACGTCATGGCGGCGTAGGTGACAAGGCCCGCAAAGATTGTGCTGCCTGGACCATCAGGATAGCCCGAACGTGACATCCAACACACCCATGCCAGACCAAAGAGGCCGGCAAAAGAGGCTAGCCAGGAGACAAGCCAGCCTGATGCTCTCCATATGTTTGCATTCATGGTTGTGTTGTGGGGTGGGGGTATACCGAAGTGACTGACTTTCAGTCTTTTTTACACAGCCGATTATGAATGAGAATGCGTCCAGATGAAAACGAAAATGAAGTGAAAATTCTTTGAAAACAGGCATGTATCATAGACACAAGGTAGACGTCAGAGGGGCGAGTTTTGCGCAGCAAAACTCGCCCCTCTGACGTCTACCTTGTGTCTGTGTAGCTTATTTTTCTAACAGTGCTTCAAGTTCACGGATGGTGGAAACCATGGGTCCGTTTTCCTTGAGTTGTTTTTCCATTTTACGGCATGCTGCCAGCACGGTGGTGTGGTCTTTGCCGCCGAACATACGACCAATTTCGGGGTAAGAGTGTTCGGTGTGAGCGCGTGACAGATACATAGCAAACTGTCGAGGCTCGCTGATCGTGCGTGTACGACGGCTACCACGGATGTCGTTGCCCGAGATGTTAAAGAAGTCAGCCACGATGGTAATGATGCGCTCCACGGTGATGGTGCGGCTTTGCTCGATGTTCATGCGACGCAAGTGCTACTTGACCATCTCCATGGAGATCGGCTGACTCATCAGGCTAGCCTGAGCGCTCAGGCGCACCAGTGTGCCTTCAAGTTCGCGCACGTTGGAACGAATGGAGCTTGCGAGGAAGAGGCCGACTTCCTTGGAGAGCGCGATGCCTTCGTCTTCAGCTTTCTTCTCGAGGATCGCAAGTCTTGTCTCGATCTCGGGGGGTTGCACATCAGCAATGAGTCCCCATGAGAAGCGGCTTTGCAAGCGCTCTTCAATGCCAGGCAGATCTTTAGGAGGCTTATCGGAGGTGATCACGATCTGCTTTCCTGCCTGGTGTAAGGCGTTGAATGTATGGAAGAATTCTTCCTGTGTTGAATCCTTGCCACCAATGAACTGGATGTCATCAATCAGGAGGACATCGCAGTTATTGCGGTACTGTTCACGGAAGGAGTTCATATCACGCTGACGCAGACCATTGATAAGTTGGTTCATGAACTCCTCGCTGGAGAGGTTCAGAACACGCATGGAAGGTGAGCGCTTGAGGATTTCGATACCCACAGCTTGCAAGAGGTGCGTCTTACCAAGACCCACACCACCGAAGATGAACAGGGGGTTGTAGTTTTGGCCTGGAGAGTTTGCGATGGAGACGCACGCGGCGTGTGTAAACTGGTTGGATGGCCCAACAACAAACTCATCAAAGGAGTAGCGAGGGTTCAAGCCAGCGGCACGAACACGCTCATCAAGAGAGGGCGCAGGGAACTTGATCTGAGGTGTGGGCGCAGCGGGTTTCTGTGGCGCTCCAAGCTCATGACGTGTGTGCTGCTGAGGTTCGGGCGCAATCGGCGCAGGTGCAGGGGTGGCCAGGGGCTGTGGCGTCTGCATGACAGGTACAGGCGGTGCAGGAGGAGTCTTGAGCGCATCAAAGATATTGGCCTGCGGATTGATTGCAGGTGGCGCTACAGGTGTCTGAATTTCCTGTGGTTTTTGAGGTTGTGTTGCCGCCACAGATTCAATGGAAGATGTGAACGTACGTGATTGACGTGCAGCCAGCGGTTCAAGCGTGGGTATTTCCAGGCGCAGCGCAGGTTTTTTAAGCTCGCCTTCAATATGCACGACCGCCCTCATTTGGGTGCCCGAAACCACAGAGAGGGACTCTTCAATAAGATCGATGTAGTTCTCCTCGATCCAGGCTTTGAAGAACTCATCATGCACCTCAAGATGAGCGACACGGCCCTCCTGATGATGGAAAGAGATGTTCTTGAACCAGGATTCAAAGTTATGAGAGCTGACCTTGGTTTCGAGTTCGCTAAGTGCGGCTTGCCAGATATCCGTCATGGTTGATGGCGCCTCAGGGCAGGAATGAGAGGTTTGCAGGAGAAGGGGGCAAACCCGTCATGAAGAAGAGAAACAGGGCAAATAATACAAATCAATCAAGCTGCAGAGATAATAAAGCGCAATGTGCAGAGCACAACTTTATCGTCTTTGAAAATCTCATGCGATTTACTTGAAAGTGCGAGCAAGCGACATGATGGAAGCTTGATCATGCACCATAAAACGGCATGAGTGGAGCGTTGAAACATCCTGTTCGGTGGTACTCATTCCTTGAGTGCGTTTAGCCTGGCAATTTACACCATAAATAGAGTCGACACCATGCCGATCATTTTATCGTGAAAAGGCGGCGAGACGCAGTTCTCACTCACAAGCTCAATCGTTACACTTGCCTGCGGGGGAGCGTCAAGGCCCCTTTAAAATTAGCCTCTGTAGAATTGTGCTGTGTTTGGATTAAATTATTGTTTTATATGTTTTTTCTTGTTTTTGTGTGAAGGCGTTCTGGTGACTCTGTCTGGATATGCTGCATTGCGTCATGTGTATGTCCTGTGAGGTGGCAAGCTCTTTGTTTTTATGCGTTTTGAGGGGGCATGTGTGCAGATGCCTTCCACCGATCATCAGGTCAAACGCGTGACATCCGATCGATCTGTGATGATCGCGTGGATACGATCATGTATAAGGCGTTTTATCGTGTAAAAATGATCGAAATAAGAGTGTTTTGATGTAAGTTGCTTTAAACGCAAGAAGGTTTGTATTCAGCAGAGGTGATGCATGTCAGGACAGGATGAGGGAGATCAGGTGTCGCAGCACGGGTTGCTTGCGATTGATCTGGGGTTAAAGACAGGGCTCGCCTATTTTTCGGGGGATGGGCGTTTGCAGCGTTATCATGCGCAACACTTCGCAAACAGGAGCGCGCTCAAGAAACAGGTTTATGGCACACTTCGGGGTTATCAGCCCTTGAGCGTGCTTGTGACCGAGGGCGATCAGGCGCTGGCAAAGATCTGGCAGAAGCTCCCCGAGAAGTGGGGCGCACAGACGGTGCATATTCAGGCACAACACTGGAGAGAGGAGCTGCTGCTGTTTCGTGAACGTTCCTATGGTGGTGCAAAAGCCAAGAGTGTGGCGCAACAAAGGGCGCTGGATGTGATCACCTGGAGCGGTGCAGATCTGCCCTATCGTGATGAGCTTCGTCATGACGCTGCCGAGGCGATCCTGATCGGTTTATGGGGTGTGTTACAGCAGGGATGGATCGAGGAATCGACGCTTGATGAGATTTTTTAGGTGGGATGACGCCTGCTTTGACTCAAGAAAATATGCTTTTTGGTAGATCTGCTTGACGCATTTTTAAAGTCATGTTTATATGCCCGCCCGCGTCGAGCTGTGATAAACGCGTGTTTACGCGTCACTAATATACAGCGCTCGCAAATAAACGACAGACATTCGTTTGATTCGGGCAAACTAGCCAGAGTCCACATCATACAAGGAGAATCTCATGTCAAAACGTACATACCAACCATCGAAGATTAAGCGCGCTCGCTGCCACGGATTCCGTTCACGCATGTCCTGCAAGGGAGGCCGTGACGTCCTCACTCGTCGTCGCAGCAAAGGCAGGAAGCGTCTTGCAGTTCAGCGTTGGCGCAAGTAAGCGAGCTTTTTTAGCATCGCTTGCGGCATTCTCTCGTGGAATGTCAGCTACCAAAGTGCAATAAAGCAAGGCGCCTTGTGGTTTCACACCACAAGGCGCCTTGCTTTATCTGTTTTTGCTCATTTTTTTCAGCCCACCTCGTCCTTCCCTTGAATGCCTCTGATCCTTTGTAAACTCGCCCATGAGCTGCACCTTGTCTGACCGTAAAGAACTCGAAAAAAAGAACTATTTGCTCGATCAACGCTTTAGAAAGGTTGAACGTTTGTCTGCGCGTGCCGAGTTTAGGCGAGTCCAGCGTCAGCGTCACCGCTGCGAGGGGGGAAGGATGACAGTGTATGCCCGCAAAACTAAACGTAGTTTTACGCGCGTCGGCTTGACGACCAGCAAGAAAGTAGGCAACGCTGTGCAACGTAATCGTTGGAAGCGTCTGTTGCGTGAGGCGTACCGTCTCCACAAGGCAGAGTTTCCACAAGGTTTTGACCTGGTGATTATCGTATCCAAGGGGGCCAATGCCACCTCGATGCAAGATGTTTATCAGGAGCTGCTCCCGTTGGCTCTGCGCGCTGCTGGTTATGCGCAACAGAGGTCAAAAAAGCACAAGGGTTCAACAAGGAAGTCGTCGTAATGTGCTCCCATCATCATCATGAACACTCCTCGGAGTGCTCCTCTGAGCAAGACTCTTCTTCGCAGGCGCTTGTGGACCATGCTCCACAGCGAGGTTTCGCCGCCCGAATTGGGATCGGTCTTGTGCGTGGTTATCAACGCTACATCTCTCCTTACAAGCCGCCTGTGTGTCGGTTCTATCCCACCTGTTCTCACTACACCCTGACTGCAATTGAGCGCTATGGCCTGATCAGAGGGAGCTGGTTAGGCATGATTCGCATCCTCAAGTGTCACCCCTTCCACCCAGGAGGCATCGATCACGTGCCCTGAGCTTGCGTTTGACCATCTGACAAGGTTCCGTGTATCTGGACCTGCTCAAGGTGGAAAAGATCTTTTCAATCGATACGCTTTGGGCTATGCACTGCCGATGTCGTCCTCTCCCATCACATGGATGTGATGAGGATTTTCGTCCCCCTCTAGGAGTCCCTGTAAGAATGGATCATAATAAACGATTTGTGCTGGCCATGGTCATCTGCGGCCTGATTGTGCTGGCATGGCAATATATTTTCCCTCCTCCCCCTGTCGAACAGACAGGTGAAGGCACCGAGATCACCTCGGACAATGGAAAGACCAAGCAAGCTGATGCGACCACAAAAACTGCGGATGGTCAGGATACAACAACCGATCCCAAGACCGCGCCCAAACCTGCCAAAGTTGTTGAGCCCAAAACCTCAACGATCAAGACAGAGAAGTTCGACCTGACCTTCTCCAATCAGGGCGGTGTGATTCAGGGCATTAAGTTGCTTGACCCTGAGCAGTATCAAAAGGCTGGCGATCTGCTCGGTATGTTCCCCAAGGACAAGAATTACATGTATCCCTTCTCCATCTCGTTTGGAAAGGGTGCTGTGAGTCTTCCTGGTGAGCCTGTCTATGAGGTTGTCTCATCGAGCGATTCGGCTGTGCAATATCGTTACGTTGATCCTCAGGGGCGTTACACCCTTGAGCGCAGCTACACCGTGAACAAGGAGCATCCTTACCTCCTTGATCTCAAGGTTGCGATCACCAACCACAACGAGAGTGCGTCTCTGATTGATAACATCAAGATGAAGATCACGGGGTATCATGATCCCAACGAGGAGAAGAGCTTCCTCGAAATGCGCTCCGATGAAATTGAAACCATCTGTCATAGCGATGATGATACAGAGCGTAGCCTGTATAGTGCGCTTGATCCTGGCGAGACCGTGACGTTGGATAACAACATCATGTGGGGCGCTGTGAACTCGCGTTACTTCTACTGGGGTGTGATTCCCGAGAAGAAGGCCGTCAAGTGTAGCATGACCAAGGATGCAAGTGGTTACATGACCACAGAAGTGACCTGGGATGATTTCTCAGTGCCACCATCCTCCACATACACGTTCCAGGGCTCAGTTTATGCTGGTCCAAAAGATCTTGATGTGCTCAACCAGATCGGCTCTGAGCTGAACGAGACAGTGGATTATGGTATCTTTACCATCCTCGCAAAGCCCATGCGTTTCCTGTTGAACCTTTTCTTTACATGGGTTCATAACTGGGGACTTGCCATTATCCTGCTCACCTTGTTGATCAAGATCGTCACCTGGCCCTTCACCGAGAAGAGCTACGCCAACGCCGAGCGCATGAAGGAGATTCAGCCTCAGCTTGATGAGATCCGTAAGGTCCATGAGAACGATCAGCAAAGATTGGCTGAAGAGACCATGAAGCTCTTCAAGGAGAACAAGTTCAACCCACTTGGTGGTTGTTTCCCCATGCTTCTTCAGATGCCGATTCTGTATGGTCTGTATGTGATGATCATCAACTCCGTGGAGTTGTATCAGGCCGAGTTCATCCTGTGGTACACTGACCTTTCTGCACGTGACCCTTACTTTGTGCTGCCCATTTTGATGGGTGTGATGATGCTGATTCAGCAGCACTTCATGACTCCTCAGTCGAGCGCATCTGGTCCTGCACAGCCCTCTCAAGGAAATCAGATGCGGCAACAATGCCCAAGTGTCTCTTCATTTGGTCGATTACGAACAGGCAGGCATCAAGGTCGCTCTGTCTGCCAGCATCTGCCAGACAATCCGCTGTCGGCCGGTTC
>CATLTV010000151.1 GCA_950059285.1 uncultured Pseudomonadota bacterium | reverse complement strand
CCCGCCACAACACACCGTGTCGTGAACCCCAGCGGTCCTCCCACACCCCGCTACTCCATGCCCTTCTTCATTCACCCTCACCCCGACGCAACCCTCGAAGTCCTCGATGATTGCTACGAAGGCGATGAACCTCCCTTCCCTCCAATCAACGCTGATGAGTTCCTCATGGAACGCCTCAAAGCTATCGGGTTGAACAAAAAGAGCTAGCTCTGCATACAGACAAAAAAGAAGGCGAGGGGCGCAAAAATCTTCGATTTTTGCGCCCCTCGCCTTCTTTTTTGTCTGTATGCAGAGCTAAAACACGATCCTCACCTCACCACCCGTCTCTTCGGCAAGCGTCTTTAACCACAACGCCACACGCTGACTGCGATCGGTCAAGGACTGCGCACCCCAGATAAAAAACAACACCTGCTGCGTTGCATCACTCGTCTTCGTACGCTGCGAATCCTTCACAGGATTCGCACATGCGCCCGCGCCATCGCAAAGACAGATCAACCCATCAAGCTTCATCTCTTGACCCGATGCGTTGAACACATACTGCTCATCATCGCCCATTCTCTGCACCGTGAACGATGCCCCCTCCAATCTGTCCACATCAACCACACTGATCGGAAGCCCCGCGTGTAAACTAACCACGTTGCACAGATCCACGGCCACATTAATCCCATTGTCAGGACCAAGCCTCTGCTTTGTCACCGCCCCCACAAGATACTCACATGCTGGCTTGTTCATCCCCGTGGGCTTGAACCTCTTGCTTCGCAACATATCGCGCACAGCGCGCTTGATCTCCTCGCTCCTTCCAAGCGGGACATCCTCCACATCAAGCGCCAGCTTCTCAAGCAACCATGCGGGCGAGGGAAGCTCGCTAATCGGGTTGCCCCATGTCACCTCTACCACAGCAAGGTCGAGCATATCCTCCAATTCCTCACTCACGCTCACATCATAAGTCTTACTCTCACGCATAAACACACTGCCTCCTTGACAGAACTATCTTAAAGGAAATAAAACCGCTTAACTCAACTCCAAATTCAGGGCGGCGAACATGAAAAACATATGGAAATCCATCAGCTATATCTTCATCTGGAGCATCCTGTGCTCCCTGGCGTTATCTTGCGGATATCGCACCTATCAACCTCCTGTAGAGGAGTATACTCCCCCTGAAGACACAACAGCCACCTTTTATTGTCCTGCCATCAAACCCAATACAACCTACAAAAACCCACGCTGTAAACCAAAACAATGTCCCACAGGTGAGGTCCCTTTGTTTGGTATCCCTGGCGCATGCTGTCCACGAGGCGACTCTCGTCGCTATCAGTATGCCGAGGGAATTTGCGTCGTCAAAAATGAGTCCTGCCCTCCTGGTATGAGCATGGGCATCTTCACCTGTGAATTCGATGACGTGGACACACGCGTGCAAAAACGCACCGAAAGCTGTGACAAGGGCAATCTGGCTGACTGCCATTACATTGCAAATATGCTGACCTCGGGTTGGGAACACATCAAGGCAGACCGCAAACTCGCCAGAGACATCCTTGAACGTAACTGCTCAAACGGTTTTGCCGAAAGCTGCGGACTGCTAGGTAAATACTTCACGTATTACAATGCCCCTCTCCCCAAAAGCGTCTCCACATCAAAAAAACTACTCGCGCTGGCATGTGACTCGGGAGACGCGTTCAGCTGCAGATACCTGGCAAATATCTATGAACACGATGAAGACAACCTCCCCAAAGCGCTCGAACTCAGACAATACGCATGCAAAGTTGCAGATCTAGATTGTCATAAAATTCATGAAATTAAGCGCAAGGTCGCCCCCACAAAGGTCAAGACAACCAGGGCAACCACAGTCGCGCAAGAAAAGGTCAAGAAACGCAAACTCACAGGCAGCAAGTACTGGTGCTGGAAAAGACAAAACCCCTACAACTGCTTCAGACTGTTCAATGAGCACTACCCCAAAAAAGGACTCGATCAACCAAAGACACTCACACAACTCTCAAACTCATGCTTCATTAAAAAGAACTATAACGTCTGCGGTGACCTCGGCTACAAACTCGTGAATAAAACCCCCACATCAGAGACACCTCGTCAACGCCAAGCACGCATCACAATGGCACTCGAGGCTCTTGAAATTGCCTGTGAAGAAGGTCATGAGCCCGAATCATGCGTGAACATTGGAGTGCAGTACGCATGGGACAATGAAAAGATACAAAGCTTCGAAAAAGGCCATGACTACATGGCCAAGGCCTGCGCCTACGGAAGCGGACTGGGCTGCGCTCATGACGCAGTAATTCTGAGAACTATGTACAGCGAGAAACCCTCCAAAGAACTCGCCTCTGCGCTCCACGAGGCAGCACAAAAAGGGTGTGAAGCCGATATAGGATGGAGCTGCTATTATCTCGCCATATCCTACCGCGATAACAACCACGATCTGAATATCAATTGGGATCGTGCCAAAAAACAGGCATCCTCATTCTATAGCTATAGCTGCACGCATCACCTCCACCCAGCAAGCTGCATACACCTTGCCTACATGAACAAAAACTACTTCAAGAAGTCAGACTTCTATAAATACAGCGACATGGCATGCCAGCTCCTTCACCCTGAAGGATGCCTGAACCTCCTCATCTACAGCGATGATGCTCCACTCAAGATATTCCACAAGATTCTGGATCTCACATCCAAATCGAGTGACCTCTACGCCGAACCCAAAGAGTTCAGTTACTTTAACCAGCACTCCGAATACCGACGCAAAGCTCAAAAAACCGACAGCAACTCATCCCTCCTCAAGGTCCTCCAACTCATTGATTCACAAGTTGAAGCCTGTGAGGAAAATGAAGAACTCAAAGACAACTGCCACATCATCACATCGCGTTATAATATCGCCATCAAAAAAGCCTACAAACACTACCGACAACAATGCGAGAAGGACGACAGCAACGCCTGTTATACGCGTGCATTGATAAGCTTCCAGGGACTTGGTCCCATCAAGCCACATCACAAGAAGTACACCCCTTACCTGTTGCGAGGATGCAATCTCGGCTCGGCAGACTCATGCTTCTTGCTTGCGACCATCACCATGTATGGACTACGTGGTACAGACAAAGACCCCAACAAAGCACGGATCTACGCCCAAAAATCCTGCAAGTTGCTCCAGTCCTCACACAAGGACAGCATCGAACATTGCAGGCTCGCGCTTCAAGCATCGACCTACACAAACACCGACGTTGACGCCGCGATAGAGAACTTCAAAAGCTACTGCAACCTACTCAAGAACAACAAAAAAGCGGCCTGCCACACCACGCTTCAAAATGCCATTCGTACGCTCTCCATCTACCATCCCGAGACGCTCCACGCCTACACCACTCAGGAGTGTAAAGACACCAACCTCCCCTTCTGGTGCGCGCTGTCTCTGCGCGGAACCTCCGAAGAGATGCCCCTTGAAGAGCGACGAAGCAAAGCAAAAGAACTGTGCGATCCAGAGCAACCCGTCAACGATTGCTCGGAATACGGACGCCTGCTTATGGAAGAACAATCCGCCTCTCCCGAAGCCATCTCCACGCTCTCACAGGCTTGCCATGACAATGATAGCCCCATGGCCTGCTATGATCTGGCGCTACATTTGCTCAACCAAAAGGAAATCAGCCGACAGGCTGATGGACGACGCGCCCTTGAACAAGGCTGCGCACAGGGACACGGCTCCGCATGCCGCATGCTCGGAGAACTCTACATGGGCATGGGCCACATCAAAAAAGACAAGGACGAAGCCGTTTCATTCTTCCTCAAATCATGCAACCTCCTTGAACACGAAGGATGCAACCTGTTCAAAAATCACAGCTTTGAAGATTAACACACACTCAGACAACGAAAGAAAGGGGGCGAAGATTTGATAAATCAAATCTTCGCCCCCTTTCTTTCTCTCGCGCTACTCACTCCACTCATGGACCTGCACATCACTGCCAGACTCCACCATTGTCCTGAACGCGCTTGAATGCATAAAAAAGTCGCTGTCCATCTCGGTGTCTTCAAGCACATGGCGTGCGATGATCTCATTCACACCAGCAATCGGTGTAAAGTGCGTATGACCAGGCAATGTATACGCGCGCACATAAGGATTATCCGACGCCGTCCCGAGCGCCCACGCCGCAAAAGAGTTGCCATCCTCGCCTTCAATAATCCATGTCGGCACATCCACCGCATCAATCCATTTGACAGGCGCACGCATGTAACTCTCCCTCTTGTCTTCCACATCAAAAGGCAACCCATCCGCACCATAATTATGCACCCAGTCAATTGGACCGAGCGCAAACACAGCACGAGGAGCAAGCTCTGGAGGCGCGGCCGCAGCGGTCAACAACGCCAACGTACCGCCTGTACTGTGTCCACCAAGATACACTCGCTCAGGGTCCACATAGTCCAGTGATTTTGCATATTTGATCGCGGCGAGCATATCGTCCACTTCGCCATAAAAACCTTCAAACTTTCCCGGGTTATTATGTGCCCCACGCAAGGAGGGATACATCATCAACAGCCCAGCCTTGCGATATTGCGCCGCCGACTGATCATTCTCAGGCGCGGCCTCTCCCCACGCAGCAGCACCGATCGAATTACCAAAACCACCAAAGCGCCAGATAACAATCGGGTGCTTTTTACCATCACCAGGATCAGGGCTCACATACGCATGCATCGGCCCCAACTCGGTGGGATAAGTGGTGACCTCAAACATCTCGGCGGGAGGATCTGGCACAGATCCCCTGTACCCATCCATCAGGTTCACCATATTTGTCTTGAACTCAGCCCTCGCCGCCACAAACGCCTGCTTCTTGGCATTGATCATTTTACGAATCTGCACACCTCGCTGCACACCCGCTGGCTGCGCCTTGGTGGCCGAGTCCGACTGACACGCCACTAGCCACACACACATCACCGCACACACCAACACACACGTCCTCATCCTTGCCTCCATACATACACGCGTACCAGAGAGGACATCACCGCATCGTACATGACAACATATCCCCACCTGAATCAGTCACTTGTTACGCCGCAAACATACCTCGATCTTTTACACCGTCAAGAGCATCATGCACATCGATCCCCCTCTCTCCAGAAAAAAATGCATTCAATGTCATAAAATGTAAAAAAGGTGATTGACAGGGATATATGTATGCTATAATAATTGAATCTGCTCTAGGGAACGGTCGACGCACAAGTCCCCCCAGGTCGTTAGTCAGGTGTGTGTCCTATGACTACGTTATTGTTCCTTGGAGCATTTTTCTTTTCTTGCGCATCTCATCTTTTGAGACGCGCTTTTTTTATGCCCTCACCACTCCACAACTTCCCCTGCCCAGTCAAAGAACATCCCTGTATCACTGGCATCCAATCCATCCACCACATCAAGCAAATACCCCGCTGATTGCTCGGCACCAAACAACTTCCCCTCGGGCACATTCCCCTGAAATGGACGAGATAACTGCGTGTCCACTGTGCCAGGATGCAAGACCACACAAATCGCCTCCGACCGCGTGCGAGCCACCTCGATCGACACTGTCCTCATCACCTGATTTAGCGCTGCCTTGCTTGCCCTGTATCCATACCACCCACCAAGGCGGTTATCCCCAATGCTCCCCACCCTCGCTGAGAGACTTGCAAGCACGCTCTTCCCCTCTCGCGGAAGCATCCTGTGCACATGCTTGATCAAGAGCAGATGGCCAGACACATTGACTTCAAAACTCCTCAAAAGATGTTGAATATTCACATCTTTCAACCTCTTCTCGGGTCCAAACGAGGTCCCTTCCTCATGCAAAACTCCCACGGTGTTGAGCACAAGATCTAACCTGTCTGTACGCTGCTTGATGTCCACCAAACCACGCTCGATTGATGCCTCATCCGTGATATCCATGGACACCAACACCAACCGCTCTGGCTCGGCTTCCTGTAATGTGACTAGCCGTTGTGAGCGATGCACTGTGCGCGCAGCTGCAAACACAACCTCGGTCAAGGGGTCATCCAGCAACCTCTCCACCATCGCAAGCCCCACTCCACCACTTGCGCCCACAACCAAACAACTCAGCGGCCATTGAAAACTCTGCCATCGCGTCACCATGCTCATCCTCCTACATCAGACTGTGTAACCCCCCACAGAATGTAAAATGCACGAACTCCACGTACAGGAGCATCGACGCATGACACCTGCACACATTTCAGCGCCATACATTCAACTTTAAAACAACGACTCGACCCGCTAAACTTCTCACATCAGCTCAGACCTACCTGGCAATGCACCAAATCACAGCCTCATCAGGAGAAGACCGAATCCATGAAACAGCTCAGCCTTCTACTCCCTCTTGCATTCCTCACCTCACTGACAGCGTGCAGCCCCCCTGCATCCAACAACACCAGCTCCCCTGACATGAGCTTACCAGAGCAGGATATGTCGCCAACCATCGACATGGATCGCATTCCTGATATGCAGATGGACATGGATACAATTCAGGACGCAACACCAGACGACGATATGCCACCGTCCAACTGGTCTGCTTCAATTGCAGATGATGCGCCAAATACACTCAGAGAAGGCGAGTCAACCACCATCAACCTTGACACAACCAACATCCAGAACCTTTCTGTGGTCTGGGAAGTCTCCTCACGCACTGCCGATAGTGTGACGTGCCCTGACCTCGTGACAGAGTCCAGCGCAGAACACATCACGCTTACGCTAAAACCAAACGAGGATGTACGTTGTGCAGATGAACTCCAGGTACGAGCCACTGTGGTGGGTGATGGCGTGATGGTTGATGTTACACATGACCTCTCTGTGGTCCCAATAGATGGTCGTGTCACATCGTTTGAACAACTGCCTGACAATCCACAACCACAGATTCAGACCTGCCCCGAATGGGACTGCCTGAACCATTCAGATCCCACACTTGGTGTGCTCCCATCAGGCGAGCTGGCGATCTGGTTTGCAGCAGGAGGAGACGAGTCAGAGATGTTTCCTGTTGTTGGACGTGCGGTGCAAGGCACAGATGGCACATGGAACATGGACGATGCACCTGTCATGACTCCTGCTGATGCATCTGATAATGACTGGGCAATTGCACGCGAAACCCCCTCGGTGCGATGGAATGCAGACGCGGAGAAATGGGACATGTGGTATCTTGGCTATCGTGTTGGATATCATACAGATCCTGCCATTGGACAGGCACGCTCCATGGATGCAGAAGGCACACAATGGGCACGCTCGGAGTCCCCCATCTACAGGCCAACCGAAGGGAGTTGGGATGAGACATTCCTGACCTCGCCTGGCGCGCTCATGGGAAGCGATGGCGTGTGGCGCCTGTATTATGCGGGGGCATCCACAAAAACCGACGCCATTGGAAGAATTGGTGTCCTCACATCCACGGACGGTCAAACCTGGACCCCCTACGAGAACAATCCTGTATTCGAAGGATCCAGAGGAGAATGGGACGCCAACGTACTTGATCCACATGTCCAGTTTGTGGGTGGCCGCTACGTGATGTGGTACTCCGCTCTTGATGGACAGCTCAAACCCGAATCAGCCATCTCTGTAGGCGTGGCTGTCAGTGAAGATGGCTACACATGGGATCGACTCACACAGGCCCCTATCATTACCCCTCAGGAAGACTCATGGACCAGCGCACGTGTACTTGATGTGGAGGTCATCTCCAGAGAAGATGGAAGCCTCCTGATGGTTGGCTACGCGGTATCCAAGGAAGGCACAAACCCCAACTTCCCCGACTTTAAACCTGGTCGCATTGGTCTGTGGTCATCCTCTACAAACAAAGAATAAAAACCTTTTATTATCAATAAGAAGGCCATGAGTCAGGCGAGGATTGCTGCGCAATCCTCGCCTGACTCATGGCCTTCTTATTGATGAAAGACTGCCAAAACAAACACCTCACGCCACGACGTAAGACATGCTGTAATGAGCAGACACCAAGAAAAAAAAGAAGGCAGCACCGAAGTGCTGCCTCCACAGGCTCCGGGGCTCCGAAGAGCCCCTGGCCTCAAGTAGCGAGACCGAGATTTGAACTCGGGACCTCAGGGTTATGAATCCTGCGCTCTCACCAACTGAGCTATCCCGCCACAGGGACTGTGATATTTAGTGTATGATCGCAGTTATGACAAGAGGTTTTTTTACTTTTTTATTCCTTTTTTCACAACAAACCGCAAAAAACCTTAAAAACAAAACACTTAACTAAAAATATATTTCACACTAAAAACGCATCATCACCGTGGCCTCCGCATGACCTGGGTGAACTGACACACCAAACTGCGCTTCGAGGCATTGGCAGCAGAGCAATCCATATTTTCAAGGCATGTGACACACGTATTACTCGCGGTATCACATTGCATATCACCTTCGCATTGCTCATCAGTCAAGCAACTGACGCAGTCATGACTTCATGTCCACATGACATCCACGCAAGCAACACAACCTGTGTGTGAACTATCCTCGTATTTATTACTCCCCTTGTTAATCCTGAATGCAAGCCTTACGCCCTGTAAGCTCACCTGCTGTAAATGCCTTACATTCTTCAGAGGAGCGGCAGTCAGCGTCGACCTCACAAACTACAGAACATAAGCTGTTCTTAAGAACGTCTTTTTCAACACAAACACCATCATTCACACCATCAAGTCCACAGTCAGCCGAAAATCTGTTCAGGTCAGATTGATCACATGCAACATTATCAAGAGAGGAAAGTGTAGCACCGCACGTCGTCACGACCTCATTAATATGACAGAAGATCGCAGTATTTCCGCTTCGCGTAGTCACCTCGCGAGGGGTTGAATACACATGGGAAGGGCATGAATTATCAACGACAGGAGGTTGGCAGAACGACCCGACAGAAACCTCATTGCCCCCAGATTTATAACTCATCTCAACGCAACCACCTGACAGACAGTCACTATCTGATTTACATGGCTCACAATCATCAACAGTACCACGTTCAATGTCAGTGCAGGTGAAGGTCACAGGATCACAGCTGAATATGTCGCACGTCTCGGATTCGTTGTCTGGTGTACACTCAACGCACGTCCCATCATTGCACGTATTTTTGCCCTCAATATGCGCACAATCCTCATCTGAACTACAGGCCGCGCACGTGTTTGAAGAGGCGTCGCATGTGGAAAGCTCAGGTGTGGAGCAGTCCATATTTTCAAGGCACGTGACACACGTATTACTCGCGGTGTCACATCGCATATCACCTTCACATTGCTCGTCATTCAGGCAGCTGACGCATTCATGCGAAGAGGTGTCACACACAAGCTCATCGCCACAATCAGAATCACCAATACAAGCCACACATGCACCAGAGTCCGTATCACAAGCAGGTGTAGGGTCCACGCATGTCTGTGCGCATGGCCCAAGATCAGGTGCAGCATCTTGCATGTCCGAAGTGTCTGGATTGCCTGTATCTGCAAGATCTGATGCCTCTGTCGTATCCATGTCACCAGGCATGTGTGCATCCTGTGCCATGTCTTTTGACGATGTATCACCACCCACATACGTTGGTGTCTCAATACATCCGCTACAAACCAGAGCCACACACACAACCAACCCAAGCTCAATTCGTCTCATCTTACTCTCCTAAATAATATCACTGTATTCATCCCCCGATATACCACCCTTAAAGGGTCAATGACCACGACGCGCCAACCCGATCCTATGCAATGTCATGTATAATGCTAACAGAAGTCTTGTGCTGAAGGCCAATGAACAGTCAAATAGATATCTTTCACCTCGCATCATAAAACTCAACCATATCATTCCTCGCGCGACCACCTTCAAAGCTCGTGGGATCAAACAAAAACGCGTGGTTTGAAATGGCTGGTGTATATGTCCTGTACTCCACACCCATGCGTTCAGACAAAATTTGGGTGGTGATATTGGGAACCACAGAGTCAGACTCGGCCATCTGGAGCATCACACGCTTGAATGGCACCACCTTGACCTCTCCTGTCTCGGGGTCCTCATAACGTGCAGGACGTTTTATCGTGTGCTGAACCACATTGACGGGGTCCACCACATCAAGCACCCAGTACACCATGTCCTGGAATCGCATGTAATCTGTGCCCTCCCTGAAGTCGATCCCTTGACGCTCAAGCTCTCGTTGATAAAGCGTCGAAAATGCTGGTGAATTCTCCATCATCTCGAGCAAACCTGCGCCTGGCACATTGAGTACAAAACTATCAATGCCTGGCTCCAACACCGTCAACATTGAGCCAAGAATTCCCCCAAGGCTCATGCCAAGATATACAAGATCATCCCCTGCAAGCTCATAACCTCCCGTGACCTTGCCCCACTGCGCCGACCGTACCACGCGTACAAGCTGGTGCATGTCCAGCAACGCTTGCGCAAAGTGATCGCGTGACGCCTCAAGATCATCAATCAATATAAACGGCTCACCACTTGTCACAGGGTACGATGGCCCATCTGCAATCACAGACTCCAACCTGTTCAACTCACCGCGCGAACCATCTGCGTTCACACACTGTCGATCCTCACCACATGTGGCGTTTGACGCACAGTCCGTATCGCGCACACAAATCGCGCGCTCACCGTGATAGGGCAGATCCAGCGTGATCGCAGCGTATCCGTGATCGGCGAGCTTTTGTGCGATCATGTATAAAAGCTCACGACTCGTGGCTAACCCATGGCCAAAAATTACTGTGGGAATCGGCTCGCCCTTGTTCGCCCCCTCTGGAATGGTTAACAGAAAGTCCACCTGGCGCTCCTCGTATAAACCATCCTCACGCACTCTTAATGTACGCTTATCGAGGTGGTCCATCACGGTCACTTGCCCTGTCACAACCGTCTCCACATCACGTAGAACAAACGGTAAACCGCGCGCCGACGGACTCTTGCTCAACACATTAACCACATCTGTTCTCAGGTCCTCACGGTACAGCTTCGCTCGCCTGTCCATCAGGTAGGACACCACATCAACTGTACGAAAAACACCAGCAAAAGCAATATCTTCGCGACTCACACCATAACGCATCTCTGCGCGTGTAAGCAGGGTATCAATCTTTGCACGCTCGGGTTCAAGACGTGATGCCTCATCGTCGGACAACACCGAAACTGTCGACTTTCCATTCTCATACAGAGGGCTATCAAAAGTCATCAGCGCCGACTGTGGCTGCGCTATCACAGGCTTACCCTGCTCGGTTTTTAGCCCCCCTGTCACCACATGCAGGTAGGTCGACGCGGGCTCCAACGCAAGCGAGGGCCTGATTGAGATCGTGTGACCATCCTCCATGACATGGCGTTCAAGATCGGTCTCTTCCACAAGCTCATCGCGCTCGCTGTCATAACGAAACAACCTCACCACGCCTGGCTCAAGCGCCGAGGCGGTGTCCACCTTTTCAGAGACTTCAAAAAGAATTGAGGCTCGCGTGGAGAACCCATCATACCCTGACAACACCTCTTTAAGATGGGCTACCTCCTCGCTATCGTCTGCCTGTACAGGCAAGTTGATGCGCTGACTTGAGGTGTCAAACAACCAGTGAGAGGGCCTTGGCACCTTGCCTTGTTGGGGATCATTCCACACCCTTGCCACGTCATCTGTGGTGAAGCTCCCTGCCACCGCAACCTCTGGCGCATACAGCCCATAAGGCTCAAACGATGGAAGGATGCCCTTAACGAATCTTGAAAATTCATCATACATTTCAGCACGATAACCATCACCACCTTGCATCGATCCTCGTTCAAGCTCTGACAGCTCGCCTGCTGGCTCGGAGCTGTGCATTCGCAAAAACAGCGGATCTGCCACCACGGGTTCGCCCTGCGAGCCCACCAAACCTTGCTCATAACCCCAGATGGCATACTCATATGTGGAGGAAGGCTCAAAGTAGGTTCTCTGCCCCTGCTCATCCACGGGATTGACGGTCAACATGCCATGGCTTGCATCAAATGAGGCAGACACACCAAGTCGTGACTCGCCTTGTTTGAGCAACACCACGCCACCTGTCAGATCTTTTGTGGGATCAAGCGCACCACCTTCAACGGGAAAGCGCAACGAGGACTCCACGGGATAACCCTCCCTGCGATTTAACCACCGTCGCCAGCGCCGCTCCGCGGCGCTTATGTCCGTTGAATCCTCGTCGAGCGCAAGGCGACCAGACGTGGAGTTTCGCACAAGATCGGACGGCATGGGGAGTCGTTGCGCTTCAGGCTGCCAGGTCAAGGTCACGGCAGGTTCCATCTCCATATCTGCGTCGCCTGTCGTGGGCTCGGATGCAGGAGCTTGATCTGTACAACTGCTCAACAACACACTCAAAACGACACACGCACATGCATGTAGACCATGACCACGTATAAAATCATGCACAACAACACTCCTGACCTGACAACGAAAGCTTTGCATATTCAGCGACTTCTAGACAACGACCGACAACGCAAGAGCATACCAGAACATGCAAAGATACACTACGCTTTGCGATTTCTTCTCCAATCACCTAGCATCACTTATCCATAGTCCCATGGCATGGCTTACTCATACAACCTCTGCGTCTGATATCTTATGAACCATCCAAAACCATATATTATACAAAGCATTACAAACAAAACACTTGGCTCACTTCTGATGCTTGCCTCCCTGATTGTCGCCTGCTCAAGCGACACCACAAACAAGGGAAACAAGGATCAAGGCAGCACCACAGATATGAAATCTGCCATGGACATGCATCTGGATGCCTCGTCTGATACAGACATGAAGAGTCAACTTGCCTGTCAGCCAGGCACATCGCGCTGTCGTGATGTGGGCACACGGTATGTCTGCTTACCTGATGGAAGCGCCGAGGAAGCGATCGCGTGTGAAGGTGCCTCAAGTTGTGATGAGGCAAGCGGCGAGTGCATGATGCGTGTCTGTGCACCAGGTGTGTTTGATCAGTGTACGGCAGAAGGGTTGCAACGGTATTGTAACCCCTCTGGCACAGGTTACACGGAAGAAGCCTGTCCTGGTGGCAAACCATGTACCAATGGGCGTTGCGAAGCAGCCGAGTGTGAAGAGGGAATCACGCGCTGTCTTGATAGCACCTCATTGCAAGTGTGTAATGGAGCAGGCGCGTGGGTTCGTGGTGAGTCCTGCCCCATTGGCGCTGAATGTTTTAATGGCACCTGTGAACCTTTATGTGAGCTCAATAAAAAGGTTTCCAGCTACATTGGTTGCGAATACTGGTCGGCGGATCTTGATAACTACGATGACGCCACAAGCCAACCTCACGCGGCTGTGGTGACCAATCCAAACACCGACTTGACCGCCAAAATCACGATCACCGAAGGATACAGCGACACGCAGGTCTTGCGTGGTTTTGACACGTTGGACTTTGATCTTGAGATTCCTCCAGGAGAGGCAAGAATCTATCTTTTCCCAACGGGTTACGACCACTCAGGTTCGCGCACACTTCAGAACAAGGCGCTGCGCATTGTGAGTTCAATTCCTGTGATTGCACATCAGTTTAACCCGTTGAACAACGTCGATGTGTACTCCAATGATGGCACCCTGCTCATTCCGACCAACGCGGTGGGCAACGAATACTTCGGGCTCTCCTGGCCACACCGAGGTGGTGAGGCGACCATTCGAGGATTCTTGACCGTGGTGAACTCTTCAGGACAAGCCAACGAGGTCAAGGTGACACCAAGCGCGCAGGTTGTACCAGGCCCAAATATTCCTGTATGGCCCGCTGGTGAGGAGCGCACGTTTATGTTGGCACCAGGTGAGTCGCTCAATATTGAGACGGATGGCGCGGAGTTTGAGCTCGCGCGTAGTGAAGGTTGCTTGAAGGCGAGCGAAGGTCCACCCGAGAGCGTCACCCCATGCCCTGATCTGACAGGGACTCACATTGTAGGGAGCTCGCCATTGACCGTATTTGGTGGCCATGAGTGTGGCAACGTGGTGCTTGGCATTGATCGTTGCGATCATATGGAATCGATTCTGTTTCCTGTCAGCTCCTGGGGCACAAACTATGTCGGGACCAAGTTTGCGACGCGCGCGACCACAACTGTCACCGAACCTGACTTGTGGCGTATCATCGCCGCCGAGGATGGCACACAAATTCTCACTGATCCTCCTGTGGAGGGAGTTCATGGCAAGACGCTTGCTGCCGGCAAGTGGCTTCAGTTTGAGGCCCGCGAGAGCTTCAGGTTAGGCGCAAGCAAGCCCGTGATGCTCGCGCAGTACATGGCTGGCGCAAACTGGCCTGGAATTCCTCGAAACTGCAACACAGATGGACAACCCACAGGTATTGGCGATCCTGCCATGGCGCTTGCAGTCCCCATTGATCAATACAGGACCAACTACTTTATTCTTGCGCCTGCGGATTATGACAATGACTTCCTTAACATCATGGCCCCCGTGGGCACCGAAGTGATGCTTGATGGCGAGGTCATTCCTGCGGATAAATGGAAGCCCGTCGGCACACGTATGGAACTTGAATGGGCTCAAATTGAAGTTTCTGACGGTTTCCATCGTCTTGATAGTGATACACCCTTTGGCGTGGTCAGTTACGGTTACGATTGCAGGGTCTCATATGCATACCCTGGTGGATTGAACCTTGAGACCATGATAGATAGATTAGATTAGCCCCTTGATAACATCATAAAAACCTTCTAACAAAAGGACTTAAAAGGTGAAAATCACACATTCATCACTCCTCATATTCTGTCTTTTGACAGGACTCTCTACACAGGCTCTTGCCAATGATGCCGTGTTTGGTGGTACGGCTGCGGATCTTGTGCCCATCAAGGAAAAGAACCTCAAAATGGCCTCCGAGGATATTGAGATCATTGAGATGGCGCCATCCAAGGAATGGGATGGGTTACGTCACTGGCAAATCAATGCCACCTACACGTTTGAGAACCCCACCAAGAAAGAGATCTCCGCGACCTTCGGCTTCCCCGAGATGGCGTGTGATGAGGAAGGCGACTGCAACACCAAGGGAGACTCAAGGTTTACCTTTCACAACATGAAGACCTCTGTGGATGGAAAGCAGGTCAAGGTAAGCGTGGGCAAGGTAGACAAGGACAGCAAGTGGGCTCCTGAGCTTGGCCAAGTGCACATGTTCAAGGTCACCATCCCCGCAGGCAAGAAAGTCGAAGTTGTGCACAACTATCAAATGGGTACGTCGGGCTCCTCCATGCAAGATGAGTGGGTGTCTTACGTCACCAAAACAGGCTCATTGTGGAACGGCCCCATTGGCTCGGCAAAATTCACAATCAAGCTCCTTCGACGCCCCTGGGGATTTAGCTATCCTGCTGATTATAAATTAAAATCCTATGAGACAGAGAAGGATGGCAAACACACATCCATCGTCTTTGCCATGAAGAACTGGGTCCCCAAACAGGACCTCAACCTTCTGCTCGGAAGTCAATTCACAGGCATGGCCAAGTGCCCACCCATGCAGCAGGTCATCTGGGAGGTCTACCAAAGCGAGGATGAGCCCCAGGTTGACCTCATGGATGAATACTTCAAATCCATGAGTGACGCCGATCTCAGAAAGTGTCGTAACCTTGTCTACGCAGCCCATGGTTACACCTTTAAAGACAAGAAGTTGCAGAAACTTTTTTACAAGTATCAAACCCCCGTGGACGAAGAAAAAACCCGTGGCTTCTGGGGCTACTCGGGCTACAACTGGACGGAAGGCTCCAAGAAGGCCGTTGTATTTGCCCCCTCTTCAAACTACTCGCCTGATCACCTGACCAAAGATGAGGTCAAGTGGGTCAAGGCTTTCAAGGCCATTGAAAAGCGTCGTAAGAGTAAGAAGAAATAGAGCATAAAAGAAGGCGCCTGCTGATATATCAGCAGGCGCCTTCTTTTATGCTCTATTTCTTCTT
>CATLTV010000150.1 GCA_950059285.1 uncultured Pseudomonadota bacterium | reverse complement strand
GGAGCGTGCCCGTGAGGATCAAGCGTGCATCGCTTGGTGAGAAGTCGAGCCCAGAGTATTGCGAGCCAAGCATTTGTTCAAGGAGTTGAACGCGTAACTCAAGGCGTTGCGTGCTCCATGAGCCAAGGTCCACGGCGAGCGCCTGGGCCTGGCCTGATTCCGGGTTGAATGCGTTGTATTGTGTATATTTGGGGACGGGAGCATTGGGCGTAGCAGGGCCAATGCGCAGGTCATGATTGCCATTGTCTTTCCACACACGAATGGAGAAGTTGCCTTGCTCATCGGTGACATCTGCTGTGCTTGTTGAGCCATCTGCTGCGGTGGCTTGTACGCGGGCATGTGTGACAGGGATGCGATTCAGGCCAGGCTCAAGGTTAAGCGTGGGGTCCTGATGTGTGATGGTGCCTTCAATGGTGGTGATGGCGGAGTTGGGTGGCAATACAAGCGCGAGAGATGTGGCGGAGCTGCCAATTTCTTGATTGCTCCAGCGACGGTTTGGAATGCTGGCGTTTCCGGAGATAAAGGTGATGTTGTAAGTGCCCGGCAAGAGGTCGATGCTGAAGTTTGCATCCTGGCCAGCGAGTTCAAACGCTTCATCGTTGAGCTCGGTCTGCTGTCGAAGCACACCATTGAGATCATATTGGGGTGTGAAGATGAGCGTGCCTTCCTGAATGCGCTGTCCGCTTGCGTTGGTGACTTCACCAAAGACAGGCACGCTTGAGTCGAGGACGAACTGAATGGAGGTATCAGGAGAGGCGCTGATCACAGGGCTTCTTTGCGGGAGTTGTCCTGATTCGGAAGTGGGTGAGAAGATGAAGCTGACGTCTTTGGTGACTTGTTCTCTGGCCGCGACGGAGCAAATGCCAGTTTCGTGGCAGACGAGGTTACCTTCGCAGTCTGCGCTTACTTTACAGGAGCCATCCGTGGATGAGGTGCTGTTGCTCGTCTCTTGAACGCCACATGCAGACGTAAGCAGGAAGAGGATCGTGATGGCGATAGATTTGAGGTGAGTCATATTATGCATGATTATCCTCCACATACCACGTCTCCAAGGTCGATGACCCAGGACCAACTGATGATAAAACCGCCCTTGTCAGGGTCGATTTGTACGCCTTCGTTGGACGTGAATTGAAGTTCTCCATCGGTAACGTAGAGCCATACTGTTTCGCTCTGACGTCCTTGGAGTGCAGATTGACACGGTGAGAACACATAAGAGGGGCCATCAAAAGAGTAGAATATTCCGTAAGAGAGTTGGTCTTCATCCTGTCCTGCGACAGGATACGCGGTGCCAGTTCTGAGAGTGCCAAGCGTGGGAGAGTACCATGCATATTCAAGCTCTTCTTCATTATCAGGGTCGTAAAGCGTATCCACGCTGAGGGTGACATTACTATCACCGCTAGCGACGACACGAGTTGTGCCAGGAGAGACGCGATCCTCGTGAATAAAGGGAGGTGAGTTTTCGCGTGGATCCTCCAGGTCAATGGGTGGAGAGATGAGGCATCCCGAAGAGGTGATGCCACACAGGAGCACTCCACTCACTGTAGAGAGAGACAAGAAGCGTGCCATGGTGATGTTCAGGGCGTTGAACATGTGTCGTTAAGGGCTCCAGACGAGGTTGTGTGTATCAGAACAGGTGCGTATGGGCGGAGGTGATAAATGGATGTGCGACTTTTTTGTCATGTGCAAGACATCGTTGTCATGGAGTCAGGCGTCTGCGTCGAAGTCTTTTTCGAGGTAGCGAAAGATCGTGCGAGGATCAACACCAAGCTCCTTGGCTGTCTGTGTGCGGTTGCCTTGATGCCGTTCAAGTGACTCCATGATGTAACGGTGTGCGAAGCGTTCCTTTGCATCAGACAGCGTCAGGCGTTCTTCCTGCAATACTTCCTCGGGCAAGTCAAGATCTTGCGGAGTGAGGATACTTGAGTCCGCGAGTACGATGGCCTTCTTTAAACGGTTTTCAAGCTGTCGAATATTTCCAGGCCAGTCATACCGCTTTAGCGCCTGGATTGCTTCGGGGCCAAGCTCCTTGCTCGCCAGTTGAAGTTCTTCACAGACCTTGTTGATCAGATATTTGGCAATCAACACCACATCATCTTCACGCTTACGAAGAGGAGGCAAAATAAGCTGCACCACGTTCAAGCGGTAGTAGAGGTCTTCACGGAATTTGCCCTCGCGAATGGCTTCCTCAAGGTTGACATGTGTGGCGGCGATGACACGAATATCGATGTTTTCTGGCTTACTTGCGCCCACTTTGGTGATGGTGCGTTCTTGCAAGACACGTAAAAGCTTTACTTGAAGGTTGAGGGGCATATCACCGATTTCATCAAGGAAGATGGTACCACCATCAGCGGCCTGGAACTTTCCTTCACGAGTGTGACTTGCGCCTGTGAACGCACCCTTGACGTGACCAAATAGTTCGCTCTCAAGAAGGTTCTCGGGGATGGCACCACAGTTGATGGTGACAAAAGGTTTCTTGGCGCGAGGGCTACGCTGGTGGATTTCATTGGCGATGAGTTCCTTGCCTGTGCCAGTTTCTCCGAGCACAAGCACGTTCACTGCGGTGGGGGCGACCTTTTCAATGGTGTTAAAGATTCCACGCATGGCAGGGCATGAGCCGATGATTGTGCCAAAGCGCATGTCCTCGATCTTCTGATTGAGGTTACGGTTATCAAGCTTGAGTTCATTGATCAGGATCGCGTTGGCAAGTAGCAAGCTTGCCTGTGATGCAAAGACGGTGAGCAAGTCGAGGTGGACGCGCTCAAACAGGTTGACCACATTTTCGTTCCCCACGTAGAGCACACCAATCAGGTTATTCTTGTGAATAAGAGGTGCGCACATGACGCTTGAGAGCTGCAAGTTGATGACAGACTGCGCCGATTTGAACTCTGTGTGATGAATGGCGTCGGATACGATAAGTGGTTGTTTTTGTTTGATTACTTTTGCGAGAATGGAGTCTGAGATCTGGGCGACAGCATCTTCGATGGTTTGCTTGTCAATGTTACGCGCGACCTTGATATGGAGTGAGTCCTGTGCTTCTGCAAGAATGAGAAACCCCTTATCTGCGCGTGTGATCTCGATGACCGCGTCCATCATCGATTCAAGCAGGGGTTCAAGTTCATACTCACCAAGAAGGCGCTCCGAGAAGTGTTGGAGGCGTCGATAACCCGTGAGTTCTAGCTGAAGTTGTGTGAGTTCTTCCTCCTCTCCCGAATTGGCTGCGCTGAGCATATCGAAGGTGAACTCCGATGAGCCAAAGCAGAGCAGATCCATGTGTTTGAGCGGCGTTTTTTTCTTCTTTTTACCGTTGATAAGGAAGCTCAAGCCACGTTTGAGGCTCTGGATCGTAAAGCTTGAACCATCAAAGTGAATGACGGCGTGGTGAGGTGCGACATCGGCGTCATGTTTAAGCTGGATGTCATTATCAGGCGCGCTCCCAATGGAGGTGAGCGGCTTTTCAAGGGAGAAGACCGAGGCAAGTGTTGGTCTTGAGGGCGTGTTATCTTGAGTGTCGGATGTGGTTTTTAGCGTCAAGACTGGCATGGACGTGTCATCTCCTTGGTAAGTTGGGCGTAGATGAATACAGAATAGCAAAACATCTGAGCACTACGCCATGGCACAATACAATATAGCGTAAAAGGACGTCGCGGCTAAGTGCAATGTACGTTCCAGATGAGGCGTGCTGTCTTAAAAAGCCAGCGTCCATTGAATCTGAGTGTTCAGTGGTGGGAGTTGGCTTTGAGGCTGAAGCTCGGGAGGAGGGCCATCAAGGGTCTTGATTTCAAGCAGTTGCTCAGGTTGGTAGTAGTAGAGCCCATCGACGACGCTGTAGCTGTAGAAGAGGGCGAACATGGCAAGACCTGCGTATTGAATGATCCTGAATGTTTGCGCGGTGCTTATCTCGGGGCCAGGGTTGTTATCATCCTGTCGTGGGAATCTGCCGCCTGGAAGTGATGAGACCACGAGCTGGTTTCTGATATAACCTGTGATGTTCACGGCAAGTCCGATGCTCTGACCCATGGCGAGGATTGTTCCCTTGACCTCCTGGTTGTTTTGAAACTGTCCGAGTGCAAAGGGGGCAAAGTTGAGGATACGTTTTTGTTTGCGTGTAGCGCGCTCGATGTAAATGACGGGGTTTCCCGAATCGTTGGGCGTGGTGGATTGCTCGGCACGGATAGCGTTGAGCTCTTCAATGTGTTTGTTGCGAATCGCTTCAAGGTGTTCAGTTGCGCTGCGTGAGAACAGGTAAGGATCAAGGTTATAGTCAGGTTCCTTTCGGAGCAGGTTGAGTAGGTGTGATTCCGATTTGCTTAAAAGTGTTTGTTTTTCAGCAGGTTGTCGTGATGATTGCGCGAGGTGGAAGAGCGCAGAACCAGTGAGGGCGCGAGCCTCTGTAAGTTGGGCTGGGTTTTTGAAGAGTGATGGGTCGAGGAGGTCGTTCTCAAGGAGGTCTACAATCTCCTGAAAGCGAAATTCCTGGTAGGCCTGTTGAGCGAGGATGATGCGTTCGCTTATGGAGAGTTGCGGAGGGGTGACAGAGATGTCATCCGCATCATCCACAGGTTCAGGCTCTGTTGTTGGTGTGATGTCTTCGTGTTGTGGTGTGGTTGTGTCGTCGGCAGGTTCTTCCTGTGCCAGCACATGTGTAGGTGCAACGGAGGCGAGCAGCGCAGCGAGGATGGAGGCGGTTAGAATCGTGCGGAGATGACCTGAATGGAGCCAGGTTTGACGACGACGGTTTGATTGTAGGAGAGCTGCATTTGATTGCGATCGTGAATCGTGAAGGTGAGTTCCTGCTGAGGATTGCGTGATCGTGCGGCGTCTCCGAACTTTACAAGGTAATGGTATTCCTTGCCTTTTTTGAGTTCGATGGCGCGTCTCTTCTTGCCTGGGAGGTAGAGGAGGCTGTCGCGAGGAGATCGAATTTTGACGATGCCATTGCGCCATGAGAGGGTGATCTTTTTGGGGCGTGAGGGATCTTGAGGTCCATCAACGCGCAGTGTGGTTGTGTAAGGTTCGCAGCCATGAGCGCAATCGACGCGCATGGGGTAGTTCTTACCTTCCTGGAGTTCAATCCCCTGATGAGCTTGCGCGGGTTCGTAGTCTTCACCGTCAATGGAGAGGATCGCGCTAACCGGGAGGATGCGAAATTTATACACATGCTTTGCGCCAGGCTCAACCCTAATGCCCATATCGGTGTCAGAGGAGGTGCCCATGTCCTGAGTTTTTTCATCAGGGTTGCGCTGAATTGAGGTGATGGGGTTGTTTCGTCTGGCCACGAACATGGCTGATGTCGGCTGTCGAATTTCATCGGCCATGGTTCTTGCCGTGGAGCGGCGTTCACTGGCGCGTTGTGATGCCAGAGATTGTATGCGTGCGATCTGGCTTGAGAATTGTCGCGCCAATGTTTGTGTGTCTTCTGCCGCGAGAGCAGCTCGTCGTGTGGCAAGCTCTGTGGCCAGTTGGCGAGAGCGCTCCTGTGCCGAGGTGATGGTATCTTCCGGGACGTTGGAAATGGCGGCGCTGTCACTTGTTGTGATGCGTGGTGTGGCAATGCTTGTGGAGATCGATGTGTTTTTATAAATGGCGTAAACGCCCGTCGAACCAAGCAGGAGGATCGCCGCAGCGATGGCAAGTTGAGAGCCTTGTTTGCGTCGCTGTAGTTGCTGTAAGGCTTTGATTACTTTTGTGTTTTTGGGTTCGTAGGCGAGTATTCTGTTAAAGGTGCGAAACGCTTCAGTGTGATTTTGCGTTTTGAGGGAGCGTTGTGCGCTGGCCATCAGATAGCTGACAAGATGTGTTTCAAACGCCTGTCGTGTCTCGCTGGGGTTGAGCAGGTATTTTTGCAGCTCTGAGGATGGATCTTGAAAGGGAATATTACCAAGGAATTTGTCCAGGTCAGCGAGGATTTCATCCATGGTGGCGTAACGTTCTTCAGTCTCATAGGCGAGGCATTTACGAATGATATCACCGAAACATTGACCGACTTTGGGCTCGACTGCTTCGGGGTTTTTGTAGATACCTTCAAGTACGCGCTTCAGGATCTGGGGAGCGTTCTTGCCTTCAAAGGGGAGCTTTCCAGTCACAAGCCAGTAAAGCACCGTGCCCAGTGCAAAGATGTCTGCGCGTTCATCGACCTTCTCGCCTTCAATCATCTCGGGGGCCATGTGCGCAGGACTTCCAAGCAGGCTACCTGTTTGGGTCATGGTTTCGGCATCAAAGATATGGGCAATGCCAAAGTCCATGAGCTTGAGTGAGCCCTCGGATGAGACCATGATGTTTTCAGGCTTGAGGTCGCGGTGAATAATGCCGTGCTCGTGTGCATGCTTGAGTGCCTGACACAGGTGAATGGCGAGCAGGGCGCAGTATTCAGGGGGAAAGGTGCCTGTGCGATCGAGGAACTGTCGAAGGTTTTCACCACGAACATATTCCATGACAATGAAAGCGCGGTCTGCGTTCTCATTGGAGAAGTCAAAGACTTCAAGGATGTTGGGGTGTCTGAGGCGCGCGATTGCCTTGGCTTCGCGATGCAATCGAAGCCTGTTCTCTTGTTTTTTTGCGAGGTGATCGTGGAGAACTTTGATCGCAACTTCGCGTTCCAGGCCAGTGTCCACACCTCGATACACCACAGACATGCCGCCATGGCCAAGCTCTTCAATGATGTCGTAGCGTCCAAACTGGGTGCCGATCATGATGTCCTGATGTGGGGATGACGCGATGTGCGGTGGTGTGTGAACATGTATGCAGCGTGCGAGTCTGCCATACCGCTCTACAGTTTAGGAGTCTCTATGCATTCTGTAAACGTCCAAGAATCTTGAAGAACCTTCTTTTTACAGATCCTCTGTGGGACGACACATTTCTTGCACCGCTTGGGGATGGGGCTTTGTTGTTGTAAGTGATTGTATATTATCTGTTATTTCTTTTGGTGTTGCGCCCTTGAGAAACAGTTGTGCGAGTTGGATTTGCGCGCGTTGCTCAAGCGCAATGAGCTTGGATGGCGTGTTCTCAAGAAGGATGGTGGGGTCTTGTAAGATAGCTTGAAGCACGGATGTGTTGTCCTGTGCGGAAGGTTGTATGAGGATATCTTTAATAAAGGTAATGCGTCGCACTGCATGGATGCTGTTGGCTTGACGGGAGAGTGTGATGGCCTCATCAAGCTGTGCCAGAATTGTACGCTCGAGCTGTTCGGGTGGTGTTCCTGGCTTCAGGAGTTGCTCGTGAATTGTGGTGAGCGTGTCCTGGACGATTTTCTTTTTCAGGGATGCCGTGCTTTGCTTGAGCGTAAATTCATCTTGCTGTGCATTTGAGGCGTCAGGCGTTGTATTTTTGTACAGCGCATACATGTCGGGAGAGAGCATCTTTTCAAGTGGGGGCGTGTGTTCAAAGATAACAGGACATGTTGTGTGTTTGGGCTGTTGTGCAGTGAGCGATTCCAGCTGCTGTGTAAAGAGGTTGGATTGCTTGGCTGGTAACATGCCACGCTCTTCGAGGTTAAGCATGGCATGAATGGTCTCTAAATTAAGACCAAGTTTTGCATCGAGTTCGCCGTTCTTCTCATTGATACATTGCTCTGCGCGAGTATAGGCGTTCTGTGCTTTGGAGAGTTGTTGTGTTGCAAGAAGGTAGGTGCTCTCTGCGATAAGTGGTCGAATGCACTGATTTACATCCGCATTTTCCGGGAGCACGTTCTGCAACGCCTTCCATGCATCAAGCTGCATGGCAAGTGTGGGGGTCGAGGATATGAGCGCTTCCCAGTAGGTGAAGAGCGTCTGTTTATCTTTGTCTTGAGCTTCTTCCATGGAGGTTTGAAGCATGTTCAGGACATGTGTTTCGTCCTGAGCTGTGACGGTCTTGAGGGCAGTGAGGATCACCTCTTGTTGAGTGTGTGAGTTCCTGTCTCGATGTGTGATGTATGTGTTGAACTGAGTGATGTAATCCGTGGATTTGGATGTGGGGGTTGTGGCCTGTTGTTGTCCAAGCAGCATGGCAAATTTTGAGAGCTGTTTGCTCTGTGTCACAAGGGTTGCAGCAAGTTTTACCCAGGGTGATAGCTTGAGTTGGTTGAGCGTTGCCCACCAGACGTATTTTGCAAGATAGGGTGGGCGCTGTGGGGTGGTCAGGAGGTGTTGTATCGCCATGGAGTCGCTGCTCTGTTGTAATGCCCAGGAACGCAGGTTTTTGCCGTAGACATCGGGGAGGCAACTGGCGGGCGCGCTTTGCTTCGCGCATGTGTTTAAGCCATGTTCAGGGACTATACTGGAGAGGATGAGCTCGGAGTAATCACTTTCCTTGGCGCGTGATTGAAGGTGATTTTTGAGGGATTCCAAGTGGTCTTCGCGCGCGACATTTGGAGTGTAAAGCAGCGCAAGAAGGGTGAGTGTATCCCAGGTATATTGCGTGTCTTTTTGATTGTGGAAAGGAGGCGCAAGCGTTTGAAAATCAGCTACACTCTCAAGTGTACCCTGCGCGATGGATTGCCTTAGCGCTCGCCAGATGATCCAGGGGGAGAGCGATGAGTCACGCTGTGACTGGGCTCTGGGGACGAGAGAGGTTTCAAGGGCGGTAATCTTGTTTTGTTGATTGAGTCCAGCCCAGACAGCGATCATGAGGATATTTTGTTCAAGAACTTCATCGCGTCGCCATGATTGACGTGTGGCTTGCCATCCGATGTGAAGCGCCTGTTCGGGGTTTTCCAGGGCGATGAGTTGCGCCAGTGGGTGGGCGATAGCGTCAAATTGGCGAGAGAATGGTTGTGCTGAGATGGCCTGTTCCATCAGGTGTGCAGCGAGGGTGAAGTGTCCTCGTGCGGCATGCCCAGAGCCTTGAATCAGTGCTGACAGAATATACGGCGGTGTATCGGATGCATCGATTGTCAGGGGGGTGGCTGACAGTAGCAATGGGCCAATGGAAGGGATGGACGAGGTGCCCGAGGGGAGTTCAGGTCGTGCCAGTGAAGGGGTGGCGATGAGGACTTTTTTGGTCTCCGAGGGGCATGCGACAATGGTGTCTGCGCCGTGTTGAATGGCGAGCGTTTCTACTTCAGCGAGGTGTGCCTTGTCGGTTAGTTTGAGGGCATGGGTGATGGTTTGAATGGAGTGGGGGAGCTTGAGTTGTTCCGCCATGGATTGTGGGCATGCGGAGTCAAGCAGTAGAATAAAGGCGTGTGATTGCTGCGTGGTATCAGCCGTTTTTATGGCGAGAAAAGGGGTGTTTTCAGGGAGGTTGTGTGCGGGCGTGATGGGGAGGGTGTAGGTATCAGTGCGGATTTTGCTGGATGGGATAAGTGTGAGGTTGCTAGTGTTTGTGGGGTATGCAATGTGTTGATTTGTAAGGTTTTTGCATTCTTTTGTGGAGGGGCAAAGTTGAGCGTCATGTGTATCCCACGCCAGCTTTTGCATTGAGATTGGGGTGATGGAGAAGCTCTCCTGGGGGTTAAACGCCTTGTGAGAGATGCGTTGTAGTGTAGCGCCCCAGTCATGGAGAGATGTGACCACAAAGAGGTGTGAGGAGTAGGAGGATTCGAGCAGGATGAGCGTATTTTTCTGTGGTGAAAATGAGGGGTCAAGGAGGGCCCACAACCCGTCACCAAGGAGTGACAGTTGTCCCTGTTTTTGCAAGGTGTCAGTGGGGGAGTGAAGCGTTTGTTGTGCGATGATGGACTGTTTCTCGGATGGCCGAGGGATGTGTTGGCATGCAGTGGTCAGGGCAATGAGGGCAATCAGGGTGAGGCGAAGGGTGGGAGCGTGCATGGTACACCAGGCTAGAAATAACAAGCCCTCTCTTTGTTGTGTGAAGAGAGGGTTTCTTGTTGAGTATCGTGTATAAAAGGTGATGAGAGCGAATGTGGTCAGACGTTGGGGTGTCGCAGGCAGAACTGGAGGTGTCCGAGGACAAAACGATCGCCAGCAAAGAGTTCGACTTCATTGTAGACGCGAATGTAAGATCCCGTGCGAGAGCCAAGATCCTTGAGGATGAAGTGTGGTCCCTGACGTTCGATGCGTGCGTGGTGTTCTTCCATGGTGAAGTCCTCGGGGCAGGGGACATCCGCCTGGTTACGTCCAATGATAATGGGTTTTTGGAGTGGATAGAGGCCGCCGATAAGACCACCCTGTAAGAGTTTGATAATATGGGGGTAATGGCCCTGGCTCGCAGCTCCAATAAGTGGGGCGTCCTGATGAGGATGCGGATCATGGAGTGCGGGAGGAGGTGTTGTGGTGCGGAAGACAAAGCGTTGTCGACCGAGGGCGATCATATCTCCATCTTCAAGTTGGAAGTCATCTGCGATGCCGAGGTAGACGCCGTTGGTGCTCTGGAGGTCTTCAAGCAGGATTTTGCCTTCCTGCGTTTGTGTGAGCGCAGCGTGCCAGCTTGACAGCAGGGGGCTATCATAGTGGGCATCGCTGTGTGGGCTTTTGCCAATGATGGTACGGTTTTGTGTGAGGGAGATGGTGGGCAGAGGGTTGCCCTGTTCATCGCTTACCTCAAGGTAGTAGCCCTGTTGTTGGGGGACGCTCCTGTAGCCGCCAGTGGTGGGTGGGCGGTTTCTGGCTGCCTGTGTGGGCATGGGTGGAGGTGTATTTGGGGGTTGTGTCTGTGGTGAATAGGATGGGGGTGCAGAGGGTGGAGGGGAGGATTGCCCTACACTGGAGAAAATTTCTTCTTCCTCTTCTTCCTTGGAGACAAAGAATGGGACATCCTGTTGGTTCTTGTTGTCAGGCACAGTAGTTTACTCGCGCAAGTGTCATGAGTATGAAAGACAGTTGTTGTGAGAAGAGGTTATCTTGCGAAAACGCTCACGGATGTAGTCGCAACCCTGGGTCATGTGTGTTCCTCCGTACACAGACCTCGATACAGTATAGTAGGTATTATGCGGCATGTTAAGCATGCAAGCCAAGGACAAGTTTTAAAGAAGTGCAAAAAGTGCATCTTCAAATCGGCGTAAAAATATGGAGGGAAGGTTGTGACCATGCTATGTGTTGAGGATGAGATGGTCATGCATGCTGGTACGTGATTTACAGATGTACGGTGTGCGCGGCGTATAATGCCGAAGTTATAGTCGCCTGGTTTTTGTCAGGTTTACGAGGAGATTCATGTTGAGAAGCGTATGTGTTGGCACCACGTTGTGCCTGTTTTTTTTCGTCAGTGCGTGTGATTCAAAAGAGAATACATCAACCAATCAGGTGAATGCGCAAGCGCCCACCGAAAAGGTTCAAGCGGGAGCTGCGAAAAAAGAGGTCGCGTCGAAATCGGGCTCATTTGAGATCGTTGAGGTTGAACATGAGGTGCTTGTGGGCGCGAGTAGCGAGCTTGCGTTTGAGCTGCGCCCAGGCAAAGGGTTCAAGATTAATCCCGAGTATCCATGGAAGTTCAAGGTCGATGATGCAGCGTTGCCAGACGGTGTGAGTCTTGAGCAAGATGCCGAACTTAAAAAGGGGGCGATGGATCTTACCGCAGCGCGTGCGCGTGTGCCTGTAAAGCTTACCGCGAGTAAGGATGGTGAGCATGTGGTGGAGGGGAGTTTGAACCTCAGTATATGCGAAAAGGGAAATGAGGCTCGATGTCTTTGGTTTACGGATGAGCCTGTGACGCTTAAAGTGAGCGCCAAGACAGAAAGTGTACCTGAGAAGGAAGGCGCCGAGTGAGATCGTGCCAGATCGAGGCTGGGCATCGTCCTTGATGCGCATTGCGGTTGAATTGATAAGCGGACTAACTATACGTTGAATCAGAGGTTTTGATATGAGCGAGGAAGCAGGGAAAGAAGGTGCAAGCAATAGCTTGCTTGATCAACTTGCCGAGGAAATTCAAGAGGGTTTCTCAAAGAACCAGCGAATTATGAGCTTCTCTCAGTTCATTGATGCTGTGCAAGAGCATCCTCAACGTCATGCACGCAGCGCCATTCAGTATTTGCGCGACAGTATCCTTCATTATGGTGTGACGCAGCGAAAAGATCATCTTGGTGAGCACATGCATTACCATGTGTTTGACGCTCCTTTTGATGAGGGGCGTGACAAGATGTTTGGTCAGGAGTCTACACAGCGCAGGGTGTTTCAGCTGTTGGATAGCTTTGCGAGGGCAGGGCGAGTGGATAAGCTCATCCTGTTGCATGGGCCAAATGGTAGCGCGAAGTCCACGTTTGTGAAGACCTTGATGCGTGGTCTGGAGGCGTACTCTCAGACAGAAGAAGGGGCGATTTATTGTTTCAACTGGATCTTCCCAAGTGAGCGTTTGGCAAGCGCCAAGGGGACGATAGGTTTTGGCGAGTCGGCGGTGACACGTAAGCAACTTGCGACCTTTGCAGATCTGGACGAGTCACAAATTGATGTGAAGCTTGTGGATCCGCTCAAGGATCATCCGTTGTTGTTGATTCCAGTGGAGCAGCGCGCCAAGTTGCTTCAGAAGCTTGTTGATGATTCTGGCGCAGAGGACTTTGTGCTCAGCGAGCATTTGCTTCGCGGTGACTTGAGCCACTCCAACAAGACCGTGTTTGACGCGCTCTTGACGGCCTATCATGGTGATCTTCAGAGCGTATACAAGCACATTCAAGTGGAGCGATTCTACTTTAGCAGGCGTTACCGTCGTGGTGCGGTCAGCGTGGAGCCTCAGATGAGGGTTGATGCTGGTGTCAGGCAGTTGACGATGGACAAGCGCCTTCAGTCGTTGCCTCCTGTGTTGCAGAGTGTGTCCTTGTTTGAGGTTGCAGGCGATCTGGCTGACGCAAACCGAGGCATCATCGAGTACGACGATATGTTCAAGCGTCATCCTGATTTGAACAAGTATTTGTTGATTGCCAGCGAGCGCGCGGCAATTTCGTTGGACCATTTGATCCTGTATCTTGACATGGTCATGATCGCCACGGGCAATGAAACCTACCTTGATGCGTTCAAGCAGACAGCAGACTACGCGTCATTTAAAGGGCGTATTGAGCTTGTTCGTGTGCCGTATCTTCTTGATTACAATATTGAAAAGCAAATCTACGATGATCAGCTTACACGTGTGGATGTGGGCAAGTTTGTGGCGCCTCTGACAACGTATGTGGTGTCCTTGTGGGCCGTTCTGACGCGTTTGAAGCGTCCTGTCGCGGAGCGTTTTGATGGTGTGTTGAAAGAGGTGATTGATGAGTTAACACCGCTTGAAAAAGCAGACCTTTATGCGCTTGGAAAAGTGCCTGATGATCTTCCTCCAGAGGATGCGCGCGAGCTCAAAGCAAACCTTGCGCAGCTCAAGGAGGAGGGGACACGCACCACCGCGTACGAGGGGCGTTATGGTGCATCTCCTCGAGAGATGAAGATGATCATGCTCAACGCCGCACAGAATGATAGCTTCCCCTGTCTCTCACCACTGGCTATTTTTAAAGAGCTTGAGACCCTGATCAAGGACCCCTCAGTATTCCCATTCCTGCAAATGCAGGCTGATGGCGACTACTTTGATCACGCAGCACATCTGAAGACCGTCAAAGGGCGTTACCTTGATCTTCTGGATGAGCATATGCAGGAGGCGATGGGGCTTGTGGATGAGCAGCAGTATGAGCGTCTCTTTACGCGTTACATTGACCATGTCAGTCAGTCGATCAAGGGAGAGCAAGTTTATAACGATCTGACAGGCCAGTATGAGGAGCCCGATGAGGACTTCATGCAAGAGCTTGAAGAGCAGATGGATCTTGATGGTGATGATGACCGTCAGAACTTGATGTCTACCATTGCAGCGGCATTCATCGATAACCCTGGTGAGAAGATCGATTATCGCCGTGTGTTCCCCAAGTTGTTTGCTGCGCTCAAGAGGTCGTTCTTTGATGAGCGTCGTCGTCAGATTCGTCAGACACAGCAACATATTCTGCGTTACTTTAATGATGAGGCTGAATCGCTCTCTTCCCAGGAACTCGATGCTGTCAAGCGTACGATCAAGACATTGACCGAACAGTTTGGCTATAACGAGGAGAGTATTCGTGAGGCCTTGGCATTTTTGCTGTCGACGCGTTATAAGGGAGGAGGTCAGGATTAAGCTCCATGAGCGTGTATCCTGATGAATTGCCTTGAATGAACTAACTCTGCTGTCAAGGAGTAGAACTGTTATCATGACGAAAAGAATGCGATTATCTACATTTATAGGGATAGCTCTGGTGAGCGGCTCTTTATTGATTGCCTCGACGGGATTTGCGGATGCTGTGGCGCGTTATTCAGAGCAACTTGGTTTGTTGAGGACCGAGCTTGCGACACAAACAGATGCGGATGCTGCGGGCATCGCACAGGATGACATCGCCAAGGTGACATCCTGGCTTGAGGAGGCCGAAACCAAACTCGCTGAGCGTGACACGGAGGCGGCAAGCTATCTGCTTAAACGATCCGAGTATGGTCTTGATTTGATTCGCAATTTGACTGTGGTCTCGCAAATTGAAGCCAAGGCCGAAGCACAGGAGAAATCCTTTGCGCAGGCCGATGAGCAGGTTGCCACGTTGAAGGCCGAGGTTGAGGCGTTGAACGCCAAGAAAGCCGATCTTCAACAACAGCTAAACCAGTTGCGCTGAAACTGTGTACGCGGTCTTTTGACCTCAATACCCCTGCTCCCAAAGCCCTACTTCCTGGAGCAGCAAAGAATCGAAGAGATCATGAAAAAGAGTTACATATACTATCTTATCCTTCTTATCTCGGTCAGCATGGCGCTGACCGCCTGTAGCAAGCCTGATAAGCCTCGTGAATTGCTCGAAATCGAAGCGCTCTGGCAAGATCCTGCCACGCGTAAGGTCAAGGATATTCCTGGCGCAGAGCTGTACTACCGTGAGTCCAGGCAGTTCCGTTACGATGCGCAAGAGGCTTATGATGAAGGCGAAGTTGAGCTTGCCCGTGAATATGCCATTTGGAGCCGTCTGCGTTACCGTACTGCGCTTGCTGTGGCCAAACAGTATGGTGCCAAGGAGCGTCTTGAAGCTGCAAATGCCAAGGTTGCCGAGCGTAACCCCGAGCTGACTGCCATCAACCAGGAACGCAACAAGCTCAACACCGAAGTTGGTGAACTTGAGCGTCAGGTCGCCGTGGCTCGTCGTAAGAAAGACGATGAGGCCAAACGACTCGCTGCAAAAAACACCACCACATTTAGCTCCTCTGGCGCTGATGAGACGCAGCGTGTGGCCATGGCTGACTCCAGGATTCGTGAGGTCGAAAGCGCTCGTCAGAAGGCGACCGCTGTGCGTGCAGATGAGAACGCTCCATCTACATTCAACCGCGCAGAAAACCTCCTGAAATCAATTCGTACATTGCGCACGCAGAAGCCTGTGCCTTACGAGCAAATTGCAACCAGCGCATCATCTGCGATCGCTGCTTATCAGGATGCTGCAAAAGAAGCACAGCCTGGTTTCAAGGTGCAGGTGGCCAAGGAAGATCCCGAGGGACGTCGTAAGGCGTTGCTGAAAGATGCTCAGGATGCGCTTGGTACAACTTATGCCGTGAGAACAGGCGATAACATCATGCTTATTGCGCCAAGCTCTTTTGAGTCTGGTGGTTCTTCTCCAAACAGCAGCGGCCGTGCTGTCCTTCAAGATATCGTGAAGCTCGCTAAATCCTACGACGAGTTCACCATCTCGATTGATACATACACCGCTCCAGGAGATGCGACTGAGAACCTTGCCGTGTCACAACTTCGTGCTCGCAAGGTCAAGGACGCGCTCACCGAGGCTGGTGTGGATGAAAAACGCATCACTTCAGCCAAGGGACACGGACAGGAAAACGTGCGCTATCCTGACCACAAGAGTGGCAATGAGCGCTTTGAGATTACCTTCAAGAGATAATAATATTTGAGCGTGATTTCTTATATTTCAGAAGATGACATTCATCACAGAGCGCGCGCCTTGTGTTCACAAGGCGCGCGCGGGGTTTTGTGGCTG
>CATLTV010000149.1 GCA_950059285.1 uncultured Pseudomonadota bacterium | reverse complement strand
AAGTATGGTCTCAAGGACAGGGCGTCACACACACTCTCGGATCTTGTGCACCGCTTCCCTCACTCCATTTTGGCGCGCACTGAACTGGCTGGTTTGTACGAAAACTTTGGTGAGCGTGTCCTCGCAGCAGACCAGTATGTGGAGATGGCGAAGCTTGTGCGCGCCACACCCGCACGATGTACGCAGTATCTTGAAAAGGCCGCCATGCTCTTTGGTAGTACGGCGCAGGTTGAGGCCATCGCTCGCGCTGAGAACCTTCCTTACGGCCTCTCGCAGCCTTCCACCGCAGAAGACGAGTTGATTGAACTGGATCTCCTTGGTGAGCTGGATGTGGATGATGCGCTCAGTGCGCTTGGGCCTCCCATGCAGCAGCAAGCGCAGGTCCTTCAGGAAGATGACATTATGGAGCTTGATGACCTCGACATTGAGATTGAGGAAGATCTTGAGCTTGATACAGGCCCCATTGATGCTCAGGCCATTGCGCTTGAGGATCTTGGCGACCTGAGTCTTGATACGGATGATGTCGTGATGGAGGGCATGGAAGATGACCTGTTGTCCATGGACCAGTTTAACTTGCCCGAGGACACGGAGCATGATCACAAGGTGCCCGTCAGCCTTGGTGGTATTGCGCAGCGTTTGCAAAACATGCCCGAAGCTACCCCCTCAATGAGTCTGTCAGATTCCCATGATGGTGGCTTCTCCTTCTCTGCAGAAGATGCGGACGCCATGTTTGATAACCTCTTTGGTGATGCAGGTGAGGTTTCGTCTGTGTCCATGAGTTTCGCGGGCGCGCAGGACCTTGGTGGGCTTGCAGAGGTTGACTTCCTGATGGAGCAGGGCCTTGTAAATGAGGCCGAGGATGCGTTGAAAAAGGTTGAGGCAGAGAATCCTCACAGCACAAGCCTCCACAAGCGACGCGTTGATCTTGAGTCCATGCGTTCAGGTGGCACGTTTCAGGGCGCCAATCCATTCTCTGCCTCACGCAGTCTGTCCAAGCAGTTTGCGTACAACTCTGTAGATGAGATGGCTGAAGCTCAACATCAGGACGCTCTAAATAGTAGCTCTGTACCAAGCTTGATCAGCGCAGGAGAGAGCGCCGTCAACACCAACTTCGAGCTTGGTGTGGTGTACATGGAGATGGGACTGTTTGATGACGCGCTTGAGGAGTTCCAGCAGTCCTTACACGATCCTGATGTAAGGCAGAGTTCATCCTATAATATGGCGTTATGTGAATTTAATCTTGGCCGAAAAGATCAGTCCAGGCAGCGTTTACAAGAGCTGTTGCGCCAGCCCTCCCTCTCGCCCAATGTGAAGGAGCCTGCGTCTGCCTTGTTGCGTCAGATGAATTGATGCAACACGCTGTCACCGCTGCGAGGATGTGGTGAGTGTAACACGTCAGAGTGTGCTCTGGGGTCAGGCGCGTGCGCTCATGCATAAGCCTCCTGTGTCCACACGCTGGCGCTATATGGGCGATGGCTTACCTCTGTATGGGCCTCTTGATGACGCAACGATCTGGCGCGCTCAGATGTGTATGTTCTTGTTGCATGTGAGCCAGTGGGAGCCTGCATTCTATCAAGAGCAACTCCTTCCTTACCTGGCTTCTTTTGTATCACACTGGCGACATCCTCTTGCAGAGGTGGATGCAACAGGGATTCGTAATCAACCCTTTGTGGTCCCCAATCGCAGCGCCTACTCCCCTTATGCCTTGATGAAAATTGCGCCATTTGCGCGCTTTGCGTTTCACGTCAATTCCAATGCCTGGAATGGTCGAACCTTCAGGCAAGGGCATGGGTTTCCCATGCTTGAGGGGTTTTCTCATGTGAGTTTTTCGGATCATTTTATCCGCCCAGCAGGGGTGGCCAATATGGTCAAGAGCAGCGTGTTTGAGGGGGTGACGCATCTTGCGTTATATGGCTGCTGCATTGGTGACGAGGGGCTGGAGCTGCTCTCTACCGCTAGCTGCATGCAAAACCTGGAGTTGTTGGATGTATCAGGGTGTCAAATTACAGATGCGGGTGTGGTGGCGATGTGCAAGGCGCATGCGTTTCCTCTGCTCAGGGTGTTGAGGATGCGTCAGAACAGCGTGACGGAGAAGGGTTGTCGAGCGCTTCTTGATTCAGGTATGTTGAGTATGCTTGATGAATTTGTGGTGCAGGAGAATCCTGTGAGCGTAGCCATGCAACAGGAGCTTGCTGTACATGGCGGTATCTATTGATGTTTTTATGCATATATCTCAGGAGCGCGGGAAATAGCATATGATGTAGAGCCGTTTCTGTTAGAATGGTGAGGTTTCATGATGATACCCGGCGTGCGCTTGTGTGCTGGGATAAGACTGAGGGTGGTCTAGGATGAGTGATGTGAACGAGCAAGGTATGCTGTCTTATTGCCGTGCCTGCGAGAGTAAAAATCGCATTCCTTTTAATAAGTTACACCGTAAGGGGAACTGTGCGCGTTGTGGTATGCCGTTGCGTCATGTCAGTCAGGTCATGCATCTTGTCTGGGAGGATATTTTCTGGCGATGTGTCAGGACCGCGAGCGTGCCCGTGTTGATCGCATTTGTGCATGATGTGAGCAGTGAGAAGGAGCTTGAGGCTGAGTTAGAAGTTGCTGCAAGCTGTGCCTTTGGTGATTATGCCGTGGGCATCGTGGAGCTTGAGCGCAATCCTGGACTTGCAAATGACTTCAAGCTCAAGGAGCTACCCACCATGATCCTGTTCAAGCAGGGGGTGGACATGGGACGTCTGGTACAGCGTCTGGGTGGGAAGGGGTTTGAGATGTATGTGCGCGGGCTCATTGATTATCAATAGCGTCACATGAAGCATATCCTCGCTCACGAGGATATGCTTCATGAATTACTCCTCTTCGGCGTGGTTGGATTCACGCAATGAGATCAGGAGATCGAGCTGTTCCTGTAGTTCAGGTGGCAGCTCACAGGTCAGCGTCAAGGACAGGGAGGGAATGGTAAGTTTGTGGGCATGTAACCAGAGCCTGTTTGGGAAGGCTGGGAGTTTAATGCGTCGATGATGACGGTAACGTGTGTCTCCCACGATGGCGTGTTTGATGGATTGCAGGTGTCGCCGAATCTGGTGTTTGCGTCCTGTCTCGATCTGAACCTCGAGCAAGGTACATGAGCCAAACGTGTGGAGACGCTTATAGCGTGTGATCGCCTCAAGTTTCTTTTTACGGCGTTGGTCAAATAGAGGGAGCTGGATGGAGCCCTTCTTGTGGGTGTGTCCATAGACCATGGCGAGGTATGTTTTTTCGATCGCGTGGTCGGCAAGCTCCTGGCCAAGTTGAGAGCGCAGCTCGGGGTTTGGGGAGCAGAGGACAAGGCCGCTTGTGTGTTTGTCGAGGCGATGAATGGGGGCGATGTCTGCGGGTGCTCCGAGGATATCACGCGCGAGCGTCATGAGGTCGGGAGTTGTGACCCGTTTGGAGCCAGGATGCACAGGGATGTTGTAGGGTTTATCAAGGACCCAGAGGTCATCATGTTTGGCGATAAGTAGATCGTGAGGCTGCATAAGGAGTGGTGTGGTGAGGGCATAAAAAAAGCGCCGCTCAAAAGATGAGGTGCGCAAGAAAAGAAAAATGCTCCAAGGAACAATAACGTAGTCATAGGACACACACCTGACTAACGACCTGGGGGGACTTGTGCGTCGACCGTTCCCTGGAGCAAGTTCGATTATTATGGCATACATATGCTCCTGTCAATCACTTTTTTATAAATTTATAAGAAAATCTTTTTTTAAGCTGTGTGAGGCGTTGTTGTGTATGGTTTTGAGCAGGTTGAGATCACGTGAATATGGAGTGGTGTGGTGGTAGAGCTTCCGAGTCTGGATAATTTGAGATGTTTTGTGGTGGCGGCAGAGCAGCTGCACTTTCGTCGTGCAGCAAAGATCATGAGCCTGACCCCTGCCGCGTTTGGTCAGAGGATCAAGCAATTGGAGGAGCAGCTTGGCCAGGAGTTGTTTGTGCGTTCCACGAGGCATGTGGCGTTGACGCGAGCGGGGATGAAGTTGATGCCATTGGCGCAGGAGACGTTGGCGCAGGCGAGCGCGTGTGTGGAGGCGTTGCACCCGGGGGCGCTGGAGGAGGTCCCCGTGAAGTTGGTGTTGGGGACACGTTTTGAGCTTGGTCTCTCGTGGCTTGTGCCTGCGATCGCGAGGTTGCCCGAGTCCTTTGGGTATATGGATGTGCACTTCTACTTTGGGAGTGGCGACGATATTCTGGAGCAGCTTGCTGCACGGCAGGTGGATGCTGTGATCACCAGCGCACCCGTGGCACACAGCGACTGGACATCGCATTTCTTACATCGTGAGGAGTATCTCTTTGTCGCGTCACCTGAGCTGCTTGCCAGGCAACCTTTTGTCTCAGTGGACGATGCGCGTGCGCATACGCTGCTTGATATTCATGAGGGATTGCCGCTGATGAGGTATCTTGACAGCGTGGTCGCGGAGGAGTTCTGTTTTCGCAAGGTGCGTTCTTGTGGCGCGGGTGGGGCGATGTTGGAGCTTGCATTACAGGGACTGGGTGTGGCGGTGCTTCCACGCTATATGGTCGCTCCTTTTCTTGAACAGGGGGCGTTGAGTGTGGTGTTACCACAGCGTGAGCCGCTCTCGGATGCCTTTCGCATGATCGCCCGTAAAGACAGCGTGTATCAGGATGACATCAAGAAGCTCTCGGTGTATCTGGCGCAACAGCCGCTTTGTTGACTCGCTGCGCAAACCTTGCAGTGTTGTGCGGTATCTTGTTGAATTTACTATTGAGTTGTTGTTTTGTTTCCTGTGTGGAAACACCTTTAGAGTGGTCATTTAACTTGTGAAGAGGGCATGTTTCCTGACAGGAAACATGCCCTCTTCACAAGTTAAATGACCACTAGTTTGCGTTCTGTGATTTTTAACGTATTTTGATAGAGCCAGGTCTACCTGGCCCATCCAGATGTTTTATTGTGTTTCTCTGTCTCTTATTGGATCTGATGCATGTTACAGCGCCTGCACCTGACATATAGCCCGCAACGTCAATTGTTCGCTCTTGGAGTGGGGACACACCAGTTGAGGATATGGATGACGTCTGACGTGGTGTGGAGCGCATCCATGGTGCGTAGCCAGGAGACTCCTCTGAGCGTGGAGAGCTCGCTTGATGTGGATACAGGCCATGTCGAGATTCTCGGGATGACCTTTCTTAATGCCAACACGCTGGTCGTCATCCACGCTGACGGCATCCTTCAGTGCTGGCATATCTCGCAGGATGTGAACTCGCCTCTTTCCACGCTTCAGCCACCATCTTGTCCCGACGAATTTGCCCGTGATGTACAGGCTGGTGTGTTTGAGGCTGTGTTTGGTGCAGACGCCAATCCGCCCTGTTTTGAGTCGGATGTGTTGCGCGCCGTATTATGTTGGGAGATTTCGTTTGAGTGCCGTCTGAAGTCGGCTGACTTTAAACGGCATCCCGAAACACAGGCGCTTTATGGTGGCTTTGGTGGCGTGAGTGGAGAGGTCTTCTGGATGAAGCTCTCTCAGTCTGGGTTTGTGGTGACGCGTAAACTTGGTCATCTGTATAGCTGTGTGAACCTGACCACGCTCTCGGAGCATGGTTTGATCGTGGCGACATCCTGTCGTGATCATCGTGTGGCGGTGTGGCGTCCTCTCAATGATGAGCATCGTGGGAAACCCTGGCGAGTGTTTGAGGATAGCTCCGCTGAAATATGGTCGCTGGCGATCTCTCATTCCACGCGATATCTGGCTGGGGGTGGCATTGATAATGGTGTCTATCTCTGGGATCTTGAGCGTGAACAGGCTCTGATTGCAAAGCGTTATGATCACTCAGGTTGGATCAGTGATCTGGCGTGGTCTGATCATGATCGTGTGCTCGCGAGCTCCTCCTGGGACAACACAGTGGGTGTGTATCGCGGCACTGATCTTATGCCGTTGTATCAGCTTGAGTTGCATACGGATTATGCATCTGGAGTTGTGTTCATTCCCGACACGACGATGTTGGTGTCCGCGGGCTATGATCAGAAGATTGCCATCTGGGATTGGAGCCAGGCATCTCTTGTGCGTGTGTTTGATGAACACAAGGACTGGGTGCAAGCTATTGAATATGTGGGCGAAAATGTCTTTGTGAGCGCATCAAGTGATCGTGCGATGATTCTCTGGTCTGCTGGTGCAGTGTCTCCTGTGGCGCTGTTGTGTAAGCCTGAAAGCGAGTCAATGACCGCACCAAGTATACCTCTTGAGCAGTTGCTGCTCTCATCGGGTGGTGCGTTGGCGCTTGAGCCTGAGCCAGAACCCGAGGATGTGGCACGCAAGCTTCGAGAGGCTATCGATGACTCTCACAGTACGCTTGTGTATGATCGCTCGCAGGCCGCAGATATCTCGATTACGCGTCGTGATGACTTGCAAGATCAGTCTCAACGCTCACATGTGGAGACATGGCCTGAAATGCCTCCAGGTATAGACCCGCCAGATCATCAATCCTCCGTGGGTGACACCGATGTGTTTGAGCGTGAGCAAGAGTCAGCCTCACCTCAGGAGCCTCAACCCGCAGTAGAAGAGAAAAAGAACCCATTCGCACGACAGGGTCTCAGGATTGACGGCGAGTCGTTAAGCAGTGGTCGTTTACGCTCGCCGATGAGCCTTGATGACAGTGGTGTTCATAGTCTTCAAGAAGCCTCGTTGGCTGCGCATGATATCGATGTGCTGAAGTTCATGGAGGGACCACCCAGCTCCATTGTAATCCTTGCGCCACGAGATCGTTCTGTATTGTCTGTTGAGGCATCATCACAACCTTCAGAGAGCGCAGCAGCAAGTTCATCACATCAGGAAGATGTCGTGGTGCCACCAACTCGCAGGGCTCCTGAGCGCAAGACCAAGGAGATCTCACGAGATTCCTTGATGAATTTGTTCAAGAAGCATCTTGAAAGCTCGGATGGCTCGGAAGTTTCTGATGATTCTCAGGATGTGAAATCTGAGGAGTCAAGTGCGGTGGATGTTCCTGAAGAGGATATCACGCAGTCTCTTTTTGGTGATTTGACGGAGGTGTTTGAGGACAGCCTCCAGAGCTACTTGCAGACACACAGGACGGCAGAGGAGACCTCGCTTGTGACGGATGAGCCTCAGCTTGTGAGGGCTTCTGACGTGGATACCTTGTTGGGAGAGGAAGATGAGCCCTCACAACATGAGGATCAGGGTGAGGCTACAGGGGATGAGGACGAAGACATTATTGAAGATGTATCTCATCTGACAGGTGTGTTGACTCAGGGTTCAACCGCTGATGATGAGTGGGGTAGCCTGGAGATCTCATCGGGCAGTTTTGTGGAGGATGAGCCTCCCGTTGTGGATGCAGTTGATTCCATGGATGAGATTGCGCAGATGGTCGAGGTAAGTCCTGAAGATCTTGCGCTATCAAGTCAGGAGGCACCTGTCGATGTGTCAGAGCATGAGCAACAGCTTGAAGCATTGTCTGATCAACTTGAGCTTGCTAACGCGCTTTCTTCCCCATCTTCTCCGTTTGAGCAGGAGGATGCCAGTGAAGAGGATGTCAGTGAAGAGGATGTAGAGTCTTCTGATGCTGGTTTGAGCGTGGAAGAGGCTCAAACTTCATCTCCTGAGGAGGTTGATGAGGTCAGTGAGGCGTCGGATGTGGAAGATGTTCCTGGCGTCGAAGTATCAGTGGTTAAAAGTTCTGAAGTTTCTGAAGTTTCTGAAGTTTCTGAAGTTTCTGAGGAAAGTGAAGTTGTTGAGCTTGTCGAGGATTCTGAAGATTCTGAAGATGAGGATGTGCCTGGCCCACTTGTGGTTGAGCCATCTGGTGATTCACTTGATTTCAAGACCGTGGCGGAGAGTGAAGCTGCGCAAGTGGAGAAGGTCATTCAGCCCTTTGGTGATGATGGTCCTACGGTTGTGCATCATGCTGAAATGATTGCTCAAATGAGCAGTCATGATACTGTTGCTGAGCAGGATGAGCTTTCTCTTGATGCGCCTGCGGTTGAGAGTGCTGATGGTGAATCTGACTCGGAGCTTGTGCAACATTATTCTGTGCCTTCATTTGGAGAGGCAGTAGAGGTGTCATCTCCGCCACCACGTGCGGTTGTCTCCAGTGATGAGCTTGATGAACTTCCCAGCGCAGATGATGCGCCTACCATGTCAGCGTTTTCAACGCCTCCGTCGCTCAATGTGTCGACGATGAGTCCTGCGATGAAGGCAGCGATGGCTGATGAGGAGAGTTCTGCCTGGGATGAAGGAGCGCCTCCTGGTATGGATGTCAGCCAAGTGGAGTCGAAGGAGGATTCGGGGTTGTTGTCCTTGCGTGGCAAGCGTGTTCAGACGTCTTCGGGAGTGCCTCTGGCGGCCGAAGCGGGATCGGAGCATGTGGGGCGAGCGCCATCCTTTTCTCGAGAGTTGTCGCGAGACTTCGACTTTTCGTTGGAGATTGATGATGTGGAAGAGGACGACAGCGATCATACATATCCAGGGTTTCTTGAGCGCACACCTCAGGACCAAAGTGGTGCTGCTCCCTTTATGGGGCGTCCTGCCACGCAGAGTCGTGAGCCTTCGGCAGCGCCGCAGGAGAACAGGAACAACATGACCTTCTTTGGGGGTCTTGTGTACAAGCCTGGCGTGGAGATGGAACCCGAGTTTGCAGGCAACGAGATCACCGCCGAGGCGTCTAATGAGCAGGATGTTTCGGAGCCTATTTCTCAGGTTGAGATCACTTCAAATACACCTGAGTGGGAGATGATCTCTGTGGCTAAGATGTGGTCGCTTCGTCATAACACGACGCAGTCAAACATGAAGATCTTCCGCCGACGTGTGACTGTGAATCGTCTCTCCTGGTCACGCGTGGAGCCCATTGATGCGAGGTTGCATAATACGTTCTCGGTGATTTCGCGTCTGGATGAGGATTACTTTGCAGCAGCAGGGGCGACACGTCATTTGATGGTCTGGCAGCGCAACGGTGAGTTGGCGTATCAGTTGCCTGTGGATGGTCGTATTATTTATGCGCTCACGGCAACCCCTGATGGGCGTATCCTTGTGTGTGGTGATGATCGTGCACATATCGATATGTGGCTCATGGGATTTGACGCAAATCAAAGAGGTTTGCCCCTGTTGCAGCGTGCTCGTTTGCATGGGCACACAGCGCCCATTTCGCATCTGTCGATGAACTCTTCAGGGCGGTTGTTGCTCTCGGCAGCGCTGGATAGCAAGGTTCGTCTGTGGAACCTTGAGGATGGTTCATGTGTCAGTGAGTTGGACCATAATGGGGAGAGTATATCCTCATGTGATTTCTGGGGTTCTGGGCTCTCGTCGGTGTCGCTTGAGGGGGTGCTAAGGATCTGGGATAGAAGGGGAATTCAGATTGACCTTGTGGAGGGTCATGCGCCCTTGACTTGCCTGGCCTCCAAGCGTAATCGTATCTACTTCGGCTCGCGCAATGGCGAGGTCTTCTGTTATGAGCGTGGCCAGACCAAACAGATTGGTCAACACAATGCAGAGGTTACAGGATTGTGTATTCACCTTGATGGCACGTTGTTGTCCTCAAGTCGTGATGGCACGGTTCATATTCACTACGATCAAGGGCAAAACCCCACGGTGCTTCAGGCTCAATCGCCTTTGACATGCCTCACTGTGGATGGCTCCAGCATTTTTGCAGGTACGGAGCAAGGAGCCCTTGAGGTCTTCAAACAAATCAAGGAGTAAGACATCATGGCGACCCCTGTTCAGGTCGAATACAAAGACGCATCACATACACTTCATATTGTCTTTGATGATGATACTCAGTGTGCGCTCCCCACGGTGCATTTGCGTGGTTACTGTCCCTGTGCACGTTGTCAGGGACATAGCGCGGGGCCGCCCTCGTGGATTCCCGTGACCTCCTGGCGTATGGCGACCGTGGAGGATGTGACGCCTGTGGGGAATTACGCCATGTGCATCGTCTGGGCCGATGGTCATGACACTGGTATTTATACCTTTGCGAGGCTTCACGAGCTTGCCAGGACGCAGGACGAGATCCCCGAGTCAGAGCGTGTGCCAGAGGGCAAGTAATTGCTCCTCAATGGGAGCGCCTGGATCGAGGTTGATGTTTTGGTCTGTGGTGTAAATGACTGTTTTGTTTAAATAATCAGGGTCTGTTTGGGTGGGCATGCGGTAGAAGGCACGCTCTGTATCGGGAGCTTTCCCAAGGGGGAGTGGTGTGAGTGCTTCATGGCGAGCGGCATCAAGTGATGTGCTTTGTGCAGGGTGCCACCAGAGTATGGTGCGATTGGGTCCGCCATCAAGGTAGGGTCGTGCAAGCTCAATGGCGACGCGCCCAAATGTGATGCGCGCGTTAATCTCCGAGATGTGTCGTTCAATGCGTTGGCCATCCAGGTGTCCTGTGAATCCATCTGTGCTCAGGGGGCCATGGTAACCCGTTTGAGTGTAAAGATTTTTGAGGGTGGTAAGGATGATTTCAGGGGGATGCGTGTGCTTGAGATCCTGGCTTTGAATGATGTGACCACGGTGTGTGCCCTGTGAGTCCACGAGGATCGTGCACTTGCCTTGTGTGGTTATGTCTCCAGTGGGTGATAGCTCAAAGTGCCAGGATGTCTCTTTCCGGATATCGATAAAGGGTTCAAAGAGGAGTGCATCTCCTGAGGCGAAGTTCTTTTCGGCCCAGCGTTGATGGCGGTTCTCAATCGTGGGGCCTTTCCCCACGATGCGATCTCTGCCGCTGACGCCAAAGGGGTGTTTGATGATCCATCCATGAGGAGGGGGTGATGCGAGCGCATCGTGCAGATCGTGCATGGTGCGAAGCTTGCGGCTATAGGGGAGCGTGTTTTGTGTGGGTTCGACCGTCAGTAAGGTCAACTTGTCATTGGCTTTTTTGATGGCGTCCAGGTGCGCGTTGGTGATGTGTGGGGTGCGCGAGTCGAGGCCCCAGCAGAGGAGATCGTGTGGATTGACGGCGATCTTCTGATCCCAGAGTTGAGCATCGTGAAATCCAGGCATGCATCGCAACAGGTAGGTCCATTGTTCAAGATTTTTCAGGACAACACGGGGGCATATCCACGCGCTACCATGGCGTAATGCATACTCAAAGTCGAGGTTGCTCCAGATGTAGTGTGTCATGATGACTCCTTGCTTGATGTTGCGATCCTTGCACATTGGTGATGAACGTTTCATACTGCGCACACCATACCGCGTGGTTTGCCATGAACGGCTATCCTGAGGCAATTGGGATTCTGTGTGTGGGCACCATGTAGGGGTCACTTTATGATGATGAAGTGGTCGTTTTTATTATGGTTTTAATGTGTCGTAACGTTTTGGTTTTACGGCGGTTTTTATAGTAGTAGACAAAGAAGGAATCTCATACGTGATGCATCAAAGCTCTTATCAGTGCCGTCGAATTGTTGGCCAGTTGCAAAATAATGAGGAGGTCGTCTCGATGTTGACGAACCTCTGCGAAGAACACTCTATCAAGGCTGGAGAGGTGCGCGTCAGCGGAGCACTCAAAACCGTGGAGCTTGCTCGTTTTGATCCAGCACAAAAAGATTATGTCAAAGCACATCAGGGAGGCCCTGCCGAGATTATCACGCTTCAGGGGAGCATCGCGACGATCGGAAACCAGGTTGTGTTGCGACTCGATTCACTCGTCAGCGTGGATCATGGTTTTGGCATTCAGCTTGCCAGCGGCCAGGTGCGACGCGCCGTGGTGAGCTCCTGTGAGTTTGTCATTGATGTGTTTGACGACATCGCCATGACCCGTGGTCGTGATCCCAAGACAGGCCGCTTGATGTTGGCCGAGATCGAGTCCACACGCCCTGCTGCTGAGGTGCAACCACAAGCAGCGCCAGAGCCCGCTCAGGCTGCCGTGTCATGGGGCGATGTGAGCGCAGCATCATCCGATCCAAGCTCTCTGCGTGCGCCCGAGAAAGAGGAGAAGGTTGAAGCTCCAGCGCCAAAGCCCGAGCCCAAACCCGAGCCAAAGCCCGAGCCTGTCAAGGAGAAGCCAAGGCCCAAAAAAGAGGAGCCACCACAACGCAAGCTCTGGGAAGATAAGAAGGAAGAGGAGGAAGATCCTCACAGCATCCTCGGTTCGGACGACGATGACTTTGAGGATGACGACGACTCTCCCGAGATGAAGCCTGGCGATATTCTTGATCACCCCAAGCTTGGCAGATGCCGCGTGATGAAGGTGGAGGAAGAGGACTATGCGCACATTAGGTTGCCTCGTGGTAAGATCAGCAAGTTGATTTTGCACATCTTTGAGATTCAGTTCAAAGGTGTTGAAGATGGTCGTAATGTCTTCACCTTGCGCATGCGTAAGTAATGATGGTTGAGCAGGTTGACAGTACACGCCTTGAGGCGCGTTTGAGGGAGATTGGGCTGGATTCACCCAGCATTCATGTCCCCTCAACGCACTTCTTTGGTGAGGATCACAGCCCAAAAGCGGCGTCTGTGATGATTCCCGTGTGTCTGCAACCTGCTCCCTCGGTGCTCCTCACACGTCGCGCGCTTCATATGTCGAAGCATGCAGGAGAGTACAGCTTTCCTGGTGGCAAGATCGATCCTGGCGAACAGGCGATGGAGGCTGCCCTGCGCGAGTGTTTTGAGGAGATCAGGCTGCCTCATGAGAGAATTGAGGTTGTGGGTTATCTGGCTTCGGTCCCCACGCTGTCCAATTATCAGATGGAGGCCTTTGTGGGGATTTTTGATCCTGACACACCTCTTGTCCCTTCGGAGGACGAGGTTGAAAAGATCGCGCTGACACGTTTTGAGCAGTTATGTGCGCCAGGTGTGCACAGGGTTCGTATGGAGACGCATGGTGCGTTGACGGTGCCCATTCACTCATTTGAGCTTGATCCCGTTCAACCTATCTGGGGTGCGACGGCGTATTTGCTCCATGAGTTGCTTGAGTTTCTTGGTTTTAAATATCAGTAAATGCAGCATGTTATGCTGTGTTTGGAGTGAGTTGCATCATGAAGATCCTCCTTGGAGTCACTGGCGGCATTGCTGCTTACAAGAGCGCACAGCTCGTGCGAGAGTTTATCAAGCGTGGTGATGAGGTGCGTGTCATCATGACCAGTAGCGCTCAGCATTTCATCACTCCAATGACCTTGCAAATCCTGTCTGGCCATCCTGTGGGGACGACATTGTTTGATCCCACCTACGAGTCAGAGATTGGTCACATTGACCTTGCGCGCTGGGCAGACGTGGTCCTGATTGCTCCTGCCACCGCCAATACGATTGGCCTGCTTGCAGCAGGACTCGCTCCTGATCTCCTGACCACAGTGCTGCTCGCCACACGCTCGCCCGTGGTGGTTGCACCCGCGATGAACACACAGATGTGGCTTGATGTGCGCGTACAGGAGAATCTGGATCGTCTCAGAAAGTTGCCATCCTATTCGATCGTCGAGCCTGATTCTGGAGAGCTTGCATGTAAGGAGGTGGGGTCAGGGCGACTTCCCGATCCGCCTGAAATTCTTGCTGCGGTTGATCGTGCCGTGTCGTCCAATCTTCTTGAGGGCAAGCATGTGGTGGTGACAGCGGGGCCAACGCGTGAGGCGATTGATCCTGCGAGGTTTATCTCCAATCCGTCTTCAGGAAAGATGGGTTATGCGATGGCCGAGGCGGCATACAGGCTTGGCGCAACACATGTGACACTTGTCTCAGGTCCTTGTGCGTTGCCCACGCCCGCAGGTGTTCATCGCCTCTCGGTGTTGACCGCACACGAGATGTATGGCGCGGTGATGTCGCTTGCGCATGAGGCTGACGTGATCATCAAGGCTGCGGCTGTGGCAGACTGGAGGCCGACTGAGCCCAGCGAGAAAAAGCGTACAAAATCAGAGATGGATGGTACGCTCAAGCTTGAGCGCACGCAGGATATCCTCGCTGCACTTGGTCAAAAATATGGGCCAAGTCAGACAGATAGCGAAGGCAAGGTGTTGGTTGGCTTTGCTGCCGAGTCGCACGATGTGTTGGAGCGCGGACGCGCGAAGCTTGCGCGCAAGGATGCCCACTGGCTCGTGGCAAACAAGATTGGTGGACCACATTCGAGCTTTGGTGCAGACTCATCGAGCGCGATTTTATTGTCTCATCAGGACAAATTTGAGCCTCAGGAGTTTGGTCCCGAGAGCAAGCGTGAGGTGTCGTATCAGATCTTGAAAGCGATCGCGGAGCGTCAGTTTTCGTGATTGTTTTGTGCGTGTGTGATGTGTCGTTCTTTTCTTTAGCGTAGGTGTGTTGTGTCTCGTCGAGAATTAAAAGCTGTTGTTCATCACTTGAGGGTGTATCTGGAGCACCAGAAGGGGATTGGAGCGCTTGGGAGCGTACCTGCCACCGCCGAGGCGCGTGAGCAGTTTGAAGCGCTGGTGGCCATGCGTCGCAAGCAGGAGATCAAGCGTTTGCAGGCCTCATTGCATGGTGACTCTGCGCCCGCACCACAGGGAAGACCTGCGCCTCAAACAGCCAGTGCAAGGCCAGAGCCTCAGCAGCAGCAGCAACCACCTCAACGCGAGCCTATGCCGCGTCCATCCTTTATGGATCAGGGTTCAAGCAAGAAGAAGAAAGATGTACCACCGCCGGAGATCAATAGCGGCGGCTCGCCTTTGTGGAAGCAGCTTGGGGCACGTCCAGAGAGTATCTTCAAGAAGAGTGCGTCCAAGCCAGAGCAGCCCGCCGCGAAGCGTTCGGCACCTGTAGATCCTCGTGAGCAGGAGCGTCCTCCACGAAGTCAGCCCGAGCCAGCTCGTCATGCGGGGCCTGCGTTCAAGGAGGTCAGGAGGCAGGACAGTCGTCCTCCATCCAAGCGCCCGCAACCAAAACCGCGTGCAAACTCTCTCTTTGGCGAGGAGTGGGATCGTCAGAATCGCCCCTCTTCACCGCCCGTCAAGGGTTTTGACTCTTCGCCTGAGCAGGTGCGTCGTCTGGAGACGATGACAAACATGGAGAAGTTGTCTTTCTTGCGTGAATGTATGGGGGATTGTACACGCTGCAAGCTCTCACAGGAGCGCACCAATATTGTCTTTGGTGATGGAGATCCCAACGCCGAGATTGTGTTTGTGGGTGAAGGTCCTGGTTTTCATGAGGACAAGCAAGGGATTCCGTTTGTGGGCAAGGCAGGTCAGTTGTTGAACAAGATGATCTTTGCCATGGGGATTGAGCGAGAGGATGTATATATTGCCAACGTGGTCAAGTGTCGTCCTCCAGGTAACCGCGATCCTGCACCTGATGAAATCCGCATGTGTTCTCCATTTTTGTACAAGCAGCTTGAGACGCTTCAGCCACGTGTGATCATTACGCTTGGCCGATTTGCATCGCAGTGTTTGCTCGATACGAAGCGTTCCATGGGGAGTATGCGAGGGCGTTGGCAGGATTGGCGAGGCGTGGAGGTCATGCCCACGTACCACCCCGCGTATTTGCTCAGGAATCCAGAGAGCAAGCGTGAGGCATGGAAGGATTTGCAGATGGTGATGGAGAAGCTGGACCTGAAAGGTCGATAAGAACATATGTGAGGATAGCAGGAGGCGAACATTTGCGCAGCAAATGTTCGCCTCCTGCTATCCTTATGCAAATGTTTGAATTATTTAAGTTACTTTGATTATAAGAAGGAGTTTTCAATGAGTGATTACACGGAAAATTATCATGACCTTGGTTTGCACAGGGTGATTGAGCCCGAGTTTGCGTTACCACAAGCGGCGCAGACGCTGGATGTGAGTGGACCTGCTGCGCCCAATGAGGTTGAGATTGCTGTGCAGACGCTCAATGTGGACTCTGCGAGCTTCCATCAGATCATTGGTGAGGTTGGTCGAGATGAGGAGAAGGTGGGTCAGCGCATCGCGGAGATCGTGGGTCAGCGAGGAAAGATGCAAAACCCCGTGACAGGTAGTGGTGGGATGTTGCTTGGCGAGGTGATCTCGGTGGGTGAGCATTATGAGGGGCCAGTGCCGTTGTCTCCTGGTGATATGGTGGCGTCTTTGGTGAGTTTGACGCTG
>CATLTV010000148.1 GCA_950059285.1 uncultured Pseudomonadota bacterium | reverse complement strand
ATCAACCTCCGAGCGAATCCTGAGCGCAGCCACCGAGATCTTCACGCAGCGCGGCTACCACGGGACCAGCATGAGCGCGATCACAAAGGCGGCAAAGGTAAACAAGGCGCTAATCTTTTATTACTTCGACAGCAAGGCAGGTCTCTTTGACGCCGTCATCACACGCGTCTACACCCAGCAAAAAGAAGCGCTCCAGGCGATCAAGTTCAAGGCTGATCTTGAGCCCAAGGAGCGAATCCACGCTCTGATCGATTTCTACTGGGATTTCCTCGAGCAACACCCCGAGGTTCTGCTGTTAAGCCTCCACGAAGTCGCTCGTCCTGATGGAAAACACGACATTATTTCTGCGCAAAACAGCATGATCTTTGACTTTCTCAAGTCACAGATGGAACCCTTTGTCACAGAATTCCCCACCACGGTAGAACACATGTTCCTCTCCATCGCAGGAGCCATCGTCTACCCCTTTGCAAACGCGCGCGTCCTCACTCGCCTTGAAGACCACTACTACACCTCGGAAGAAGCCAAGAAAGAGCGCCGCGCACACGTGCACTGGTTACTTGACCTTGTCCTCTCTCAGGTTCCTTTCAAAACACGTGGTTAAACCCACTCAAGATGCGTGAAGTCTTGATCGACGTCTCTGGTAAAATGTGATACTACCACAGGTGTTAAACTTGCCGTGCAGGAACTCCATCAAGACGCGAAGCTCTTTTGCGGCGAGTAACTCCAATTGAATCACAACAAGACATGACCGTCATTCTTGAATGACCAATTTTATGGTGAGGTTCTGATGCCATTGACACTTGAACAACTTGTCGACGCAGGTTTTGCCCAAGAAAACTTTCCACCTGAACTCCCCGAGCCAAGCCCCGAGAGCATCTCTCTGAGCGCCCTTGAAGGCAGCCATGAGCTCTATCGCTACGATGCAACCATGGACGGCACAGACTACGCCATGGAGATCGTTGTGGACCGCACCACACTGGAAAACCCCGCCGAAGGTGTCAACTTCATGCTCAACCAGTTCGCTTACCTGTGGCGCATGGACCGCGTCAAGATCGCGGTCGCTGCTGATGGCACATGCAAGAGAATCAACTTCTAGAGCGTGATAATTAAGCAAAGCCCAAACGCGAGTTTTTATAAAACTCGCGTTTTTTTATTCGTATGATCTCAACACTTAACAGGAACACCTCATGCATTCTCCCACACGTGTCATGTTCTTCTGCCTTGGTAACATCTGCCGCTCACCCCTGGCACACGGCATCTTTGAAGACCATATAGCCCAGCAACAAGAAGAGGATCGTTGGCACATCGAATCAAGCGGTACGAGCGCTTACCATGTGGGAGAAGCCCCCGATCCTGGCAGTCAGCGCGTCGCCACACAACATGGCATTCACATTGGTGCACAACGTGCACAACAGCTCACCACACATCACATCGAAACCTTTGATTACCTCATTGCCATGTCTCGCTCAAACCTTGAGGCCGCACGTAAGATATGCCCGCCTGAACATGAGCACAAATTACTCCTGGTGCGTGATTTTGAACCCACACCACACAACGCCGATGATGTTCCTGACCCCTGGGGCCATGGTGATGACGCCTTTGAAGAGGTGTTTTCCATCCTGAGTCAGTGCATCTCACCTCTTTATCAGCACATGACAAACGACAAATAAGAACACATATCAAAAACCAGAAAAGCCACCTTTACTCCCCGGTAGAGCAAAGGTGGCTTTTCTGTATCCAATCACACATCCATTATTTCATTTCATCAATTCTGCTGGCCATACCATGACATCCATTCATCCATTCATTCATCACAGTCACAATACCATCCCAACATTTCCCCACACTCAAAAAACCAAACATATAACAATCAAATCAATCACTTACCATTAAAGTAAAACTGTTCAAAATCAGACCAGTCAGAGCATTCGGAGCTATCACATGCGCGAATCCTCCAGCGATAGTTGGTGTTGTCCACCTGAGGCCACATGGTGAAGTCATTTCCAGTGCGTCGACTCCAGGTGTAATAATCAGTCCAGTCGGAACCCGATCTTGAGTATTGCACGTTGATATCGTAGTGCGCTGCATCTGCCACAGTGGACCAGGTCAAAATGACGGACTGACGAGACTCCACACCACCAGCAGGGCTCATGGATGCAGGAGATTGCATTCCTTCAGGCTCGGCAGGAACTTCAGGCGTCACAGGCTCTTCTGGCTGCTCAGGCTCTGTAGGTTGCTCGGGCTCATCAGGAGTAAACACAGATGAAGGGTTTCCGTAGATGAAGTACGCGGGTTCTGACCAGTCAGAGCAGGTGTTAAAACGGCAGGCACGCACCTTCCAGCGGTAGTTCATGTCGGTGATTTGAGGCCACACATTAAAGGAGCTTGAGGAGCGTCCTTCCCAGGTGTGATAGCTCTTCCACTCTTGACCCGCAGCAGAGTACTCCATGGCAAGGTCATATGTAGAAGCACCATCCACAGAAGCCCACTCAAGAGGGATGAAGTCGCCACGGTTCACGCTTGCCATGTGAGGAGAAAGATCTTCAGGAAGCGTAAGAGGATCGGTGTTCACGACCACATCGCGATACCAGAAGTCCTGACCAAACTCGCGGTACACTGCGCGTGTATCCGCACTGTATTTGCCATAACGTTGGCTGTACTTGCTGCATCGACCCGGGACACAACCGTTGTAGTAATGCACGACGGTCTTGATCCAGGCATCCCAGTTACGACCATCCACGCGGACAGTCTCAAGCCATGCCATCGCCTGAGCGCGTGTGCTCACACCAGAGATGTACTTTGAACGCTCCACCATATCGAGGACATATTCCACGGCGTGGTGTGTGTTTCCTTCCACAGTGAGGACATCACGACCATACTTGTTGATGGTCTGATCATAGGTTCCCGCATCAAACTGGAAGTAACCAAGGCCGCCCTGCTCTTTCCAGCAAGGACCATCACCAGAACCTGCCACCACAGGACCACCGCCACAGGAAGCGGAGGGAGGCCCCTGGCAAGCCCAGGTCAACTCGGACCAGCAATGTGCAAGGTATGTTTCCGAGTTCGCGATACCTGCAATGAGCACTGAGTTCTTCAGGCCAACTTCTGCGGCAGCCTGTTGAATCAATGTCACGCGCTGGCGACGCTGGCTTGAGGTCAATGAGCTGGTCAACTCCTCTGTCTCCACTGCCCCTGTGTCGTCAAAGCTGCCTTCGCCACATGCAGTAGCGAGCATGAGTAGAGCGAGCAAGAAGGGAAGGATGCGAGAGGTAGAAGATGTAGCGTACATGGAAGACTCCGTAGTGAGATAAGGTCATCAACGTTCGACGTCTTCTTTAATTACAAGTGCCGTGCCACATTTAAATAAAAAATAAATTCACATTAAAAATCAAACACTTAACACACAATAGCACATTATCCTACATCACCACACCCCATAATGTAGCAAGAATACCACACATGTGCTGTTACGTCGTGATCCACAGGGTGTGGCAAAAAGTCCACAAAACCCAAACGAGGCGGCCTGTGTTGTGACACAGGCCGCCTCGTTTGGGTTTTGTGGACGCTTGAAGTGCGCCAGTTTACTAGCCTATCTGCTCAAGAGCATCGCGGCTTGGCTGGTGGTTTGCGTCCACGCCAAGTGCACGGTTGAACATGTCCTTGGCACGACGCGCATCGCCCGTCTGCAAGCGAACCTGACCAAGATAGTAGTACATATCCAGTTTATCCTGAGGGTCCTTGATAGACATCTGGTGAAGGAGCAAGGTCTGCAAGATCTTCAACGCGCTATCCCAATCCTGACGCATGTACAGGAGCTTACCAAGGCTGAGCAGGTTAGGCACATAGGTCGCATCGATCTTACGCGCAGACTCGTAAATCTCGAGAGCTTCCTCCTGGTTGCCACGTTGCTCGGCAAGTTTACCACGCAAGTGGTAGAACTGGACCACTTCCTTCATGCGACGCTTCTCAGTCAGTGTGTTAATCACCTGCTCAAGCATCGGCTCAGCACGATCAAACTCACCTGCCGCGATGGTTGCATCGAGGAGAGGACTGACCACATCGAGGTCGGAAGGATCAAGGTTGTAGGCTTTCTCAAGCGAGTCGATGCGTCGCTCTGAGTCACCAAGCTTCTTGGCCACCTCGGACATATCGAGATACATCTGCTTCTTCTCATCCTCGGGGATGATGGTCGCTCTGAATCCCATGACATCATAGAGTTGGTCCCATGCCTGCAACTGGTTGAGCAACTTGGTCAACTCCTCGTAAGCCTGAGCATGATGGGGATCCTGATTCAGGACCTCCACAAAGTCATCAATGGCTTCCTGAGATTGTCCAAGCGTATCTCTGTACAGCGCTGCACGACGCAGGAGGACATCGATCTTCTCTTCTGCCGTGGAGGCATACTGGAACTGAAGACCAAGAATCTGCGTCACCTGAGGCCAGTCGCCAAAGCCAGAGTAGATCTCCAACTTGAGCTGAAGCGCCTCACGGTTCTCGGGCTCAAGCTGAAGAGCGTAATCAAGCCACTGCACGGAGGCAGCGAGATCCTCAACGTGGTCACGTGCAATACGCGCCATTTCCACAGCAAGAGTTGCACGACGAGCCACATCCTGAGTCTGCTCAAGCTGACCGTAGTAGAGGTTGAAGAGTTCTTCCCAACGCTCTTCCTTACGGTAAAGCTCATCAAGAGCAGAGGTGATGATTTCGGACGATGGTGAGAGGTCATATGCGCTCTGGAACAGGCGAATCGCTTGCTCCGTATCGTTGTGATACTCGTACGCAATCTGAGCCCTGCGGACCATCACCTTGACACGATCCTCATCGGTCGTGGCAAGCTCCAACAACCTATCAAGGATTTCACCCTGACGATCAAACTGGCTTGTCTCAGCATACAGAGGCTCCACGGCACGGAGCAGCTCCACATCGTTTGGCGCAAGTGAGAGAGCACGCTCGTAAGCATCAAGCGCGCGCATCTTGTCATCAAGATGCACATTGGCCTCATGACCCACGCGAGCCAACACAGGGAGTTGTGTCTCTGGACGAGGATCGGTGTTGGCGAGTCGTTCAAGCTCGTCGACAAGATCATTCCAGCGCTCTTGCTGTTCGTAGAGAGCAATCAGTGACTGCATCACTTCAAGGTTAGCAGGATCCAACATGGAGGCGTCACGGAACGCATCAATCGCCTGCTCGTACTGCTCAAGATGGTTATGCAACTGACCCATCTCTGCGTAGGTTTCAAAACGCTGCACAGGGTCGGAGAGGAGCTCGACCTTCTGAGTCAACACATCCACCAGCTCGGTGTAGTTCGTCCTCTGACGTGCGATGGTTTCCAGCGCGCCAAGTGCCTGCTCATGTTGAGGCTCAACATCAAGCACAAGGGTGTAGAACTTGTGTGCACGATCCAGATCATCCTCAAGCATGGTACGTGACCACTCACCAGCCTTGAGCGCAAGCTCGGACTGACGAATTGGATCATCACAGTTTGGAATCAACTGCTCATAGAGATCCACAATGGATGGCCAGTACTGATGTTCGGCGGTGAGAGACTCCAGGCTCTCCTGAGCAGACAGGTCGAAGGGATCCTCGGACAACGCCATTCCAAAGAACTGGAAGGCTGACGCAGGATCATCAAGACGCTGAAGCTGAAGTGTACCCACGCGACGCATGATGTCTGCACGCTCATGAGTAGCATCCACCAGGTAATCGAGCTTGAACTTCAACAGCTGCGCAAGCTTCTGCCATGCCTCGGTCTGAGTGTATGCCGTCTCAAGCAAGTCACACACATCTGGGCGAAGTGACTCTTGCTCGATCAAACGCTCAAGCGCTTCGGTGGCACCACGGTGATCGGGCTGCTCAAGAATAACCTGACGGTAGAGGTCGAATGCATCCAGGGGCTGGTTGAACTCGCGCTCTCGCAGGTGACCAAGTCTGAATCGTGCCTGAGCCACATGTTCAGGAGATGCAAGAGAGATACGACGCTCAAGGATGTCCGCGAGATCTGTCCAGCGCTGCTCCAGTTGGTACAGGCTATCAAGAAGCTCAAGAGCATCCATGTTGTATTCGTCAATCTCAAGCACGCTCTCAAGGTGTGTGATGGCGGGTTTGACCTCATCACGCTCGTTCACAAAGAGCTCACCAAGACGTGCATGCAATGCACCACGTACCAGTGGATCACTTACACCTGCATCAAGCGTATCCTCGTAAATGGCAATCAGCTCATCATAAGCCTCATGCTGTTGAGCAAGCCGCTCAAGCTCCGCACGCACATCCTCCTGAGAAGGAACCTCACGGAATGCTCGCCCGTATGTCATCAATGCAGTCGGTGACTGACCAAGCTTCTCTTCCTGGATGCGAGCCAACTTAGACAACGTCTCGGCACGAAGATACGTGTCATCAATGTGCTGCAAACGCTGCTCGTACAATGGCGCAAGCTTCTCATAGGTCTCGTTGCCCATGTAGAGGTTCTCAAGCAAGGTGAAGACATCCTCACGCACGCTATCTTGATCCAACAGGCTCTCAAGCGTGATCAGAGCGGCATCCCACTCGGGGGAACGCGCCGTGATGGTACGCAAGAGGTCAAGCGTCTCGATCGGCTGGTCAAGATGCTCGAGGTAAATCTGTGACATCCTGAAGTCGATCAGGTTCAGGGAGTTCACATCAGCTGCAAAGTCGCGCTGAAGCTGAAGCATCTCAAGGAGCTCGTACCAGTTCTCACGCTCGGCATACAAATCGACCAGCGCAGAGACAGCAAGCTCATCGTTTTGATCAATGGCGAGAATCTGCCTGTAGGTGTCGATCGCACCCACCTTGTCGTTGACAAGCTCATGCTGAATCTGGGCGAGCTTTTTGTATGTACCAAGACGCTCTCCCTGATCGGTGAGCATGTTTGCCTTGGACTGCAACACTTCCACAAGCTGCTCATCTTGCTCGGTCTGCTCATAGAGCACAGCGAGTTTATCAAGATAAATACGTGTGCCAGCATCCACTTCACGAAGCTGCTCGTAAGCCGTGATCGCTTCCTTGGGTTGTCCAAGAGTCTCTTCATAGAGGTTGGCGATACGACGCAAGAGGTTAATACGAGCCTCACCATCGAAGGTGTGCTCAAGACGCCTGTTCAACAAGCTACCAAGTGCATCCCAGTGCTCAAAGGAGCTGTAGAGTCGATCGAGCTGCGTAAGCGCAACCTCGTTCTCGGGGTCAACAGCAAAGGTCTGCTCGTACGCCATCAACGCGCTCTGACTGTCGCCCACTTTCTCTTGATAAATCTTTGCCACAGCATTGAGCAACTTGGCACGAAGAGAGATCTCATCTGTGCGCTCAACACCCTGCAAGAGCTGAGGAACAACACGCTCCCATGCATCAAGAGAAGCAGCGATATCTTCAAGCTTGGCAAACAGCGCTTCGCTCTCGGGAAGAATGGCCCATGCATCTGTACGAAGTGACAGCGCCTGGAAGAGGTCCGTGCGATCTTGCGTTTGTTCCTGAATCAGGGTTGCGGCACGATCAAGGTACTCAGCACGCTGTTCGGGAGACTCCGAGAGTTGCTCGCGCAATTCCAAAAGCTCCACGATACGCCTCCAGTCACGAGCATCGTCATACTGTGCAAGGAGGATTTCAGCAATTTGCTCCTGATGAAGAGCAAAGTCCCCTTCCCTGCCAGCAAGATCCCTGCGCATCACCTCAAGGTCATGCATGGACTCCTTGTGACCAGGTTGAGCACCCAGCACGGCGCGGTACATTTCAAGCGCTTCATCCACATCATCAAGCTGTGTATCAAGCAAGTGCGCAAGCTTGTACTGCATGCTGATGGCGTAATCCTGATCCAGGCTGCTTGCCATGAAGCGGCGATACAGGTCGGCAAGATCTTGATAACGGCCAGTCTGCTTATAGAGAACCTCGAGCATGCGCTGTGCACCGCGATGGTTCATGTCCAGTTCGCTGATCCTGTTGTACACCTCGATGGCTTCATTCGGATCATCAAGGACTTCTTCCTGAAGTGTAGCGAGGCGCTCAAGCCAGATGATGCCCTGAGTAGGATCAAGCTGGATTTCGGCACGTTGCCTGTAAAGCTCAGCCAGCGAGGTAAAGTCATCAAGCCTGATGTTGATACGCTCAAGCCCATCAAACGCGCGCTCACTTGCAGGGTCCACATCAAAGACGCGAGCAAAGGTCTCACGTGCTTCTTGAAGATCCACAAGACGTTCCTCATGAACCAGTGCAAGCTCGGAGAGAAGCTGCACACGAAGCATGTCATCGATGTTGTAGTTCTCATCAAGAGTTGTGGTGTACACATCAATCACATCCTGCCATGCAGAGAGGCGCTCGGCGTTTCTCTCAAGCGATGTACGCACATCCTCGGCCTCTGGCGTGATTTTAAACACTTCACCATAGGTGGAGAGCGCCTGCGCCCAGTCCTTGAGGTGCAGCTCTGCAATCTTGGCAATGCGTGACAGAAGCTCAACCTGGACATACTGATCAGGCTCAACATCAGCCTTGGTACGCAACATGTGGATCAAAGGCTCCCACTGCTGCTTTTCAAGATAGAGTGGCTCAAGCAACTCGGCGATCGGTTGGCGCAAGGTCTCATCGCGCTCAAACAAGGCCTCAAGAGAAGCCACAGTTTCAGCGTGATGGGGGTGCTCATTGAGGATCTGGGTCCAGAGGTCAAGCGCACGCTCTGGCTCATACAACTTGTCAGCGTAGAGCTTGGCAAGTTCGAGCTTCAAGGCGAGCATCGCCTCGGGGTTGTCGGAGTGAACCATGATGCGATCTTCGAGGAACTCGGCAAGATCTTGCTCACGGTTTTGTTCGCGGAGAAGACGCTTGATCGCAGCCTCACTGGAAGGCTCTCTTGGCACTTCCATCAGCACGCGACGATAGGCTTCCACAGCAGTCACACCATCCTGTGCGAACTCATCATGGATAAGCGCAATACGGAGCAGCATGTCGTTGGCGTTGGGCTGGTCGATGAAAACCATGTAACGACGCTCAAGCACTTCAACAAGATCGGACCAGCGCTTCTGCTCGGTGAGCATGGATTCCAGCGCCTCGTAGATGTCCTGATCACGCTCATCAAGGTTCAATGCCTCCTGGAGCTGAATCTCGGCATCGCTCATCTCCTGGAGTTGATCCCTGTAAATGACAGCGAGCTCCACACGGAGGATCTTGATCCTGTCAGGATCGGACACCTGCAACAGCACCTCTTCATAGGTCTGAGCAAGCTCACCCCATGAGTTGCGAACCTCTGTCAACGCCACGAGCTCGGAGCGCCAACCATCCTGCTGAGGCACAAGTTTCCAAGCGCGAGCCAGTGACTCGAAGCCAGAATCAAAGTCCTGAAGCTGGTCACGGTACACGGCAGCCTGACGATAGGAGTAGTTTGCCTGAACCTCGGGGTCATGAGACTGCTCACGAAGCGTGTCGTACAAGCCCACCAGCTCGGTCCACAAAGACTCGGTCTGATAGAACTGAATCAGAGGTTGAGCACAGCGGTCACTAAAGGAGATGTCCTGTGCCAGCTCCTCAAGGGCGTTACGTGCATCGTCCTGACCAGGGTAGCGCTCAAAGACCTGGAGGTAGAGCTCAAGAGACTCATCGATGCTCATCAACTCTTCACGCAAGATGCGGGCAAGCCTGAGCTGCAAGACCACGCGAAGTTCGTCGTTATGAGCAGCCGAGGGGAGCGTCAGCTTGGTGCGAAGCACATCAACAAGATCTGCCCAGCGCTCTTCACGCACGAACAACTCATCAAGCGCATCAAGTGCAGCCTCGTTGGAAGGATCATCCGCCAGAATCTGCTGGTAGGTCATGATCGCTTCGGTGATGTCCTCCATGCGAGTGACCTGCACAAGAGCAAGCTTGGCAAGGTAACCAATACGGCTCTCTGCCTCCTGACTCAGCTCGGCCTTACGACGCAGAATATCACCAAGGTCGATCCACTGCTCCTGACGCTCGTACAAGCGCTCAAGCGCATCCAGCGCAAGCTCGGACTCTCCATCGGAGTTCAACAGCTCGGCCCATGCATCAATGGACTCCACAGGGCGCTCAAGCACGGTCTCTTCAAGATCACCAATGCGTACAAGCAAGACCTTACGTTGGTCCATATCTGCGAGCTCGGCCTGAGCACGCAAGTTATCAGCAAGCTTCATAAAGTGCTGCTCTTGCTCATACAGAGCCTCCAGCGCCTGCAAGGTCTTCACGTCCTCGGGCTGAAGTTCAAGCGCCTTTTCGTAAGCAACGATCGCCTCTACGGGCTTGAGCAAACGATCTGCAAGCAACTGGCCGCTGCGGAAGTGCAATGGCATCGCAACAAAAGGATCGTCCAGGTTCTCTGCTGCGATCTGATATGCGCTCACAACCTCTTCAAAGCGGTCAAGGTGCTCACCAAGTCGCTCAAAACGCTGACGGCGCTCAAGCTCATCGGGCATCAGAATCACAGCCTCTTTGAGACGCTCAAAGCTACCAGGTTGATCGCCCACGCGCTCAAGGTAAAGCTCGGCAAGCTCATCAAGCAGCGCAAGCCTCTCGAAGGTATCCGTGGTGAAGCTCAGGCGAACTTCCATCATCTCGATGACCTTGGCGTACTCGCTGCGGTCTCGGTAAAGCGCTTCAAGCTCCTGCGCAATATCAAGCCTGACAGGATCGCGCTCATCTTTCTGTGAGACGACCTTGTCGAGGTTCACAAGCAGGAACACAGGACGTGGATCTTCAGGCTGCTCGGAGACAAGCTCACGCAAGATCCCGAAAGCACCCTGAGCATCATCAAGTTGATTGGTGCGCAACGCGGCTTGCTGAAGCAAGTAGTTACGACGGCTGCCCATCTCCTCGGAGAGCGCGGCCTGATTTGCGAGCAACTCATCAAGGTCATGGAAACGCTCTTCCTGACGAAGCAGGCGCTCAAGTGCCTCAACAGCATCCTTTTGAATCGGGTCAAGCTCCAGCACGCGCTGGTAAAGCACCACAGCAGCAGAGACATCATCAAGGAGTTCGTCTGTCAGGTTTGCAGCTTCAAGCAAGAGCGCCACACGAGCCTCGGGCTCCATGACAAGCTCGCTCTTGGCCTCCAACACCTGCACAAGTTCAGCATGACGACCAAGCTCGCGATAGAGGCGCTCAAGAGGCTTAAGCACAGTAAGGTCTGTACTTTCGATTGTGTACAAACACTCCCACGCCTTGAGTGCGCCCTCTTTATCATCAAGCTTCTCTTCACGAATCATCGCCACCTGACGCAACAACTGCGCGCGCTCGGTATGCTCATCGCTGTCCTCGGCAAGAGGACTCCACCTGACAAAAAGCTGCTCGACGTCGCTCCAACTCCCGAGGATCTCACCAAGCTGAACCATGTCCTCCCAACGAGCTGTGTTGGAGGCATCCAGTTCAAAGCGTCGTGATGCTCTGGGGAAAGCGCTCTCAGGATCATCAAGCGTGGTCTGATACAGAGGCACAAGTTCCTCGAGGATCTCTTGCTCCTCAAAGGTGTCATTGCAGACGCGCAACCTTGCCTCAAGAGCGCGAGACAGACGCTCGTGCTCTTGCTGGTCGCGCAAGATGGGCTCCACAAGCAACGCTGCGTCGCGTGCGACCTCATCCATACCAAGCAAGCGCTCGACCTGAGCCATCGCCTGTTGATGGTCACGATCCTGCGCAAGCACATCACTGTAGTAACCAAGCGCTGTGGGAGGATTGTGTTTGAACTCCAACACCACATGCGCAAGCTCCATGCGGAGCGCCTGACGAGATTCCATGTCATCAAGAGGAGCGAGTTCAAACTCCTTCTCGAGGACATCCATGACATCATCCCACCTGGACTCTTCGGTATAAATCTCGCGAAGACCTCTCAACGCAGGGACAAAGTCAGGCTCGATCTCAATGATCTCGTGATAGGTCTGGCTTGCTTCCTCGGACTTACCAAGCTGGCGATGCTGTACATTTGCAATCTTGGCCAGTTGTTCAACCACGCGCTCCTGACTTGCATCCTCTTCCTTGAGCTGTGCGATGACAACCTCAAGAATGCCAATACGCTTCTCGGGGTATGCCGCCACATCATAAAGATGCTCAAGCGCCATGGACCACTCAAGGTTCTGAGGCTGAAGTTCATGCAACTTCTCATAGAGGTCGATGGCGCGGGCGTTGTCCTCGAGCTCATCACGCGAGAGTCGAGCGATGCGTGCGTAGAGTTGCTGCCTGAGAACACTGTCCTCATCAAGCGTGGAGGAGATCGCATCAAGGTGGTCAAGATACACTTCAAGCATGCCCACATGACGAGCAAGCACCTCTGCTTTCTGCACGGCGCTTTCTTCATCAGGCTGTGCGGAGATCGCATCAAGCAACCAGCGAAGCGCAGCTTCATCCTGCTCGCGTTCAATCTCAAGCTCGGACAGACGGACAAGCTCAACGTAGCGAGCCACGTCATCATCAGCATGCTCAAGCAACAGCTTTTGCATCTCGATCTCTGAATCAATGGCACCTGTCTGGCGATACCATCCAATCAATTCACGAGCCACAGCGGGCCTGTCTTCAGTCACCTGAAGAAGAGACTCAAGACTTGCAATCACGCGTGTAGCATCGTCAAGATCGTCCTGCGCAAGCGACTGCATACGTCGGTAGAGCTCTTGTTTGCGCTCAACGCTCTCCTCCTTGCCAGCCACATCGGCAAGCAAGTCGTAGTAGCGATCAAACATATCCTTGGAGCCAAAGAGCAACTTGAGTTCATCAAAGTCCCCTGTCTCGACGTAAATGTCGCGCAGGCGAGCAAACGCTGTGGCGTTGGACTCATCAAGAGAGAGCACACCTTGCCAGAGGCGCGCAGCGCGCTCGGGATCTTCAAGGCGAGTGTCGCTTGTTTGGGCAGCCTCTTTATAAACCTGAATCACCTCGGCATCATCAAGACCATCAAGCTCGGCTTTGCGCTCAAGCAAGGTCACCAGAGAATCCCATTCCTCCTGGCGTCGGTAGATGAATTCGAGCTTGCCATAAAGCTCTGTGTCTTGTGGTGCGAGTTCAAGGAGTTGCTCCAGCAATGGCACGGCTTTTTCAAGATCCCTCAGGCGTTCCTGAGCAAGTTCAAGCAAGGTACGCAGGTGTGATTCAAGCTCATCACCGCCCTTGTGCTCGGTCTCCTGCTCCAGCAACTCAAACAATGAAGGATAGTCACGGCGCTGCTCATATGCAGCCTTGAGGCGCTCTCTTGTCTCCACATGGAGAGGATCGATCTCCACGATACGTTGCAAGAAGGGGAGCGCTTTACTGACGTTGTTCAGGCTGTTTTGCCAGAGGTCTGCGACCTCGGTGAGGAGATCCACTGCACGTACGGTATCGCCTGACTCGGCGGCGCTCTCTGCCTGTGAGTTCAGGAGGTCCGCAAGCTCGCTAAAGCGCCTGTTGCTTTCAAGAAGTTGCTTGAGTTGCTCAAAACCTTCCGAGTGTGAGGGATCGATCTCAAGGAGTTTATTCAACGCGTTGATGCGGTTGATATCACCACCAGGGATCTTCTCATCATAAATGAGCACGATCTCTTCAAGGAGTGCGACCCTGTCAGGGACAAGCGCATCATCTTCCTTGTCTGCCAGTTCCTGCTCGGACTCACGCAAGTACTCCACAAGGGCTTGCCACTTCTCGTGGTCCTCGTAGAGTCTTCTGAGTTCTTGCCTTGCTTCGGGGTCGCCAGGGAAGTCAGCGAGGAAGTGACGCCAGGCATCAATCGCTTTTTCAGCACCAAGCTCGCGTTCAGAGAGCGTAGCCACGCGACGTGTCAACGCACGACGTGGTGCCTCACCTTCAGCACTTTGGAGTTGTGAGTTCAGGTGCACATGGAGTTTGCGCCACTGCCCTTTGCTCTCAAAGTAGTAGCCATAGAAGTCCACCACCTCGGGCATTTCGGAGTCGTGGTGACGAAGGCGCTTGAAGTAGTACTCGGCCTTGTCCATGTCCTCAAGTTTGTGCCAGAAGACGCGCGCAAGATAGAGCATCTGCTCAAACTCACCGTCCTTCTTACGCAGGTACTTGACGCTGCGCTCCATGAGAGGCACAAGCTCATCCCACTGGCCCTGATAAGAAAGTCGCTGCTTGATAAGTTCAAGCGCATCAAGGTCCGTAGCATCCTTCTTGTGACGTGCGAGCGCGTCTTCGTAGGCGTCATCACCAATGTCTGCGCTGGCCTCAAGTGTCACTTCCTCGGGAGTGTCTTCGACGATCTCTTCAAGCTCCACATCCTCTTCGACGTCGCTCGCTTCTTCGGCGACCTCAGGCTCGCCCTCTTCCTCAGGAGCAGCCTCTTCGACAATTTCTTCTTCGACAGCTTCTTCAGGAGCAGCTTCCTCGGCGACCTCAACAACGGCTTCTTCCTCGGATGACCCATCATCCTCAACAGCCTCGTCTTCTTCACCTTCTGACTGCCTGCTGAGGTCCTGCAAGTTCTCCACATCCTCAGCTTCCATCGCCACGGTATTCTGGGGCTCAGGAGCAGCCTCGGCTTCCTGTGTGGACTCTGCATCGTCCACGACAACCTCATGAGAGACGGGCTCGGAGGGCTCATCTTCTACGAGCTCTTCCTCGTCAAGCTCTGCCTCCTCGTCCTCATCATCTTCCACAATCTGTACGGGAGCGAGGGCCACCACAGCGGGCTGATCCTCTTCGGACTCCTCTTGCATGCGTTCGGATTGAATTTCGGCGACCTGCTCGGCAGAAAGACGCATGGTTGCGTGTGTAGGTTCGTCCTCTTCTACCTCCGACGGCTCATCAGGCTGAGAGCTAATCTCGTCGAGGAGCTGCTGCATGAAGGTCTGAGCTTCGGTGTTGTTTCCATCAAGCTCAATAGCCTGCTCGGCGTAGAAGTAAGCCGTCTCGGCTTCTCCATCCGCGCGCAAGTGCTCAAGATGTGCAGCCCTTAACACAAGACGAGCAGCTTCCTTGGGGTTGCTTTGCGCAGCGCCAGCAGACTGTTGCACCATCTGATCAATACGAGCCTTCACAGCAGGATGTTTGCGAATCCTTTCAAAGAAAGACTCGGGGTAGTTCACCGATGAGTCAGCCTTGTTGGCTTCAATCAACATCTCCAGAGCACGTGCGGGGTTGTCCAGCTTGTCACCAAAGACCTCCGCCATACTGACGTAGTTCCGGGCCAGGTCCTCGGTCAGATCCATCTTGCGGAGCACCTTACTCTGCAACTCATAAAGCACAACCACACGGTCATACTCTTGCTCGCTCATGTAAATGTTACGAGCACGCTCAAGACAAAGCGTATCCTTTGGCCACACCTTGAAAGAGGTCTGGTAAGCGCTGATCGCATCATCACGACGTTGGAGATGGTTGATGTACACATCACCCAGCGCAATCAACAACGCACCACGCTCTTTTTTGCTGTCAGTGGCTTCAATCAGACTCTCGAGATACGATGCCAGCTTTGAAAACTGCATGCTCTCGGGAGCATCATCAGAAGGAGGGTAGAGTTCGTAGAGCTCCACAAGAGAGCGCCAGTCACTCTCCTTCTTGTAATGGTTCTTAAGGCCCCTGAAAGCCTCGTGGTCATTGGGGTTGGAAGTAAGTGTCTCTTGGAGCTGACGAATCTCTTCTGTCATTGAGTAACCTGCCGCGGTGCAAGAGGAAAAAGATGGACTCAGGGGGCTCCTGGATTCCTCGCATACAAGAGGTCATTCCAGTCACACCCCCAACGACAAATGAAGGCACACCCATAATCAAACTGTGCGAGCATACAAACGCCGCACAACATATCAGAAGCAGACATATGTTGTCACGCCTGTTACTTGAGATCTCCGCATAGAATCTCTGCTATTTCAATGTGCGCGCACCACTGACACCTCCACAAAAATCACCCTAAACAAAAAAGAAACAAAGGTTTTTCCCTCCCAACACATCAAAAACCACACAACACCCCTTATTTTTCTTAGATCACGCGCATATTCAGTCAGACTCGCCCACCCCAATGAAACGCTCTCCCAACATGTCTGCAACCTGCATCCCTTCCCATGTTGGCGAATAGCGCCCATGAGCAAGACGCAGCAGGCGAGCATCTGTGAGCGCTTGCAAGCGCTCACAGAT
>CATLTV010000147.1 GCA_950059285.1 uncultured Pseudomonadota bacterium | reverse complement strand
GCCCTCAAGGCCCCAAGCGCACCGATTAACTGTGAGACGATACGTTCAATCTCAGAGTCCTCGAAGTGCTCTCCCTTGCTCTCTCGGAGCTTGATCAGCTTGTGTAAGGACAGACCTTCCAGATGTTGCATCGCAACCCAGAGGTAATCCTTGTGCTGACCATGTTCATTCACTCTTACAAGGTTGGTATGATTGAGCTTGCGAGCTCGTTTGAGCGCAGGTTCAAACGTCGACAGATCAGAGTCAGCCTTGTAGAAGTCCTGGACAAAGACCTTGACGGCGACAGGCACATCAATCTCTGTATCCACCGCCATATACACCTGACCAAAAGGTCCGCGCCCCAGCATCTCGCCGAGTTTATAACGCCCACCAATCAACTCGCCCTGTTCAAAGAGCCTGAAATCTGCGGGAGATATAGCCTTGAGTTTCTGCGTATAGCGCTGCAAACCAGCACTTGAAAGCTCAACCTTGCGGCGAGTCTTGTTCAAGACGGCATGACAATTAGGACATTGAGAAGCTTCTTGGGAGACAGAGCTCCCACATTGAGGACACAGCACGATAACGCTCCGTAGACAAACACGCTTGGGGCTGGTTTCAATACCAGCTCTTGATCACCTGCAAACACACACTTCACATATACATTTCGACCCTGGCGCATGGCATGCGCCTGACGGATGTCATGGTCTTGGTACGAAGGTGGCTTAAAAACCTGAGTGTGCGACGAGAAAACCTAGCAGAGCCACACAAAACACGCAAGTTTACAGGTTTCTACACCAAAAGAAGACGCGAGCCGAGGGGCGAAAATTTGCTGCGCAAATTTTCGCCCCTCGGCTCGCGTCTTCTTTTGGTCTCAACGACACGTGAGTGAGGTCCACTCAGAAGTCGACCGTATTGGACTTCTCTTCTGGCTTTGAGCCCTTTGCGGGATAAAGAATAAACTCTGTGCTCGCCAGTGGCTTGTGACCATAACCTCGACTGAACACCATCTTGTATTTCTTGTTCGGCTCAAAATCCCCATCGGGCTTGAGCTTGGCGCGCCCACTGATAATGCGATCCTTCTCATCACGAGGGTAAAGCGCAAATGTGTTTACTTTCACGGCGTTCCCATCGGTAATGTCATAATAAGAGATCTCGGCGGTCATCGTGCCCACAGGAGCCTTGGAGAAGATCATGTAGCGAAACCTCCACTCCCCTTTTTCATTGGCGTAAAAGGTCTTGGTATCGACCTTCTTCATGTGCTTGACAAACTCCTTGTCCGACTTGAACTTCCTTGGAAACTTCTTCTCACTCAGGACAATATCACCCTTGAACACATCTTCGGGTTTACGGGAGCGTTTGGCTATTGCACTTGGGCTTAAACACACAAACAACACACCACACAAGACCATCATGGTCATCAAGGATCGTCGCTTCGCCATGATCACTTTTTCTCCTTTGGCAATCGGGTACATCGCCACCCAATCAGCACCTCTGAACGCGCTCATTCATCGTACTGTCTTGATTGACGATTCTTATCATCGTTAGCTAACTCGCCCCTCAAGAGTACAACACCAAGCGTGCCCTTCGCAATCACCTTTCCGACGAAAACATGATAGAATCAAACATCTTACATTATCCTACATCAGAAAAACTGATCACCTAATGCCTCAAGACCAGGCACGCGTGACAACACAAACTTCATCGACACAATCGACAAACTGTTCCCAATATAACGATACCTTTGCTTCCTTGTCAGCTCATCAGGGCAGCGATAACCCTCTGGAAAATGTAATAATCTTAGCAACTCCTCGCTGGAGAAATAACGCACACGACCATCTCGCTCGCGCACATATGCCCCTGAATATCTGAACGTCTTGCCATACGCAGATGTAAAGCAGTTGAGCTCCACGCCACGCTCGTCACGATCAAAGATCCTCATCGCATGTGCAAATTTGTCCTGCGTGCTCTGAGAGATATAAAGGTCTTCCTTGATCGCATCCTCATCATCAAGATACTCCACAAGCTCGTGCTGCCTTCCTTCATAGAGCACGTCTTGCTTGACCTTCCCTTGCGCCAACCCATCCGATACAGCCACAAGATAATAACGCTCCCTCTTGGCTGGAATACCAAGCTCCGTTGGACACACGACCTCTTCGTAGATCTCATAACCAAGATCCACCAACGTGCGCGCGAGCAATTGCCTTGCCTGACTGTCCCAGTAACCCTTGACGTTCTCCATGGCAACCGCCCACGGACGCACCTCCTGAATACACTCCACAAGATGCAAGAATGCCCTGGCACGATGATCCTCAAGATCCTTCTGCAACCCCCTAACCGTGTACGGTTGACAGGGTGGTGACATCCACCATAACTTCGCCCCCATTGCCTCAAACTGAGCCGCGTCAAACGTCTCCACATTACGCTGAATCACTGGTGTCTCAGGGAAATTACAACGTAACACAGAGAGCGTATGTGAAGACATATCTATCGCGCCAACAATATCAGTAAACCCTTCTGTCGCCACAGAAAAACCACCAATACCAGCAAACAACTCCAGCGCACTTAAACCACCTGAACTCATACCCTAAAATACCTTTCGCGAAGAAATCAACGCATCAGCGACCAACAACCCCGCCACAATCGAGATCGCGATCATCATCATTCCAAAACCAACCTGAACACCACGTGTCACATCCTGCTCCAGCAACGCAGTCACGGACACAAAACCCACACTCCCTGGCACCAACATAATCACACCAGGAATTTGTAGCGCGGTCGCAGGACGATCCCCCATCCTCGCCAAAAGATTACCGCAACACCCCACACCCAACGCCCCCAAAAATGCGCCAACCTCTGCACCCAACATCTGACGACCAAACTTCGATCCCACATACGCAATCACACCAGACACGCACATCGCAAACAGATCCTGCTTCCTCGCCTGAAACAACACGGACAACGCCACAGGTGCCAGCACCAACGCAATTAACTCCGTCCATGACGATGAGATCACCACACGTTCCAACACGCCAAGATGACCACTCCACACCTCACCAAGCGCAGCTGCCAACTTCTGCCCCACAAAGACACCAAAACCGAGCTCCAAAAAGATCAGAAACGCACCAAAACTCCTCGACGCGCCAGACACAAGGTTCCTCGTGGCCAACTCCTTGATGGCAATCGTGAGCGTAAAACCTGGCACCAACACAATCAGCGCTGATACCAGCAAAATACTCACCTCCATTGAGAAAAAGGCGGCCAACAACGCCGAAACAAATCCCACCAACAGAGCTGCAACAGGCTCATACAATCGAGCAGTAACTACGGAGCGAGGCATCCACAACCCCAACCCACCCACAACACCGCCCAGCACAGCACAACACAACACCTCATACCATGTGGCCGACAGAAAACGCGCCACACACAGCGATGATAACACGCTGGCCAACACAAGATGCACTGCCCCCCACTCGGGCTGCGCACCAAGAATATCGTCGATCTTCTCTACCCCCTGCTCAAGACTGACATCCCCACGCGTCACCTCGCCTGCAACCTCATTGAGCTGACAGAGTCTTGACAGATCGACACCGCCAGGTTCTACCCTCAACAACATCACATCCTGCGCACCACCACCTCGCTCAAACGCCACAATCATTGAGGTCGGCGTGGACAACACCTCCACATGTATGGAGAGCGTCTTTGCAAGCTGCACCAGTGCATCCTCAAGACTCTGTGATGATGCACCATAACAATGCAGCGCTTCGCCCAGCAACAGAATGAACTGCTTACAATGCTCGTACTCCTGAACATTGTCTTGCCTGTCCAGACATAACGCGCTTAACCCCTGCTCACACTCCGCATCCCCTTGTTCAACCGCAACACAATCCAAACTCAACTGTGCTCTCCAGCCAGAACCGCTGCAAACGACTCCAGCACCAAAGGAATCTCATCAAAAGAGTTGGGCCAGTGAGGCGCCAGGCGCACATACCCATCTGGCGTGGACACGGCCACACCACGCTCACCAAGACGCGCAGAGAAATCACTCAACGCCATGCCTTGCGGCAAATCCACCTCAAGACACAATGCCCCTGTCTGTGTCGCACGCTCTGAACCTCGTACGCTACGCACACCAGGAAGCGCCACGAGGCCCTCCTCCACACGATCAAGATACGTGTTTACATGTTCAAAAATACGATCCACACCAAGGTACAAGAGCGCATCCACCGATGCCGATAACCCCGCATAACCCATCGCATTCATCGCACCCACTTCAAGGAACGATGCGCTCTCCTTGAAGCACTTGTCATACCTTAAATGTCCACTCCCCTGACTCAAGAAATCAAAAGGCTCCTCAGGACTTAACCACCCTACCATGGCACGTTCAAGTGAGTTCTCAAGCGCCTCACTGGACACATACAGAAAACCTGCACCCTCCGTCCCCATCAACCACTTGTGCCCCCCACAAGCAAGGTAGCTGATGTTGTCTCGCTGCACATCAAGAGGCATCACACCACACGCCTGAATTGCGTCCACAAAGAGCTCAGCACCATACTTAGCACACAACGCACCAAGCGCACCAAGAGGCATCTGCCACCCTGTCTGAAACGTCACCGCACTTATCGCCACAAGTCGAAGCCCTTGCTTGAGTTGTGCCTCGATCGCGGTCAAATCACCCTCAAACGCTTGCCTTAAATCCCCCCACACGATCTCAAGCTCATGTGCTCTGGCCACGTCTTGCCAGGGCAGTACATTGGCAGGAAAGTCACCATCAAACACGAGGATACGATCCCCCTTTGACCACTTCAGAGCACGTGCGCATGCGATCACACCCGAGGTTGTATTGGGCATAAACGCAATCTCGTGCTCGGGCCGAGCAGCATGAATCAACTCACCAAGCTTGACGCGCAACGACTCGCGCGCTTCAAATTGTGGTAACGCAGCCCCAACGCCCTTATGTGAAAACACATCAAGACACGATGAAAACGCCTCCCTGACATGCTCTCCAGGCGGCGACACCGCCGCGTAGTTCAAGTAAGCATCGGCATCGATGCGTTGGTATAACGACTTGTCTCCGAGGTTAACGCCTCTCACTGATTCTCCTGACCTAACTTCATTGAAATACTCTGATGACCCGCTCTTCCCGCAAAAACATCGGCATGAAACACACCTTCTGACTCCACGATCCACTCCAGACATACTCTGGAGGGCTGACTCCCTAAACCAGGATAGAGCGCATGTCGCCCCCCATCACGCAACCTGTCACCCCAGCCCTGAAGATGATCAAACTCCTTCAACGCCTTGCTTGATGAATGTGCTGCGATGACAGCGTCACCATCTTCCTGCCTGACCACAACGCGACACCCTGGAGAGGCGTTGATCTTCGCCGCATAATGAAGCGATGATGTGGGCAAATAACCAAGGTTCTCTATCAACAATGACACCAGATAACCTCCCCCAGAAAGTGCCTTGCTCTCCATATTCACACGCACGCGAGGCAAACCATGCCTCAATCGCTCGGCCATGTTATGCCCAATCCGACACTCCCCTAACAAGTTCTCTCTCGGCGGGTTCCTCACCGTATGCAAATAATCAATGCCACCAATCTCAACCTCACCAAGCTGCGGATGCTCCACAACCTCCCATGATTTGGTCTCATAACCCGCTGCAAACTTCACCAGCGCTTTAATAATGTCGGGATCAGGCTCGGCAAATAACCTCGCAGGCTGATCCACCTCAACACCTGCCGCCTTGTAAGGGTTCCAGAACTCCACCGTATAAGAGGAAACCCCAAAGACCGTGCTCATGGTATCAGACCATACACCTGGTGTTGGGCTATCCTCCTTGTACATAAAATCAGGATACACCTTGTACGTCACATAACCCGTGTCCTGAACAAGGTTATCAGCAAGATCCTGCAACAGAAACAGATCGTCCTCTTGCAATGGGACATCCTTGCTGTAGGGCTGTGTCAAGATACATCCCGTGTATGTATGATAGGTCAGCCCCGCTGCAATCGTGGGGTACTGCGCAAATGTATCCAGCACCGCGCGGCTCTCTGGCTCACTGGCACTATATGCCCCTGAATCCATGCCAAACATTGAAAAGGGCTTCCAGTTGCCTGGAAAGTTCCTGTTCAGATCAATGCCATACAACGAATCGGCCCCCGTCCAACTTGCACCATCCCAGTCAATAAACTGTCCCTCCTGACACATAAAATATGCCTTATCAGGATCATCATCCAGACGACGCGGACGCATGTACAATGGCACATCTTCATCCTCCACAAGAGGACCCGCAGGATGCTTCCAACGCATCCAACGCACCACACCATCACCATCCATATCACAGGGGTCAAGACCTCGACGGGGAGCATCATGACGCGGTGGTCGCAACGTGGATCGAAGATAAGGCGCGCCGTCTCGAAGCGCCTGATAGCCATCAGGACTGATACAAGGAATCGCCAAAATGGCGTGCTCCTCAAACCATGAGAGCAACCCCTCGTCACCCTGTTGCACCCCCTTGATCCACTCGGATAACGAGTACATTAACGCACTCACACCAGTCCACTCCGATGCATGTGTCCCCGCATCAAGCCATAAAATACTGCGCTCCTCCAGAGGCTTATCACCCAACGCAAGCGTCACCAACCAAATGGGACGTCCATGCCTGGACGCCCCTACTTGAGAAAAAGAAAACAACTCGGGAATATCGCGAGCTGCGCTGTTTAAAAACACATCAATATCAGTGACATCAAGATAGTCCGACGCCTCGTAAGGACGCCAAGAATTCTCGCTCATACTACCAACCTTTTTCTACATGACAGGGAGTTTTGTCTGAAGCCACGCACCACCCAGGTGCGATTTGCGCATCACCGCAATAGAGCCACGGTGATTCATGATCACATCTCTCGCAATAGCAAGCCCCATTCCAAGGTTCGTGGTGCGCTGCGAGGAATAGAACGGCTCAAAAATACGCGACGCGACCTCTTTATCAAGCCCAAATCCCGAGTCATGTACATCCAACACAAGCTGGCGCTCGGCAATGGAGAGCTCAATCTCCACAAAGCCGAGCATACAATTATCATCGTCAAAAGCTCGCGTGGAGGCCGCCTGAAACGCGTTCAAAATAATTTGAAAGAGCGCCTTGTGAAATGAGTTCGGATCCATCAACACACGGGGCAAGGACTGTGGCTTGATGATTGAACTCTTGACGTTCCACTCACGCAACCCTCGCACTTCTCGAAACACACCATCAAGCAACGACTCCACATCGTACAGTTCCATGCGCTTTTCGCCCGCTTCAGCATATGTCCTGAGCACACGCACCACGGATGAAATCCTGGTCACACCCTCAATACATTCCTGACACAGCTCGATGGCCTCCTCCACATCCACATCATCTTGCTCAAACTGCATACGCAAAAGATCGATATTGGAGTGAATCCAGGCCACGGGGTTGTTAATCTCATGCGCCACACCAGCCACAATCTGATTCACAAAACTCATACGCTCCACTTGCAAGTTGTTCCAACGCACACGCTCGGCGTGTTTTCTCGCAATGGCAAACTCAATGGAACGTTGCAAACCCTCGGCGTCAAAACCTCCCTTCAAGATATAATCCTGAGCCCCCAACGCCAACGCTGAATCGGTCAGCAAATCCTCCATCCCAGAGGTCATAATAATGGTAGGTGTCCAGGGCACAGCATCTGCTGCATAACTCAAAAACTGCTCGCCATCTCCATCAGGGAGATACCAATCCAGAATCAAACAATCAAACGGCTCTGACTGCACAGCCTCCACGGCCTGCGCCAGATTCTCGGCATGAACAAGTGTAATGTGGGGGCTTGAAACCAACGCCCGTTTGACCCCCTGAAAGTCAAACAGATCGTCTTCCACCAACAACACGCTCAAACGACGAGCGCCTGCATTACTCTCTTCAGAACCAGTCATAACATCTCTCTATGCCTTCGATCTCAACTCTCATGTGTAACCTGACCAAACGGCACCTCACAGGTCACACGTAAACCTCTGGAAGATTGAGGGAATGTATACTCCATCTCCAGATGACCATCCACCGCACGCAACAGATCTCGCACAATAGCAAGACCCACCCCCGTGCCAGCGCCCCTGTCGCGTGCCCTCAATGTCTTCATCGGCTCAAGTGCTTGCTGATGCAAATGCAATGGAATACCAGGGCCATCATCGTCGACTCTAAGCACAAGGCGTTTGCCGTCATCCTCCAAACAAGACATCACGCTCACAAAACCTTCGCATCGATCATGATGCTGTAATGCATTACTTAGAAGCTGTTCCAACAAGGTCTCAATAAGATGCACATTGGCAGTCAACACATTGACCCCCTCATCAAGTTGCATCACAAACTCAAACTCTCCCTCGTTCCCCTCACTGACGCGCTGCCATACTTGCATGATCAACGATTGCAATGAAAACTTACTCACGCTCTCAAATGCGATTTGCTCACAACGCACATAAGCGCTCAGATCCCGATGCATCTGCTCCAAACGCAACGCCCTGGACTGCAACATTCTCAAGTTCTCGGCAACCTCTCCACTCAACGAATCCACGCAGTCATCATAGACCCACTCGGCAAGCTGCGCGATGGCACGCACAGGCGCTCTCAAGTCATGTGACAACAGACGAAAGGCATCCCGTAAACGCTGCTGCTCAGCCTCACCCTTTTCAACCCGCGCTTTGCTCATCGCAAGCTCACGCTTGCATTGAGCAAGCTCGTCTTGAAGCTCTTCCATGCTCTCATCCCCCAGAGCCTCACGACCTGGAAGATCCTGCAACCTCAATGTCTTTTCTTTGAACCTTTTCAAAACATCCTCGACTACGGGACATTGGGCTTGAGTACCCAGTTTGTTGATGAATGATCCTCTTGACCAAGATCCACCTCGAAAAACTGTCCGCCCCCCTCCAACCATGGAGTATGCGTAGCAGGAAACAGCTCCTTCCACTCCTGACCTGCTTGCTCAAACACAACATGCCCGGCCAATCTGATTCTATCTGGTGAACCCACAACCTCTATCGGCACGCGGAGGGAAAGTGTATGCAAATCAGCAGAACTCCACTTGTGAACTCCTGGCGCAAAACCAAAGACACGATCCCAGCCCCCATCTTGATTCAACATATATGCACCACTCCAGGGCACTTCCGTCACAGAACCTTGCTCCTGAACACGCGCACTCACCACATAAGAAGGCGTAAAGGGAACCCATGGTGTCAAATCACTGTAACCCATACCCTGCCCTGGACTTGCATCGACGCCAAAAGCACCCTGCGCTCCCTCAAGATACAACATCACAGCCTTGAACTGAGACTCAAACGCTGGTGACACGATCACCACATAGAGATACTCATCATCCCAGTCCAAACCCCATGCGCTCCACGACTCCATCGCCGCGCCAACATCCTGATACTGCTGCTCCTGTGGTACATCACCAAGGTCATCAACACCATCAAATGTCACACGAGCCGAACGCTCCGCGTCCTCTCCAAGAGGCAAGATCTTGATGCCCGCTATATTTACACGGTTAAATACATCATCACCACCACCTGTCCCGCCCGTATATGAGCTAAAGTGCTGGAAGTATGACATGTTTATCCCATCCTCAACCTTGATCCTGTAATCTCGACCTTGCTCAAGATCAAAGCGCACCAGACTGGACTCGCCCCATCTCCCCCAATCCGCAAGCTGTGGCATCACCACAGACTTTCGTGCAAGCTCCTCGCCTGTGATGGAATCCATCAACACAACCTGCTTGACGCTAGCCGTAATACCCGTATTAAAGCCCCCAGAACCATTACCATACTGAAACTGAATCAGGTGCGGCCCATCTTGCCTTGCTCGCCAGGCATGCAGTTCAAGCGAATCACCCACATCACCCCAATCCTGATAATGTGCCTGTCCATGCTCCTCGCTCCATGTCCCACCCTCTGCTGTAGCGAAAGAAACCGTACTCAACTGCTGTATCCTGTCCCCCCAATAACACACAGGTCTTGAGGGATTGGACTCATGACCTGACGAAGTAAAGCGCGCCAGAACACTGTAACAGAACACCTCCTCATTACGGCCTGCGCTCTGCTCATCAACCCAGCTACCGCCAGTCAAGCCTTGCGCCACCTGCGTTCCATTACGCCAGACATCATAAACCACACCCTGCTCATCGATCTGTGAGAAACTCAGCTCCAACAGACCTCGCTCGGCATTCTCATTCACACTATCAAGGACAGGCTGGTTGGGCGCAAACAACTCACGATAATCAGTCCAGTCACTCACAAGGTTCACATCAGAAGACTCTACAGCACCTTGCTCAAGAACAACCTGAAGCTGATTCTCGTCATCCAACATCGCAAGCGTAATACCACCTGAAACCACATCACCGTTCAACCTGATCTCGCGTACCTCATATGCACCACTTCCCTGCACACCATCAAGCCCGGGCAACACCACATCAATATCAATCGACTTGCCCTTCCACATGAAGTTACTCAACACAATCGATGTGGACTCCTTGAACCAGCGCTCATGCAGTGATGGAAATACGAATGGACGAACCACGAGCGCATCATCTTGCACATCAACGCCAATCACCCCTCTTAAAATAGCGCCAGCATAACCAGCAACGCTCCAGAGCTGTCGGCGAGAGTTCACCACGGGACCAGAAAACGCCCCATCGTCAAACCACGCAGCCTGACGTGTCGCCTCAAAGTTCTCCATGTTTGAAAGATTGAGCGCGGCGCCGCGAATCAAGCTCTCCAGGTCAAGCTCAAACACGCTGGTGTTTCCAAGGCGCTTTGCTGCCAGAAGATCGTATGCAGTCACAAAAGGCCAGATACCACGGTTGTGGTAAATCGGTACATTGGGCTGTTGGGGCCAGAGTACGGGAGGCCCCATAGGAAGGTGTGGATAGCTCGACACCGCCTGCTTGATATGTGCATCATCTGCATCGCCAGAGAGCGCCCACAAAGACTGTCCCAAAAGGTCATATTTTTTGAGCGCTTGCGGGGCAAGCTCACCAAGCTTCATCGCCGAGTAACTCGACTCATCCTCAAGCCAGAACTCCTGCTCAATGGCCAACTTCAACGCATCTGCCCACTCCGTATAACGCGCAGCGCTCTCTTGCTCGCCCTGACGTGTGGCGAGCTTTGCAGCAAGACGCAGCGCGCTCAAATGGCCCACATTGGTCGAAAAGCTCTTACTCTCCGCAATATGTACTGTGTCCTGCGCAGTCCACAGCGGGTACGATTGTTCACGCCAGTCAAGGAAAGACTGCTCACCACGATAAAGCCCATCCTGCGCATCAAACACAACCTGACGGTCCTGCTCCACCGTATTCTTGAGCGCAATATATGTACGATTTGCAAAGTCCGAAGCACTTGACTCGGGCAAGTAGTCAAGCAAGCGGGCAGCACCAATGGCCTACACCACACGGTCCGTACTGACGGGCCAGGAACCACCTGTGCCTGTATCCTGCACAATTTGAAGCGAAGACTCCGCGCCACCTTTGAGCGGAGAGAGCTTGAAATCAAGCGAGTTCATGGCCCGTTCAGGATCAATCATCCCCAGGCCAAGATCCACAGCATAGGCCGTGTCACGAGTCCAGACGTAGTTCCACTTTGCGCCTGTCTCAAAGCACTCACAGTCCACGCCCTGTCCGTAATTAAACGCACCATCACTGATGGACGACACCCTGTTATCCCTGACCTCCTGCATGGAGAGTGCAAACAGTGCATCAAAAATAGTGTTCCCCGAGCGGAGCACGGGCATGGAGGACACCTCTGACACGGTCAATGTGTTGCCCTCTGGACCACCATCAAGAAGAGGTGCGGTGGTCTCGAGTTCGTAATCAAGCAACCCTTCGGCATTTGCGTATGCACGCACGCGAGACTCCTGAGCCAGTGTCTCATCGCGATAGGTTGAACGATCAAGAGAGCTTGCCGTGGCGGCGGTAGTAAAAAACAACTCAAAAGGCGCACTCAAACGCGCACCACCCGTGCCCTCCACAACGTCTGTGGCAAGCGAAACCTTGTAAGATGTGCTGGGAGCAAAGGACGAACCTTGAGAGGGTGACCACACAAGAGCCCCCTCCTCTGTCAGGGTAAGATCTCCAGACACGGAGGGATTGATTACAAGCTCACCTTGCATACCCTCGATCCACTGTACAGGCTCAGAAAACTCCAGCGTAATGGACTGTGTAAGCCCCACGCTTGAGGCATCCTGCGCAGGTGTTATACCAGTGATCTCAAGAGACATGCTGGACATGTCTTGTGAAGGATCATTCTCGGCCTCCTGGCGGCAACCCATGCAAAGCAGCATGGCAAGTACACAACATCCACCCAAAAAACGACACGTCCTACGCATACACAAAGTCCTCTTTGACGTCTTACCAAACGATGAAAAGCCTGAGCATAAACAGCCCACATAGCCTCGATACAACGGGTTTACACCCACCATTTTGATAAAACCCCAATACAGTATCTTACCTTATGCCCCTACACTACAACAAATATGACGCGTTAAGCAAGCTCGCCTGCAACATTCCACTCCATATACATACGAAGCTCCTCCTCAGAAGAGGAGACGGCGAGCGCATGCATGAGTTTTGTTGTGGCAGCTTCCATCTGCATGCTCCCTCCCGGGATGACTTGCGCATCAAGCAAGGGCCTGGAGTTCAAATACTGCCCAAAGTCAATGCGCCCGCTTGATGGCGTGGTCGCCACGACGACCACGCCGCGCTCATTGGCTTCACACAACACATCCGAGAGCTTTGAATCGAGCGTGGGCACAGTCCCGACGCCAAACACAGAGAGCACAATGCCCTTGAGCGAAGACTCTGCGCGCAGAATGCTCTTGAGCAGGCCAGCCTGAAAACCAGGCGTGAGTTGCACCGAGAGGACGTGTGGATCAAAACGAGCATCACAGCGAAATGGCATGCCTGGCCATCGCAAATGCTGACTAATCTGAATATCGACGCCAAGCCGGGCGAGAGGCTCGCATCCTGGTGAATCAAATGCCCTGTAGTCGTGCGCATTACTCTTGGTGGAACGGCATCCTCGAAGGAGGAGGCCATCAAAGCAGACACCGACCTCGGGAATATCACGAGGCGCAAGCTCCACGGCATCCAGCAGGTTTCGCCTCGCGTCAGTACGAATCGCGGCCAGTGGTCGCTGTGCCCCGGTAAAGATGACAGGCTTACTTAGCCCCTCAAGTGCAAAGGTCAGCGCGCTTGCAGAGTAGCTCATGGTGTCTGTTCCATGAATGATCACAAAGCCGTCAAACTTGCGATACTCACGTGCTACAGTGGTGGCGAGGTCCTTCCAGTGGACAGGACCAATATCGCTGGAGTCGAGGTTACAGACGACTCTTGAGTCCACATCAGCAATGTCACCAAGTTCGGGGACCTGCTCAAGAAGATGGTTTGAATAATCACCAGGTGTCAGTGGTTCCCCATGACTTGGGTCACCCGTCATTCCCAGCGTTCCTCCTGTATGCAATATCAACACTCTTGGCATAAACCACTCACCTCGCCAAAATTATAAACCACGGCACAGATGAGTTCGAGAGACTCGAACTCACGACGACACGACTCTCTTGCCTTAACGCAACTCCTCAAGGATTGCTATATAAAGAGTGTGCGTTGATCCTGGTGAGGCGAGAACAAAGGCATGTATACCACAGAAAAATTTAACCTTTCAGGAATAAACATGGCGTCTAATTTGTCCAAGACTGGCGACGCGCAAGGGCTCTTATAAAAGAGGCATGTCAGCCCAAACAATTCCTGACAGCCCTCTTGACAAGAGCACCTCAAGTAATAGATGAAAGGCGTCGCAAATCCTGAGGTCGCAAAAGCTCAGAAAAGGGCGTGATTCATGTCACAATAATGTGTCATTCAAAGAATTTTAGAATTTCACGTGACAAATCATGATGTTTTGGGCTATGCGACCCATACAAGCTCGAAGGTGGCTCCACATAAAACATGTAGAACCAACCAAAAAAGCTTGTAAATCAAGATGTAACGCAAGGGGAAAGCAAGACACTTTGCCACTGCGTTATGAAGTTCATATTTACAAAACAAGCTCTGTATCGCCTGATCACACTGAGCCACCTTGCAACTTCGCCTCATACCCTGAAGCAGGTTGTTGTCTCACGATCACATGCAACACGCGTTCATGGACACAGGGCACCAACACCGAGAATAAGCGGAAAGACGACATGGCCAAGAAAAAAGACCTCACAAAACTTCGTAACATCGGGATCTCGGCACACATCGATTCGGGCAAGACCACTTTGACCGAGCGTATCCTGTTCTACACAGGCCGCATCGCCAAAATTCACGATGTGCGCGGTAAGGATGGTGTGGGCGCCAAGATGGACTCCATGGAACTTGAAAAAGAGCGTGGTATCACCATCCAGTCTGCCGCCACCTACACCACATGGGGCGACTACGCGATCAACATCATTGACACCCCCGGTCACGTTGACTTCACCATTGAGGTCGAGCGTGCCCTTCGCGTGCTTGATGGCGCTGTCCTCGTCCTCTGCTCTGTGGCTGGCGTTCAGTCTCAGTCCATCACCGTGGACCGTCAGATGCGTCGCTACAACGTTCCTTGCGTTGCATTCGTGAACAAGTGTGACCGCGCTGGTGCGGATCCCCTTGGTGTCTGTGAGCAGCTCCGCAACGAGCTTGGTCACAACTCCGTTATGGTTCAGTACCCCATCGGTCTTGAAGATCGTCACAGGGGTGTTGTCGACCTCGTCGAAATGAAGGCCATGGTCTTTGAAGGCGATCACGGCGAAGAAATCACCGAAGTGGAGATCCCCGCAGACATCGCTGATGACGTCGCAAAATACCGCGAAAGACTCATCGAAGTTGTCGCTGACTTGAACGACGACGTCGCCATGCTTTACCTCGAAGGTGAAGAAGTTCCTACAGATGTCCTCAAAGAGGCTATCCGTGAGGCTACACTCGCACGTCGCATGACCGCTGTGTTCCTTGGCTCTGCTTACAAGAACAAAGGTGTTCAGCCCTTGCTTGATGGCGTCGTCAGCTACCTTCCATGTCCTCTTGAGATGGAATACGTCGCGCTTGACCAGGACAACGACGAGCAGGAAGTTGTGCTCGAGCCTACCGATGAGAAAGAACTCGTCATGCTCGCGTTCAAACTTGAAGACGGTCGCTACGGTCAGTTGACCTACTGCCGCGTCTATCAGGGCCGCTTGAACAAAGGTGACGCGATCTTCAACTGTAACGATGGCAAGAAGCACAAAGTCGGTCGTCTTGTGCAGATGCACTCCGACGAGATGCACGACATCGAGTACGCTGAAGCAGGTGACATCGTCGCACTCTTCGGTATCGATTGTGCCTCTGGTGATACCTTCACCGCAGACACCATCCGTTACACCATGACCTCCATGTTCGTGCCTGATGCTGTGATCGAGATTGCTGTTGAGCCTACCAACAAGCAAAACCTCGCAAACTTCTCCAAGGCTGTGAACCGCTTCTCCAAAGAGGACCCCACCTTCCGCGTCTACCGCGACGAAGAAAGTGGCCAGACCATCTTTGGTGGTATGGGTGAGCTTCACCTTGAAGTCTACATCGAGCGTATCAAGCGTGAGTACGGTGTTGAAGTTGAAACTGGTCGTCCTCAGGTTGCTTATCGTGAGACCATCACTTAGCACGCTGACTTCAGCTACACGCACAAGAAGCAGACTGGTGGTTCCGGTCAGTTCGCTAAAGTCGGTGGTTACCTTGAGCCCACAGACGGCACAGAAAACTACGAGTTCGTGAACCAGATCGTTGGTGGTGTGATTCCTAAAGAATACCAGCCATCCTGTGACAAGGGCTTCCAGTCTGCCATGGATAAAGGTAGCCTCATCGGCTTCCCTGTGGTGAACATCCGCGCTTGCATCAACGATGGTCAGTACCACCCCGTTGACTCCTCCGATATGGCGTTCCAGCTCGCTTCTCGTATGGCGTTCCGCGAAGCCTACAAAAAAGCCAAGCCCGTCGTGCTTGAGCCTATCATGAAGGTCGTCGTCGAAACTCCTGAAGAGTTCATGGGAACCGTCATCGGCAGCTTGAACAAGCGTCGTGGTACTATCGTCAACAACCAGAACAAAATGGGAAGCGTCTTCGTGACATCCGAAGTGCCTCTTAGCGAAATGTTCGGTTACTCCAATGACCTGCGCTCCTCTACTCAGGGTAAAGCTCAG
>CATLTV010000146.1 GCA_950059285.1 uncultured Pseudomonadota bacterium | reverse complement strand
TCTCTTCTATCGACTCAATGTCGTTAATATTGAGCTTCCTCCTCTACGACACCGACGCGAAGACATCCCTCTGCTGGCTGAACACTTCCTGAGAAAGTACAACGCCAAAAACAACAAACAGATCAAATCACTCAGCCAGACATCCTCCAACGCCCTGAACCACTACAACTGGCCTGGCAACGTACGTGAACTTGAAAATATCATTGAACGCGCGGTTGTCCTCGATCAAGATAACCTCATTGATGTCGATGACCTCCCTGCACACATCGCACAACATCAAAACGATGTTCAACGCAGCATCTCCATCCCCCTTGGCACCCCCCTTGAGGAGATCGAGCGCATGGTCATCATGGAGACGCTCAAGCTCACAGGTGGTAACAAAAAGATGGCTGCTCAAATGCTCGGCATCGCCGCGCGCACCATCTACAGAAAGCTGTAAGCCCTGATCACCTCACCAAGAAAACGACGCATCATCATAGACTCCTTGACGTTATGATAAAAAAATTCTAACTCATGCTGTCTTCTTACGTCGACAAGTTGTCATCATGTCAACAATGCACAACAAACAAATACAGAACCATTACAACACGTTACATACGCACACGCAGAACCCATTGACAAAATGTCACACAGAGCACACCACACGTTGCACAATTGACAAAATGTCACACGCGCTGCGTTTGCACGTCCCTCATCACCGCATAAACACTGGAGAATAAAACGGGCATAGTATTTGCTGTAGAAGTAACCGCGCTCCTGAGCGCACCACAGCAGCACACATATTATGGATCTTTTACTCTCGTTCACATCAGGGTTGGTCCACGACATTCACTCGGGGCACCAGCTCAACGCACAGCCAAGAAGAGAACATGGAGAACTTTTTCAGAAAATATGGATGGACCATCCGACTCGGAGCGATTGCTGTCGTCTGCCTGCTGATTGCGCTCTCTGTCAACGGGTTTATCTCCAGTGTGCTTGCCCCTTACACCGTGCCCGAGGTTCCTGATCTTTACGAGCAGGCCAAACAATCCTCGGCAAAGTCCACCACCGCAAAGACCACGCGCAACCAGAACTGGACCAAGAATATCTCGGAGCGCTGCTTCTTTGGTTGCACCGAGACGCCTGAAAATACTGACGCACCTCAGTGCCCTGAAGAAGGCTGTCCTGAAGGTCAACAATGTGTTGGTGGTCAATGTGTTGAAGCTGGTCCAACAAACCCCACGTTTGGTAACGGCTCACTCCCTGTCGCGAGCGACCTTAACCTCAAGCTCAAGGGTGTCATGGTCTCCAACCAGCCCGAATGGTCCACAGCCATCCTCGAGGATGAGAGCACCAAACAAACCTACTTCGTGCGCACAGGTGAGCAGATCGTCGCACAGGCCACACTCACCGATGTACGACGCGATCGCATCATCTTTGAACGCAACGGACGCCTTGAGTATATCCGACTTGTGGACAGCATCGCAGGAAACCCTTCTCTGGCGAGCCTCTCCACGACACTGCCGCCAAACCTGCCCACAACGACGCTTCCAAGCTCTGCACAACAAATCGACAAGGACGCGCTTGAAAAGTCCATGGAGCAACAAAACCAGGCCAGCGGAAAAACAATTCAGCGTGTGGATAACAACACCTATGCAGTTGACCGCAAGAGCATGAATGAAAAGCTCCAGGATCGCCAGGCTCTCGCACAGGGAGCCACCGTTGTCCCCAACTACAAGAATGGCAAAAAGAGCGGGTTGAAGCTTGTCAACGTGCAGTCCAACAGCATCTACGGCCAGCTTGGCATGTCCAGCGGTGATGTGCTCATGTCTGTCAATGGCAGCGACATCCGCAGCCAGGCACACGCCATGGAGCTCATGGAGCGGTTCAAGGAAGCCGACTCCGTGGTCATCGCGGTTGAGCGCAAGGGCAAAACCGAAAAGATCAAATATAACATCAAGTAAACCCACACACGATATCTTCATCAAGTCAACACATACACATCAACTTAACTAACTACGGCCAGAGCCACTATGACCTACCTGAGACGTTCACAATCAGCATCCTCTTCATCCTCTGTTGCAAGACACCCCAGTCGCGTCAGGGCGTTGCGCCTGTTGAGTAGCTTGCTCCTGTTTGGTGCCACCACCACAGGTGTGATGACCACCTCTTCACAGGTCATGGCGCAGGACGACTCACAGAAGGAAAAAGAGGTCATCACCCCTGAAAACGCTGACCCCAACGAGACCTTCAACCTCCCCCCAAACTTCGATCCTAACTACCGCCCCAAAAAGACGCCCAAGAGGATCAAGGTCACCATCGACTTCCGCAAGGCTCAACTCGAAGAGGTCGTCAAGTTCTACTCTTCCATGATGGACAAGAACTTCATCATTGATGACACACTCCAGGCAGGAAAGACGATCACCATCATCTCTCCAAACCCCATCACCATCAATGAAGCCTACAAGCTCTTCCTGACCTCGCTTGATATGAACGGCCTCACCGTCGTTCCCATGGGCAGCTTCCTCAAGATCGTCCCCAGCAAAAACGCTGCCAAGGAACCCCTTGATCCGATCGGTGCGGGAGAACGTATCCCCAATGAAGCCCGTATGGTCACAGCGTTCCTCCCTATCAACAACGCTGATGTCGCCGAGGTTCAGAAGATCGTACAGCAGTTTGCCTCCACCAATGCAAACATCATCACGTACGGCAACAACCTCATCGTCACAGAAACCGGCACAAATCTGCGTCGCTTGCGCCGCATCATCAACCGTCTTGACCAGGCAGAGGGCTCCAACAAGGTCTACGTCTACAAGGTCCTTCACGCCGATGCCACCGAGATCCAGGGCAAGCTCAACGAGATCTTCAACGTCAGCAGCGGCAACAGCACCACAGCACGTCGTAACGTCAAGAGCAAAACCCAGGGCGAAGGTGACACCACACTTGATGTCGACATCAGCGAAATCATCGCCGATGAACGCACAAACCAGCTCATCATTCTCAGCGATGAGCGCTCCTTCACACGCATTCAACAGATGATCGAACTCCTTGACGTCCCCACCGCTGTGGGTGGCCAGATCCACGTCAAGTTCCTCGAATATGCCAACGCCGAAGAGCTTGCTGGCACACTCTCAAGCCTCGCAAGTGGCTCGCGCTCGGGCTCATCATCGTCCTCACGACGCACCAACCGAAGCTCCTCCAGCACCGCGTCTACATCCACCGCGGGCAACGTCGCGCAGCTTCTCCAGGGTGATGTACAAATCACATCACACCAGCCTACAAACTCCCTGATTGTCGTCTCCTCTCCACGTGACTTCATGGCTCTTGAGAAGGTCGTCAACCTCCTTGATCGCCCTCGCCGACAGGTCTACGTCGAAGCCGTCATCATGGAGCTGAACTTCAAGGATGACCTCAGCCTCGGTCTGAGCGCAAACGCGCTCGCACCTCAGGAACTTGATGGCCTCATCCCTGAATCAGCGGTGGAATCTGGAGCTGTCACAGACACGCAAGGTGGCTGGATCTTCAAGACCCCTCAGTCCGCCGACACATCAGGCGGTCTACTCGCCTTGCTTGGCCCCGCGATCAGCATCCCTGGTATCAGTAACCTTGGCCTCACACCTTCAGCGTTCGCAGTCTACCTTCAGGCTACACAGCGAGAGGACAACATTAACATCCTCTCCACACCATCCTTGATGACGCTGGATAACGAAGAAGCCGAGATCATCGTGGGTGACAAGGTGCCCTTCCCTCGCTTCGCATCCACCAGCGGCTTGAGCAGTCTCGCGGGTTTGAGCGGCACCACGGGTACCGCCAGCAGCCTCGCCGGCTTGAGTGGTCTTCTTGGTGGAGGCTTGCTTGGCCAACAGGTTCAATATGAAGATGTGGGTATCACGCTTCGCATTCGTCCTCAGATCAATGAGTCCAAGTACGTGCGCCTTGAGGTCGATCAGGAGGTCAGCTCCATCGGTGCTCCAAGTGACCTCGGTCCAACGCGCTCAAACCGAAGCATCAAGACCATCGTCCTTGTCAAGGATCAGTCCACCATCGTCATCGGTGGCTTGATGCGCGACGATGAAAACGAGACAGAAACCAAGGTTCCTTTCTTCGGTGACATTCCTTTGCTCGGTGTGCTCTTCCGCACCAAAAACCGCGTAAAAACCAAGCAGAACCTCGTCCTGATGCTCACACCTTACATCATTGAAGGTGAGAGCGATCTTCGCAAAATTGATGAGCGTAAACGCCAAGAGCGAGAAGAACTCCTCAAACTCTTCCAGGAGCGCGACATCAACTACATGAAGACCATCAACTACGAGAAGAAAGGTGGGCTCGTGGACCGCATGCGTGACACCATCAACAGCGCACTTGAGGATGAAGCCGCTCGCGCCGAAGCCCTCAAAGCATTTGAGGAAACTGGACCCCGCTACCAGATCCTAGGTCCAAACCTTAAACCCGTTGAGAGCCAGGACTCTCAACCACAGCCCCAGGAAGAGTTCCCAACAACCAACGATGAGAACCAACCCTGATCCTGTCCTCGCTACTTTTGAACTCCTGAACCGTGCCCCGAAATCTGACATCAACCCCTCGTGAGCTGACATCATGTACAACAAACAACGCCTTGGAGAGATCCTCGTACAACGACAGAAGGTGACCGCTGAACAGGTCAAGCAAGGACTCAAGCTACAACAGGACAAGGGTGGCCGAATTGGCGAAGTCCTGATCAGCATGGAGGCATGTACAGGGGTTGATGTCGCTGAAGCACTCTCAATTCAGCTGGATTACCCCTTTGTCCAGGAGATCGACACGGACAAGCTCGACCTCTCCTTGCTCGTGCCACTCCAGCTTGGGTTCTGTCGCGAAAACATGATCCTCCCACTTCAACGTCATGAATCCCATGTAGATGTCGCCATTTACGACCCTCTGAACTTTGAGGTGCTCGACGAGATCCGCATCCTTCTTGGCCTTGAAGCTCATCCGATCATCGCTCCTCGTGGCATGCTCATTGAGTCCATCAACGCCGCGTTTGAACGCAAGAGCCGTGACATTGGTGGTGGCTTTGCTGACATCGATGACGAGGATGGCCCAAGCGCAGAAGAAGCGGACATTGAGAGCGGCGTCAAGGATTTGATCGATGAGGATGGTGATGACGAGGCCCCCGTCATTCGCTTCGTGAACAGCCTCTTTATTCAGGCCATTCGAGAGCGTGCCTCCGATATTCACATCGAACCTGGTGAAAAAGAGCTTCGTGTGCGCTTCCGTGTTGATGGTGTGCTCAAAAGCGTGGCCAACCCTCCTCGCCGCTTCCTCTCCAGCATTATCACTCGTGTGAAAATTATGAGTGAACTTGATATTGCTGAGAAACGTAAACCTCAGGATGGTCGTATTCGCATTAAAATGGCGGGTAAGGATGTGGATATTCGTGTCGCCACCGCGCCCAGCGCACACGGCGAACGCATCACCATGCGTATGCTCGACAAGTCAGCGATGAAGCTGAACGTCAGAGAGATTGGATTTGCCCCCGATCACCTCGACACACTGCTTCGCCTGATCAAACGTCCACACGGCATCATCCTCGTCACAGGTCCCACGGGTTCAGGTAAAACAACCACGCTTTACTCCTGCCTGAGTGAAATCAACCGCCCTGACCTGAACCTCCTGACGATTGAAGATCCTGTCGAGTATCAGCTTGATGGAATCAGCCAGATGCAGGTCAACCCCAAGATCGACCTCACCTTTGCCTCGGGCCTCAGAAGTTACCTTCGACATGACCCCGACGTCATCATGGTCGGTGAGATCCGCGATGCTGAAACTGCCGAGATGGCGATCAAGGCATCCCTCACAGGTCACCTTGTGTTCAGCACGCTTCACACCAACGATGCTGCGGGTGCGTTCACGCGTTTGACTGATATGGGCGTGCAGCCCTTCCTTGTCGCGTCCACTGTGGCCGCCACGCTCGCACAGCGCCTGGTGCGTCGACTCTGTCCTGACTGCAAGGAAGCCTACCGTCCAAACAATGAGGAGCTTCTTGAGATCGGCCTGACCCCTGATGACCTCCGATACAAGACTCCCAATGGTCACATTTTCCGACCTCGTGAAGGCGGTTGCGACACCTGTGTTGGCCTTGGCTACAAGGGGCGTGCAGGTCTTTACGAGCTCCTCAACGTCAGCGACCCCGTGCGTCGCCTTGTCATGAACCGCGCAGATAGCGGCACCATCAAGCGAGAAGCTTGCCACGAAGGTATGCGCACACTGCGTGAAGATGGCGCCATGAAAGTCCTGCAAGGTACGACCAGCATTGAAGAGGTCTTGCGCGTCACCGCCGAAGGCTTTGAAGACGAAGAATCTGCAGCATAAATTCCAACACCAATACAATCACTTAGACCCACAAGCACACCTCAAAAAAGAACTACTTCATCATGCCAGTTTACGAGTACAAAGGCCTGGATTCAGCAGGCAAAAATGTCAAGGGGATGCTCGACGCAGAGAGCAAGGCGACCTTGCGTCAGATGCTTCAGAAGAAAGGCGTCTTTGTCACCGACGTGGTCGAGGGCAAAGCAGCAAGCGCTGGCGGCGAGGTGGACTTCAAGCGTCGTTTGCAACGCGTCTCACTTCGTGACATCTCCGTGCTCACACGACAGCTCTCCACGCTCATGCGCGCAGGTATCCCTCTGGTGGAGAGCCTCGCTGCCCTGACCGAGCAGGCAGAAAAAGATGAACTCAAGCGCGTCCTCTCGGACATCAAGCGTCAGGTCAACGAGGGTTCATCCCTGGCCGTCGCGCTTGAACAACACCCAAAGCAGTTCTCTGATCTGTACGTGAACATGGTCAAAGCAGGTGAATCCTCGGGTAACCTTGACATCGTACTGGAACGACTCACCGAGTTTCTTGATGCTCAAATGGAGCTCAGGAGCAAGGTCATCTCGGCGATGATCTACCCCATCCTGATGACTCTGGTCGGTAGCGCGATTATGGTCTTCCTGTTCATCTTCGTGATCCCCAAGGTCACCCAGATCTTTGAAGAGCAGGAGCGCGCCCTCCCCGCCGCCACTCGCCTGCTCCTCTTTATAAGCGGTACACTTGGCGACTACTGGTTTATCCTGCTTCCCATTCTTGTGGGCTCGGTGATTGGATTTAACAAATGGCGTCAATCCACCAAGGGACGAAAGAAGTGGGATGCATTCTTGCTGAAACTCCCTGTCATCAGTGGCGTCATCCGCATGATCGCCGTGGCTCGCTTTGCACGTACGCTCAGCACCTTGCTGATGAGTGGTGTCCCGCTGCTTCAGGCTCTTGATATCGTCAAGAATATCCTGGGTAACACCAAGTTGATTGAAGTCATTGAAGATGTGCGTGTCAACGTGCGTGAAGGTGAATCAATTGCACAGCCACTTCGTCGAAGCGGAGAGTTCCCCCCGCTGGTCTCACATATGATCTCCATCGGAGAACGTACGGGCCAACTTGAAGAGATGCTCGAAAACGTCGCAACAAGTTACAACCAGCAGGTCAACATGCGTATCGACGCAGCAACAACCCTCCTTGAACCCATGATGATTATTATCATGGGGGTCTCCGTGGCGTTCATTGTCTTCGCGATTATGATGCCAATCTTACAGATGAACCAACCCTGACTTATTCTTACCAAGTGAGAATAAATACAGCGCTTAAATTGTTCTAATCACAAAAGAAAACATGTTCACCGCAACGTGTTACAATCCTCACCTAAAGGAGTGCAAAACCATGATAAATCAAACACCTGTCCAGACAGACGAGCGCCTCACACTCAAGCAAAAACTTCAGGCGCTTCAGCAGCAGGCCCAGAACGCAGGCAACAAGGGTATGAGCCTTGTGGAGGTCCTCATCGTGCTCACCATCATGGCCTCCATCGCTGGCGTGGTGGGTGTCTTCGCGCTTGGTGCTCTTGAAGAGTCCCAGATCAAGGAAGGTAACATTGAGGTTGATAACCTCTCTGGCATGGTTGAGCAGTACATGCTTACAAGCTCCCCTCCCAAGCTGCCTGAAACTCTTGAGCAGCTCACAGAAGGCCGCAACCCCATCACCAAAAAGGTCCCTCAGGATCCTTGGGGAAATGAGTACATCTACAGAAAGACAGGCAACCGCGACTTCGAACTCTTCTCCGCCGGTCCTGATGGACAGGAAGGCACTGAAGATGATGTCATGGGTAATAAGTAAGCAAAATAGGGGTGCAAGGGGCGAACTTTGACTCCGTCAAAGTTCGCCCCTTGCACCCCTATTTTCTTCAACAACACATCACACCAAAAAACAAGGCAAAGACCAGACCATGAACACAATAGCACAAACAAAACAAGCACTTAAAAACTCACACAGGCGAGGTTTCTCGCTTGTGGAGGTGCTCGTTGTGCTCACGATCGTGGCAGGTCTCCTTGGCATCGGTGCCATGACCGTGAGCTCTCTGAGCGCAGGGAACCTCAAGGACAGCGCATTAAACCTCTCAACCGCGCTGCGCTACACATACAACCAGGCAGGCATGAACAATACCCAGTATCGTATTGTGCTTGATCTGGACCAGAACACGTACCACTCCGAGATTGTGCGCGCTGCCTACTTTGAAAGCTCCACGCCAAGCGAAGAAGATGCCGAGTTCCTGACCGAAGAGGCTCGCGAACTTGAGCGTAAAAAACGCGAGCAAGAAAGCCTCTTTGACAAGGACGAGGACAACCCCTTCGGGGTCAACCGCAAGGTGAGTTATGAGCGCGTCCAGGACGGGCTTGTGAAAACCAAACCGCTCAAGGAGGGTGTCCGTATCGCACGCGTTTACACCGCTGGCGGTGACATCATCGACTCCGGGCTTGCCGCAATCAACTACTTCCCCATGGGATGGCAAGACCCTGTCGTGGTCCACCTTGAGGACAGCTCTGGTGCAGTGTTCTCATTGATTACTGAACCCCTTACAGGAAGGGTCAAACTCCTGAGCGACGAATACATTCCCGATGATGACTTCGGTCTGGGAGAAGATGATGACTAGACATTCACTCAAACACGCAGGCTACTCACTCCTTGAAGTGCTGGTCGCGCTTTCCATCCTCGCCACGGGTCTCACCGTACTGCTTGCCACACAGGGCAACTCCAACCAACAAACCGTGTTCTCCAGCGAGTTAACACGTGCGAGCATGCTCGCGCGTAGCAAGATGGTCGACCTCGAGTTCGAGGTCATGAAGGAAGGTCTCTCCACCGATGAACAGTACTTTGATGGCGACTTTCGCGAGGAAGGCTACGAGGATATCCGCTGGTCTGCCAAGGTAGAGCCTGTCGAGATCCCCGAGGAAGCACGTGAAGAACTCCTCGCAAAAATCAACTCCCAGCTCTTTGGTGGTGTGGATGGCGAAGGTGGCGCGCTACAAGGTAACGCCGCGTTCAGCTCCATGCTCCCCACGCTCATCGCGCAGCTCCCCGAGATCATCAACCGCATTGGTGAAAAAGTCCGCCGTGTTGAGCTCGTTGTAGAGTTTCCTTACGGAGGAAAAACACACGAAATCACCGTCGTACAATATATCGTCGACCGTCAAACGGCAGACTTCAACCTCTTTGATGCGGCAGCGGAAGACCTCTAATGAAGATGAACAACCTCAAAAAAGCATACATAAAAAGCCAATCCACAAAGGGCTTTACGCTTGTGGAGGTCCTGGTTGCCATCTCGATCCTTGTCAGTATCACAGCGATCAGCTGGCTTGCCATCTCTCAGATCTTCTCCGCGCGTGAGTACTTTGAGCAACGCAACGAACGCACTCAAATCGTACGTAACGCCATGAACCGCATCACCAAGGACTTTGCTGGTGCCTACCTTGCAGGACCACAACATGGCGGCGAGGATCTCCCAGGTGAAGAACGCGACCCCACGACTCTGTCTGATGAGGAGTTGCGTCGACTCGCCATCGTGGAGCCCGTTCAGTTTGGCATGATTGGCGATGATCGAAAGGTCAGCTTCACCACCTTCGCACATGGCCGCACACAGTTTGATGAACAGAGCAGCTACCACGCCGAAATAGGCTACGAAGTTCGCAGTCACCGCGATGATGACACAGGCGATCTGACCCAGGAACTTGTCCGCCGCGAAGATACCACGCTTGATGATCGACTCGACCGTGGTGGCACCATCTTCACCCTGATTCCCAACATCGAAGAGTTCAAGCTTGAATACTGGGACTCGGGTCAGGTCAAGGTGGGCACACAGGAAGAGATCGCCGAGGGGCGCTGGGTCACCGACTGGGACACCACACGCAACGAGTTCGCAGGTCGTCTCCCCCAACGTATCCGCATCACATTTACGCTCCCTCCTATCACCGAGGACGACGATCCCGAGGTCTTCACCACACAGGTGCAGATCGCCATCACCGAAGTCCTGGAGTTTTGAATGCACGATCATACCGCACATCACGATCAAAGTGGCAGTCATCACAAACTCCCTCTTATTGATCGTCTCATCGCCCCGGCAGGCAAGGCCACATACTGGACGCTATCAAAGCTTGAGCGTGACATCACGCCATCGATCAAGGTCAAGACCACAGACGAGGATGGGCTCCCCAAAAAGCCTCGCGGCGTCGCCCTTCTTATCGCCCTTGTCACCATTGCGCTGACCTCATCTGTAGTGATCGAGTTTGCCTACGATGCACGCGTTAACATGGTCATGGCGACCAATGAGCGCGACAGACTCAAGAGCTACTTCCTCGCCAAAAGCGCGGTCAACATCACCACGTTGTTGCTCTCCTTCCAGGTCGCGCTCCAGAAAGAGTCAGGCGACACGGATGACGACATGGGTAAGCTCATCAGTCGTGCGATGCGCCGCTCAAACTTCCAGATTTATCAATATGTTGACCTGCTCATGAAGCCCTTCTACTCGGGCAAACTTGAAACTCCCGTGGGCGGCATCGATCTTGAGGAAAGTGGCGTTGAAGGCTTTGGTAACTTCACAGGTGAATTCTCTGCCACCGTGCTTCCCGAGGCAGGACGCATTAGCCTGAACAAGTTTGGTAACAAAAAACTCAACGAGAACGATCTCATTGAGCTATGTGCCATGTTCATCGATCCTCGCTACGACGACCTCTTCTCTCGCAAGGATGAGTTCGGAGAGACCATGACTCGCCAGCGCGTCCTGGAAAACATCGTCGACTTCATCGATCCCGATCAGGACACCATCACCCTGAACGCAGACTGTGGAATTCAGACATCAGGCGGTGATGAAGGCCGTATATATAGCAGAAACGATCGTGTGCGCATCAAGCCACGCGACGCCTTCATCACACACGTCGAGGACTTGCACCTTGTGCACGGCGTCAGCGATGAGTTCATGGCCAACTTTGCCGACAAGTTCACTGTCTACGATGTGGGCAAACCCGATATCAACGTCGCGCAAGCGCCTGTGTTCTACTCCATCCTGTGCCGTAACGTCTCGATTGGCTCATCCAAGGATGTCTCTGGCTTTAACCTGTGCGCACGCGATCCTACAGTCTCCACACAGATCCTGTGGTTTGCCATGGCACTTGATGGACTGCGACAGTTCTTCAGCGATCCCATCAGCGTATTGCTCGCTTACGTGGGCTCCAACGAGAGCAAGATCTTGCCCTCTGCCAAGAAAGGTCAGCCCGTGGCGTTCCTGACCACAGGCCAGCTCCCAAGGTTTATTGATGATTTCAAGCAGAACCCCGAGATCATGGCACAGTTCCTACAATACTCACCGTTTTACCAACAGGTCGTCGCGCTCAGACCAGAAATGGCTGTTGATCCTGCTGCACCCACCTTCCCCGCATGGACCGTGGAGTTTAGTAGCAATGGGCTCACGCGCGATGTATCCACAAGCTCGCCACAGATCTTCAGGGTCGATGCCATCGGCATCTATGGCACCACCAAAACACGCATTGAAGTTGTCATTGACATGAACAAGACCATGCGACGTTTGCCCGAGGAAGAAGAGCTTGAACAACAGGAAGACGACAGCGAAGACCTCAAGGAGCTCAAGGAAGCCCTCAAGGAACAACGCGAGTTTATGCCCAAGGGCAGAATCCTCTACTGGAGAGTGGAGTAAAATGACACATGGCAAAGAATCTTACCGACCAAGATTGCCATCCCGTAGAGCTTGAACTATCAAGACACACGTACGTAAGCTTGAATGAACAGAGGATAGCGTAAATGTTGCTTATTGCGATTGACATAGGAACCTTTTCTGTCAAAGGCGTCGCCCTTGATCCAAAACGCAAATACCAGATCGTTGCGTTTGCAGAAGAGCACATCGAGGATCATCAACCTCAACAACTCACGGCAGCTCCCGCTACGCCCGTAGCAGAGCAACCTGGAGATGCAGATGAACCTACAGGTGAGTGGGCTCCCCCCACACCAGAGGATGCGCCTGTCGTGGAATCCACCACGGTAGATGACGACGAGGAACAACCCTGGCAACGTGCCATCACAGCCTTGCTCGCTCGCCTTGACTCCGAAGGTGGTGCCATCGTCATCGCAATGCCTCATGGCAAGAGCTTCTCTCTTCAGGTACAGGATATCCCCTTCTCTGACCCCAACAAGGTCTCGCGAATCCTGCCTGGAATGCTTGGCTCAAAGCTCCCCTTTGGTCTTGATGAACTCCTCTACGACTTCTTCATCAATGCACATGAAGGCGAAGTCACAGAGAACCTTGAAGAAGCGCCCAAACCTGAAGCATTTGTCGGTGCCACTCGCAAGTCTGACATGCAAGATCTCCTTGATGATCTGAGCGATGTTCATGTGAACCCCACCGTCGTGGGCATCCCTGAACTCATGCTCCGTTACCTGGCTGAAGGCTACGTCCCCGAATCACAACACCAGACCGTTGCGCTGATCGATATGGGGCATGAACGAACCCTTGTCCACGTCATCGAAAAAGGCCAAACCGTACTCGCACGCTCCATTAACCATGGCGGCAAACACGTCACCGAGTCGATCGCTGCCAAGTTCAAGGCGTCCTACGCCGAGGCCAACAAGGTCAAACATTCACGCGGTGCCATCGTGCCCGCTGGCCAGATTCAGGACCCCAGTATTCAGGCGCTTAACGATGCCATTACAGGCTCCTTCCAGCCGCTCTTGCGCGACCTTCGACGCACGTTCAAGGCGCTCTACGCTCGCGAACGTGTGGAGATCAACCAGATCTATATCTTTGGTGGAAACAGCCGCATTCAAAACATCTCAACCTACCTGACCGAACAGCTTGGCGTCCCCGTTGATACGCTCAGCCTGAAAGGACTCGTGGAAGGTGAGGATGAACTCGATGTGGACGCACCCGCAAAGATGCACACCCCTCTGGCCATGGCCCTGCAAGTTGTACAGGACCGCGCTGGCATCCGTGGTGTCAACTTGCGTCAGGGAGAGTTTAGCTACAAGGGGCGCTCAAGCTATGTGAACTCTCAGCTTAAAAAACTTGGGGCGCTCGCAGCATTCTTGCTGGTGCTCCTTGGCGTCGCACTCTTCCTTCAAAAACGTGACCTCGACACACAACGCAACGCCATGCGTGCTGCGGTGACAAAAGAAACCAAGAAGGTCTTTGGTAAACCCCTCTACAAGGCAGACGCGATCAAAAAACGCGTCGAAACACAGGAGACAAGCGATGGTGGATTTGTCCCAAAAATGAGCGCCTACGAGGTGTTCTTTGAGCTGTCCTCCAGAATTCGCCCCGATGTCAAACTGGAGTTGAGCAGGATCGAGGTCGATGCTGAACGTAACCTCATTCAGCTCTACGGCACCACCACCACACCTCAGGCTGTGGATGATATTGTCTCCGATCTTGAACAACTTGAATGCCTCAAATCCATCAAGAAGGATAAGCTCCAGGTGAAAAAAGAGGATGAGGTCAACTTTGAACTCCAGATCTCCAGCGCGTGCTCATAAACACACGTAAGCCACTGAATTTACGAAAATAAACTTTCAAGAAACACACGGCCCACATCATGTCAGAATCAGCAACATCAGGCGCTCTGTCAAACCTCTCCGAACGCGAGAAGAAGCTCGTTGTGCTTATGCTCATCAACTTCTGCGTGCTCTCCATCGCTGGCGCAATATACTTCTTTACACAGTCCCAGGACTCCACGCGTAAAGAAATCACACAGTATGAAAAAACACTGGAGGCGCTCCAGGAGTTTGGCCCTGTCTATATCTCTCAGCAGGCACAGGAAAACGGCACCAGCGACGCAGATGCACAGCGCTTTAGCGCCGATGTGCTCAAGAATAACAGACTCAAGCTCACCAGCTTTGTCGCCACACACGCCAGCGCCGTCGACATCAAAATCGACAACTACGACGAGGATGAACTCCCCCTCTCGGCTGGTAACAAGGATGGCGGCCCGATCATCACCGAAAACCAGATCAAGATCGATATCAAGGAAGGTGAGATGGACAAGGTCATTCTCCTGCTCGACCGCATCGAGCAGAGCAAAGAACCTGTCATCATCAAGCGTATCAACCTGCGCGAACTTCGCCGTAAACCAGGCATGGTAAGAGCAAATCTCGTCATCTCAACCTTCATTCAGAAAGACCCAGAAGGATAACCTCATGCTCGCGATCTTTGAACGACGGTCAGTACGCATCCTGGCCTACCTCATCTTTATCGTCATCACATTGCTCTCCTGCCTCGCCATTACTTTCCCCGATGAGCGAATCAAGGAGATCATCATCGTGCAGGCGGAGAAACAACTCAATAAAGGTAAGGACCGCTCCAAGCGTAATGTCAGGATCTGGGAGGTCAATATCACTGACCTCGATCTCTGGTGGTTCTCTGGCATTGAACTCCACAATGTCGTCCTTCAGGAAAAATGGAGCGAGGAACGTAAACAACGTGCCCTCGATGAAGCCAGCGATGGCGCTCCACCCCAAAAACCAATGACCGTGCGCATCCCTCGCGTGGCCGTGCGTGCAAGCCTCCTGTCATCGCTCATTAACCTCGGTGGCGCAGGCGTGTTCCAGGTCGACTTCAACAGCGATGGAAACGATGGTGGCCTCGTCAAGGGCCTCGTCATCGCTCGCAGCGATGGAATCTTCATTGATGCTGAGCTCGATAACCTCGACATGTACCGTGCCGCTGTCATCGAAAGCGCCACTGGCGTCCCCGCCTTTGGCTACATGAATGGCACCGCATCCTTTATCTTCGACCCACAGACAGGACTCCCTGTCGATGGCACCATCGATCTCTCGGGTAATAAACTCTCGATTGGTCCTGCCGAGGTCAAAACAGACAAGCTCCCCTCCATGGCCTACCTTGAGGTTCCACGCACTAGCCTTGGTAACCTCACCTTCAAGGGACACGTGGAACGTCGTGGCAAAACACCCGCGTTTGTCTTTGATAACTTCAACGCCAAGGGACTCGATGTACACATGCAGATCTGGGGTGACTTGGAACTCAGCGCAAAAGCTGGACAGTCCAACTCCAACATCAGCATGCGCCTCCAGTTCAACGAGGAGTTCGTTCAGGAAAACTCCCTTGGACCCATCCTCAACATCCAAACCCTGCGCTCGGGCCGAAATGGTGAAGGCTGGTATGGGATCTCATTCAAAGGCCGCATGAGCCGCATGAAACCTCGTGGCGATCTGAACGCTGCCAAAGGCCCCTCAAAGACCAAGGCCGCCAACACCAAAACCGACGACGCTGCATCAAATGCAAAGGCCGCCGACACCAAAGCTGCTGATACCAAGGCAACTGGACCTACGATCAAAAACAAGGTCAAGAAAAAGTAATCAAGTCAATATGATAGCACGCAAAAGGGGCGATCATTGATATATCAATGACCGCCCCTTTTGCGTGCTATCATATTGAACTATTTCGCCTGGTTCGCCACCGCTTCAGCAGCTTTCTTCGCCGCTTCTTCATCGCCAAGATAGTAGCTCTTCACAGCGTTCAAATCCTCGTCAAGCTCATACACCAGAGGAATTCCTGTGGGGATATTCAACGATGAGATCTCATCATCGCTGATGTTATCAAGGTGCTTCACCAGCGCTCTCAGGCTGTTACCATGCGCAACAACCAACACACGCTGCTCCTGACGAAGCTGGGGCACGATCACGTCGTACCAGTACGGAAGCATACGCTCCACCACATCCTTGAGACACTCCGTGGCTGGGATCTGGTCAGGGGCAAGCGCCTGGTAACGAAGATCGTGTGAGGGATGCCTGTCATCCGATACCTCAAGCGCGGGCGGTGGTGTGTCATAGCTACGACGCCACTCAAATGTCTGTTCTGCGCCGTGCTTCTCGGCAGTCTCCTTCTTGTTCAAACCTTGCAACGCACCATAGTGGCGCTCATTC
>CATLTV010000145.1 GCA_950059285.1 uncultured Pseudomonadota bacterium | reverse complement strand
AGGTGTGTTGTCCATGTCTTCCATATCATGCGTGTTCATATCCACCAGATCAACCTCGGGTTCGATATCAGGTTCAATATCAAACATGTCCCCAGACATGTCTCTCATGGACTGATCTTGCTCAGTCATGCCTGGCTCTGGAGGTGTGGTACATGAAGAGAGGCCTGCAATGAGTGAGAGCAATGTCTTGAGTAAAGTATGTGAGGTTGTGTGCTTCATGAAATAGAAAGACCTTCATTCTGAGCGCTGTAAAAAATAAGGAGACTGAACAGACTTTTGTGATACGAAATCGATAGTATATTTCAAAGTACGAATAAAGTTGGTTCAACTTTACAGCAGGTTTTATAGATCTCTTAAAGAATACGGTGTTACATGAAAATAGCTTGACACTCGAATCAAATAATCTCATGCTTCGGCCGAATAAAATTCGCGTCTTGTACAGCGATCTTTACAGCACTCGAATACAACATCTCATCAGATGGTGTTCAGAATATGAAGTTCTTTTTTAACTCGTGATGGTTAAAATCTTCATGTAATTGAACAGTTTAAAGCTCTGTCCGTTCTGGCCAAGAACTCGACCCAAGGGGGGCGACTCATTATGCATCTTGATTTACTGATTATCCGATCATGTTGGATATGGCATGATTGCTATTCCAGAGCCAGTGTAAAAGAGAGGTGTGTATGTCGTTGAGAAGTGCAACTCGATGGTTTGTGATAGCTATATGTATGGCATTGGCGTGTACTGTGGTGTATATGCTTTGCAACAATACATCAACGTTACATGCAAATCAGGGCGTGGACATACGTGTACGAGAAGCGTTAACAACCTATCGTACTGAGGCAGGGTTTCTGGCGCGTATTGCATCATGTCAGAGTTATAAGCTTGTACAAGTACAAACCCCATCAGGCTTTACTCAAATTGCTACAGAAGGGTTGATTCCGGATGCGAGGGGAGAGTGTACCGTCGAGTTTGAGTTTGACGTGACGCAATCCATGAGCCCCACCCTTGCGCTTCACAAACTTGATGGAAGCGTTGAGTATTACACAGAAAGTTTTGCAGTGGAGCGTCAGGCACCAGAGTTTTCTCTTGCAGAACAATCTATTAAAATTGTGGAAAGGGGAGGAGAACAGTGGCTTGATGTAAGGTTTGTGGCAAGTGATGACACAGACCTTACACGTTTGCAGGTTTCATTACTTGGTCTAAGGGCTTCGGAGTTGCGAGCGGTGGGGGGGAGTGTAGATAAGGCACGCCTATCTTCATTTGCAGATTCCCAGGGCTACCAAACGATTTACCCCAACTCAGATACCCAGACACAGTTTACAGCATCTTTTCGTATAAAGGATACTTTAAGTGCATCTGAGATCAATGCTGATGCGTTGGTGTTGATTGAGGCATATGTGATTGATGCCTCGGGTAATGAAGCAAGCTTGACTCGTCTTCTTCCTACAGGTGAGTCACTTGTGGATGAGGTGTTGGGATTCCGATTAAAGCGTGATGCAGTGGTGTTCAATCACCCTGTGCAAACGGATCGAGTTATTCCCATTCTCTCGTATCAGTTTCGTGGAGATGTTGAACTTCCAGGAGCAGGTCGTGATATTACTTACACATCAAGTCATCCTGAACTCATTCGTGTAACTGGCAGCGGATTGCTTTATCCACTGGCGGCAACACAGGGTCAGCAAGTCGTGGTGACAGCTACACATACTGAGACAGGATTAAGTGACTCTCTGGAAGTATCATACGATCCCAATCTCGAACTCGTTCGTCTTGAATTTGAGAATGACTCCAATGTAATGCATTTAGATCGCCTCAATGCATTTGTTCCTGTCCCTGCACTCCGAGGCGTGTTCAGCCCACAGGGAGGTGGACAAGAAACAGCCTTTATTTTGGGCGAGGATGCTCCAGTTGAAGTTGCGGTTACACAAGGAGATCTGGAGTGGTTGGAAGGTAGTGTGCGTGCATTAGAGCCGATGGGTTCTACAACAGGACAGGGGCAGCTTGAGTTCTGGCTGAGCTCATCACCACAGGTAAGAGCCACACTTGATGTCACTGCAGATGATGCCTTCCCAGATGTTTCGCTGGCGCTTCCTTCACAGGTACGTATTCACGAGCAGCTTTTTATTAAGCCTACAATCAGTGACGATGTGGGTATCAACAGTGTGGACTTCTGGCTTGATGGTGCATTGATAAGCTCTCTTCAAGCACCGCCTTATGAACTGGATCTTGACATCGCAGAACATCTTGAGGGCCAGCAGATCGTTCTTGAGGTTGGGGTGACAGATACCCGTGGCCAGACGACCAGAAGCAGTGCAGTGTCTGTGCATGTCATTGGTTCTGATGAGTCTATTTTGGAGCCTCTTGTTGTGGAGTCTCCAGAGGTGCTTCAGCGAACAGTTGTGGACTCAAGATTGCCCTTGCAAGCTGTTGTTGAACTGGGTGAACAACCTACTCCCACAGCATTGAGCTATGTTGATATACGTATTGATGGTGCGGCAGCAGGTCGTTTGCAGTCACGTCAGATTCAGTGCAGGAAGTTAGCTCCTACCGATCCATGTACGTACTTTGAAGTGTGGCAAGGTCGCATCATGGTTCCTCGTGCAGCTCCATACCCAGCTACACGTTCCTTACAATTTGTTCCTTGTGACTATTCAAGTTGTGATGAAACTCTTTTAACCAGCAGGCTCTTCGTCATTGTAGATAATGGTTTGCCATCTGTGCGCTTTGTCTCACCACAACCGAACACCACCATTACAAATGGTCAGCAACTTACCTTCAATATTGAAATTGCAGATGATACGCTTGATGAGGGTACAGGTCTTTCTCTTAAAAGACTTGATACAGGTGAACTCATTGGAACTACATCCTATCGAGCTGTTAACCCTTCAGGTAGTTTGAGTGCCATTGCATATAAAAAAACAACACAACAATTAGTATGGAATGTGTCGGGTATTACACCCAATCGTCAGGTTGATATTGTGGCGACTGTGGAAGATTTTCATGGTGAGCAGGTCGACTCAGGAGTGCTTTCGTTGCTGGCCCTCCCTGATCAGCCTCCTACAGCATCAATTATTTCACCTGCACAAGGAAGCTCTCATGTCTCTGGACAGCCTCTGGAAATACGAGCTTCCGCCACAGATGATGTGAGTCTTGAGCGCGTTGAGTTCTTTGTTGATGGTCAACTAGTTCACCAAGATAACGCGTCTCCCTATGCGTTTAGTTACCCCACACGTGCGGGTATACCACGTCCAACACAGGTGAATTTACGTGTTGATGCTATTGACAGTGCAAACCAACGTACTTCAAGTGCAGACATCAACATTACACTTGGGCCTGATGACCAACAACCAGTGGTCAATCTTGCAGCGCCTGCAATTTCAGGAAACAATACAGCTCAAGTTATTGAAGGTACTCGTACTTTGTTTAGGATATCAGGCTATGATAATGTAGGTGTTGAATCATTGTCTTTGAGTGGTGTGTGTCGATTGGGTGATGCCTACGTGCTTGGTGGATCTTGTCAGTCTCCTCTGAGCTCACCTGATCTAGTGCCAGAGACTATTCCCGGAGCGCTACATGGCTTTACAGGTGTGATTCTCGTCGACATCCCTGCATATCAGGAAGGACACACAAATTTCTATCCACTGGAAGTCATCGCTCATGACAGTGCAGGCAACAGTAGCACGCTTAATGTGGATGTGGAAGTGGTACAGGACAGTGCTCCCACCGTGCAGGAAGTGCGTGTGAACAGGACGTCATTTTTGCCTCATGAGACAGCGCGTGTAAGTGTGGTAAGTCAGGATGATGTGGGTGTTACGAAGGTGACTCTTCACACAGAAGCTTTTGCACAGGCTTGTACAGACCTTACTATATCAAGCTCCCCTGTCGTGAGTCAGAGTGTAGAGTATGTTCCACAAGTGGCGCAGAAAACGCTCCAGCATACATTTGATATTCAGGTTGAATCACTGTACTTGGCGCTTCAATTAGCGCAAAACAGGTGTATAAGATGGACCGCAGATGTGGAAGATACTGTGTTACAACCTCAGGCTCATCTTGACCCACCAGATCTTAATACAATTGCTACGGGTACACTGGTTGAAGATACTCGGGCGCCTGTCGTGGATCTTGTGGAACCAGTACCAGGCAGCGCGTTGATTTCAGGTCAAAACGTTCGATTTGCTTGGCATCTTGCAGATGAATCGCCCTTTAAACGTGTGGAGATCAAGTTTGGCGAGGATGTGGTCTATGTAAGAGAGGATGATGGGGTGGTGCTTGAGGGGACGACTAACTTGTTGTTACCAGATAACCAAGCGTCCATTGCTATAACACTTACAGGCGAAGACATTTATGGGAACGTAGCATCAACTACCGAAACCTTCTTCACGGTAGATGACGAGTTACCCGAAGCTGTGGTGCTAGATCCTCAACCTGGCTTGAGGATGATGGAAGGAGAATTGTTCACATTTTCCGCAATTCTCAATGATGACATCAAGGTTGAGCGAGTGACACTGGAGGTGCCTGGTGAGGAGCCTTATACATTAGTCAATACAGATGACCCTCTTCACTTTGATCTGTCTGATATTATGAGTGCAGACCGTACTGTTACGCGTGTATTTCGTGCGCCTCATCGTAATGAGGCTCAGCCCACTATGATCACCGTGGAGGTGGAAGATAGTTCAGGGCAGATCAATCGTGTAGACCACGAGCTGACGTTACTTGACGATCTTGAGCCACCACTGGTGACTATTTCAGAACCTGTTGCTGCGTTTGGTTTGAAACCAGGTGAACTCTTTGATGTACGTGGTGTAGCTGAAGACAATCAGTACATTGAGGATATGGAAGTTCTCTTTCTGGATGCGACACAACAACCAGTGGCAGATATATCTTTTGAGCGTTTCAATCGCCAAGATGAAACTATTCAGGTTGAACGACCCAATCCTGATGGTCTTGGTACACAGACCGTGGCACAACGCTTTAAAACAACATTTGAGGGTCAGGTTAAACTTCCAGGTGTACAGAATGTAACAGTTGGTGATGTGTATACTGTACAGTTTGTTGCTCGTGACCGGGGAGTCAACTCAAGTGTGAGTCCACCAGTTGAATTGACTGTGTTGGGAGATACAGAGTTACCTACAATTAAGCTTACACAGCCCTCATCCTTTCAGGTCCATGAGCAGCAGCAAATAAGTATCAAGATTGATTATAACGATGATTTAGGTCTTGAACAGGTGACGCTTAGTCTTCCTGGCCAACCCATAATTCAGCAAGACTTTACCGATTCAAGGCAGAGCACGGCACTCTTTGGAGACCTTGAAGTACCTGCGTTTGATGAACTCAATCCAGCCAATAACATTCTTGTAGTCGAGGCATTTGCCCGTGATACATATGGTAATGAGGTTGTTCAGAATCTTAACTTTGAGATTCAGCAAGATAAGCGACCACTACTGACACTCGTGAATACAGAACCTGGGCAAATTCTAGTGACGCAAAACGAGAATGCCCTCACAGTTGAGGCACGCGACGACTTTGTATCAAAACAGTCACCACTTCGTTATTTCACAGGGTTCACCACGCTTTCTGGTATGACAGATATGGGAGCAAGGCAGCCCACGGGTCATGTGGTCACACCATATTATGTTGCGCCTGCTCATGCTGACGATCCAGGCCATTCTCCTGAGCTTTCGTTTTCTTATCCAGAGGCATCAGGTCAAGATATTGAGTTACGTTTGCATGGTGTGCCTTATATCTCGGTAACATCTCAGGGGGAAGCCAGGTTAAGGCCTACACCAAGCTTTTATGGTGGTCATGCAAACCTTAATAACCTGACTCAAAATACCATTCAGTTGAATGTGAACGGTACAGAGGTTCCATTTATTCTTAAAGCTTACACCCACTGTGATGGGTGTGAATGTACTGGCGACAGTCTTGAAGAATATTATTTTTCGAGTGGTGTAGCCATCAACCTGCTAGATGAAATGAAAAACAGGCGCGCCAGTTTCTTGGTTCTTGAGCCAAGACTGGATGTGGCGCCTCTTGATGGCCTGCCAAACTTTCCGCTGCAACGCATCATTATTCAAGTGCCCCGCGATGTGCCAGAATCACTGACCTCGAATTTTTCATTATTTGAGATGTTGATGACGACAGTATGGCGTGATGATGTGACAGGAAAAAGTGCCGTACTTGGAATGCATGCCATGCGTACCAGTACGTCTGGTTTCGGTGAGCTTCATCGTGAGTCATTCTGGCTACCTGATATGTCGACAACCAGTGCCCTGACTCTTCTGGGAGTGATTACGGATCGATTCTCAGAACAGGCTGATGTGAGCAGTGTTGTATTGGGACAGCGTGCTGTTGACGTTGATGTTACGAGTCCAATACTTTCTCTGGATGGTCCAGAAGAAGGAAAAGCTCTTGTAGAAGGTGAGCGTATAGCGTTCACACTTCATGCTTCTGATCCGTCAGGTGTTATTGAGTCTATTTATGTGGTGGCACAGGATGGTTCAAATGTGTTCAAGTCATCGGGACATCTCAATGAGAACAAACGTGATTTTTTCTATGATGTGCCAGTAAACGCGACGTTTGATGAGGTATCCTTACGTGTGGTTGCACGTGATAGATCAGGGCGTGAATCGGAATTAGTATGGACTCGACCTTATGTACGCAACAAGGCACCAGAGCTGATTTTTTCACGATTCCAAAGCGATCGTGTAGGTTCGGGATTTGCCAGAGATATTACAACTCAGGGTAGACTGGATCAGGGTGAGTTCTGGGTGCCTTTTGGAGGTGAATGGCAGGCCGATTTCAGGTTGGATGATGATAATGGTATTCAGCGCTTCGAACTGTATGAAATTACTCCTGTAGGTACTCGCATTGAGCCAGCACTGTATACACAAGATTATCCCCAAGAGTGTTCCTCTCTACGTGTGCGTACAGTGCTTGAACGTGGTTCAATGATGCCCGTTCAGGAGTTTTTATCGACTACATCTAAACGTTATCGTGCGCGCGTGACAGATATGTTGGGTGTGACTCAGGAACGTACATTTATCATTCATCCCTTACAGAATGTGGCACCAGAAGTTCGCATTCTGTCTCCTGCCAACAATCAGAACATTGTGGCAGGAACTCCGAGATTGGTCATGGATGTGATGGTCGTTGATGACCGTCCTATCAACTGGGATAATCTAGTTGTTACCCTCGATGGAGTGACTCTTTCTCCCGTATCACGTGAAGATTATCAGAATCTGAACACCCCCTTGAATGATGTGGAGATTGATGAGAATTTACAGCAGATTTATACAAGTCTTTCCACACGTTATGGTGAGCAAACGGCACGTGAGCTAGCTCGTCGAGACTCTCAGTCTTTTGGTATTGAGAGATTTATATTCGATATGCCAAACTCCCTTACGGCCCCCTGTGGTCCTCGACCTGCAGACCAACCTCAATGTAATCCGTCAATGCGTGTGATCGCAGAAATGACAGATGCGTCTAGTGCCCTGGGGCTTGATGAGATTGATATTGTGTCCGTGGCAGATACAATCAATCCAGAAGGGCAAATTCTTGAACCGCTCGTGGGCACAGCGCCTTATGAACGTACTCCAATGACCATATCATTTAAGGCATTTGATAATGTGGTTGTGAGTGAAATGGAACTGTTCACTTCGTTTGAGGTGATTCACGAAGGTATGACTCAGGAAAGCTCGCCCATACTACGTCGTCGTGTTCGCGGCATTCCCAACACAGATGCAATTCTTGCAAGTGAACAGAACATTGATACTCCCACATACACTTATACCTTGCAGATTCCAAGGCATGATGAAATTGCAGCTCAATTCCCCGGGCTTAATGCTACACGACAGACGATATTTGCGTTAAACGTCATGCTCAGAGTAAAAGATGGCTCGGGTAATATGCGAGAGGTCAGTGAGCGTTACAGTATTCTTCCTGATCTGGCGCCTATTTTGGACATTATCTCTCCTGAAAATGGTGCAAAGATTGTAGCTCGAAGCCAAGTGTCAGTGAATGTACAGGCATTTGATGATGTTGGTGTGGAGCAAGTACGCATGGTTGTTAGGCGTATGGGCGATTCAACACCAATAAAAACACTCGTGCTTAGACAGGCCCCTTGGCAATTTGCGTTTGATGTGCCTGAACAGGATAGTACTGATGCTACACGTAACGTGCTTTTATTGGAAGTTGAGGCCATAGATCAGTACGGTGCGCAGGTGTGTCAGGTTACAGACTCTGACCTTGCGCCAGGTGTATGTACGCAGGCGCTATGGGACAGCCACAGGGTCATGGAAACCATTGATTTGGAGGTTGTCGAAGATCAACTTCCCACAGTAGTTATTGCGACTCCTGTCACAGGCGAAACCTACATGGAAGGAGAGCATGTTCTTGTCCAAGTTAATGCGATTGATGATGTAGGTATTCAGAGTGTATCGTTGGATGTCACTGGACGTACAGCAGGTGATATTACACTGACAGATACGGATTATCCTTTTGAGTTTCTTGTGCCTGTAACTTATGGACAGGCTCCCAATGCATTGACACTGTCCGCCACCGCAACGGAAGTGACTCTTGGTCACGCTCGCACAGTGAGGAGTGCAACCTCCATCCATCTCAATGTAATTCGTGATCTTGTTGATCCTACAATCAATGTACTCACGCCTCAAGCGACAGGAGCGATTGCTGTCGAAGATCGTGCGTTACGATTCACGGCAGAGGTATTAGATAATGTTGAAGTCGCTGGATTTGATGCTGAAATTTACATTGATTTTGATGGAGATGGAACACTTGAACAGCAAAGTTCCCCCTCAGAACAGGTCAATTTTGCGTTTATTAAGCAAGCACCTTTTGACAGCTCTTTTAGGCTGCGAAAGTTTGAAGACTATTTTTCGGTTTACAATGACCAGCTCCTTGTTCCTCATGAAGTAGGTGAATTGACCTGTGGTATTCAGGGGGCACCAGCTTCAGAATTGCCTGCTCAACGCCTCTGTGCACACCTTGTTCTGACGGCGCGTGATGGTGCTGGAAATACGCGTCGTGAGGAGATTCCGGTCGAGATCAGACGAAACCAACCTCCTGTGGTGCAGGATATTCTCTTTGTGAACGAGCGTAATGAGTCGTTAGGCACACAAAACCCTGAAATAACAGAGGGACGAGCGCTAAGTGTGGTGGTACGTGCTCAGGATCCAGAAATAGGTGTGGCAAGCACTAAACTTTACTGGAGTCTCGATGGTAGTGCAGCACGTGAAGCCTTCACCTTGCTAAATGAGGATGTAACAGCTCCCTTCCAATATGCATTTACAGCACCTGTAGGGCGTGTGGGAGAACGTGTGCGTTTTTGGGCGACAGCTACAGATCTTGATGGGCGTGTCTCCGAACCTTCTGCAATCGCGTCGTTTACTATTGTGGAAGATAAGCCTCCGGAAGTGGAGATGATTCGTCCATCAGGCGATCAAACAGTGATCATTGAGGGGCAGGACATTGTGGTGGACATTGAAGCACAAGATGATCTTCCCGATGGTATTGACCGCGTGGTGTTCCATATCAATGACGTCGCTGTACGTACAGTACGTCAACCAGCCAGTGTGACAGATGGTTTGAGTGGTCTGGATAATGTGTATCGTATGACAATTTCACCCCCTGCAGGTCTTCCTGGTTTTGAGGTATATGCCACTGCGTATGATGTTCGAGGTCAGATGGCCCAGACACGAAGAGCTTTTATTGGCACCGTAAAAGATACGGTGGCACCACAGGTGTCCTTGTTGGAACCTGTAGATGGAGCCATTCTTGTGGCAGGTCAGTTCCTGTCTGTGCGTGTGGGAGTTGATGACGTAGGAGCTGTCGAAGCGAGGGAGGTATATTTAGATGTTATTCGTGAGGTAATTGATCCACTTGAACCGAGTGGATGGCGTCAGATCGCGAGTTTATTGCCTGTATGTGATCCTGTGAGTGAGCCTGATGAGGAGCCTTGTGCTGGGCTTGCAAGACAGATGACGCTTGTAAGTTCTGATGATGTCAATGCACATTATGAGTACGAAGCACAGGTGGCATCAAATGATGTATTTAAGCGCGGTGACACATCAGACATTGAACGTGTGCGTGTTCAAGTTCGTGTAGTGACACCAGAGCATGTGCGTGACACCTCATCACTACACGAGGTAGGCCTTGCCTTGGAATCCAGGTTGTACGTGGGTGACCGTGCAGACATGTTCCCCGAAGTTGGGCCTCGTGATGGTTCTAGCGAATCAGGCTTGAGTTTGTATGTCGGTGCTGTAGACCAGTACACATCTTTAGCTCGAAAGGGAGCCATTGTTGCTTCTGCCTCGTCAGAGAACCCGCTCTATTTTGAATCTGGTCATGGCTTGTTCACCCAAGCAAACCCTCAGAGCTTGCCTGTGAGCGTGCTCTTTTATGGAGAGCGGTGGGCCGCTCAGATGGACGATGAAGGGCGTGGGTTCATCTATGATGAGTCCGCTGTTGGGGATGGTTTTGTTGGGACAATTTCCGAAATTCAGGCACTTGAAGACCTTGTTCTGGCTACAAAGTCAGGTGTTTTGCCAAGTGCATCGATCTATACGCTTGAAGAGCTTCTATCCACGGATGGAAGCAGTTATCTGTCATCTCTTCTTGGTCAACAGGAGACACCAGGTGAGCTCAAAGATGAGAGTATAGGTGGCGAATTGTTGCTTTTAACAATTCAGGATGCTGAAGAGGTCTTTGGTTTACCTTATCTGCTGGCTGGTCGTGTTGAGTTACCATTCCCAGATGTTTATGGCGTGGATCGTGCTGGAAACCTTGCATTTGTTGCAAATGGTCAGGGTGGTGTACAGGTCGTTGATATTCAGGACTTCGCAAGACCATATCGAGTTGGTTTTATGAAGCCTGCCGGATTAGCTCGCGATGTTGTTGTACGTGATGGTTATGCATTTGTTGCTGCATCACATCAGGGTGTGGTGGTGTATGATATTGAAGATCCTACATTTCCCGAAATTGCGGTGCTCGATCTCTTTGGTGTGGCAAATCGTATTACCATTGAAGGTGCTAGGGCATATGTCACTGAGATGGCAGGAGAAGGTTTTGACTCTCGCCTGACCATTGTAAATATCGAGGATCCTTTTAGACCACAGGTTGAGCAAGTTGTTGAACTTATTCCAACACAGGTCGATCATGTACCAAAGGGTGTATATGATGTGCATGTGCGTGGCGGCAAGGCATATGTGTCTGTCATTGAAGGAGATCAACTTGACGCGCCAGCAGGTTCAGCTGTGGAAATTATTGACTTGGAGCGCCTCGGAGAAGTTGGAGTCGATGCAACTATACCAGTCCCTATACATCGTACGGGAGCCATGGATGATCCTGGTGCAAGAGGACTGCTTTATGCACGTGGTGCACTTCATGTTGCTGGAGGGCGTCAGGGGCTAGCCCGTGTTACGCTACCAGCACTTTCGGTGGTTAGTCATGAACCTGTGCGTGATGCTCGTCAGGTTGCTACAGACCTTGATGCTATTGAAATCGAGTTCTCCTCGGCATTGCCCGAGGTCATTGACCTCGCACAGTATGTCCATCTCTACAGACTTGATGCCGAACTGCCCGAGGCCACCAGTGTTGGGGAGCGTGCAGATCTTGTACGTATGTTGGGTGTTGATGAAACAGTCTCACTTGTGGACGTTGAGTTTCTGACGCTTGATCCTCTGACAGATAATCCCGAAGAGCAGGCATTGAGCCGTCGGTTCGTTAGAATGGTGAGAAAGGACCAGGAAGCCTTCCAAGAGAATGCACGCTATGTGCTCTTGGTGGATGAAGGAATGCCTGCATTCGGAGGTCTTGCTCCATTGCCTTCAGACTATATCAGTACATTTTTTACTGTGGGTGAAGCGGGTTCAAGAGTACCCGAGATTGTGAGTATTTCACCCTCCATGGGTGGGATTGCTGGTGGGACACGTGTCGATATTTGTGCTCGTCATCTGGGTGCTCAACCTGCTGTGCAGATTGGTGGTCAGCAGATTGCCGTGAATCCTGCCGATGTGACTCTCCATGATCCTGTTCAGGATCCTGATGGGTGTGATCATGTGATTGTGACGACACCGCCTAACTATCCAGGCCCCGCCAGTGTGGAGGTCAGGAATATCCACGGTCTCGTTGCAACGAGGCCAGGAGGGTTCCTGTATGTAGATGAGTTGAGGCTTGATGCAGTGACACCACCCATTGTGAGGCTGTCACAACAGGGAGACGCGGATGTAGTGACGCTGACAGGTCTTGGTTTTCAACGTGATCTGAAGCTCAAAGCATGGCCTCATGGTGATCCTTCTCGTGTTGAATATGCCGAGGTCGATCAGGATGAGCTCTTTCTCCTGAGTTCGACAAGTATGAGTTGGCGAGTACCACGATTTGGTGGTGCGTACAGGGGATTTGTGGATGTTGAAATTTATGAGGAAGATACATCTGGTCAGGTAGTACGCAGTTATTTGCTACCTCAAGCGATGTTGTACGGTCGCATGCGTGTGGATGCTGTCTTGCAAGCCTCGTCAGAGTTACAGGGCGACTTCATCAACACAACATTTTTGCCTACGCTTGAAGGCGATGGTGCAGAGATCATTGATCTCGAGCTTGATGAAGAGCGAGGAATTCTTTACGCCATGGGTGTCAACGGCGTGGATCGTGATGCGCGTCCCGAGGATGTTCTGAGGCCATGGATTGCGCTAGTACGCTATGATTTGAGTGTGCTTGAGGATGCAGCGCCTATGCATGGACTTGGTTATTATAACCCTCCTGCAGGTGTAAAATATTCAGCCATGACGCTGGGTAAGGAGCATGTCTATGTCGGTGCCACGTATGATTATGCGTACGAGCAAAACAGCTTCCCCTATCAGAAGGGTTCCTATCTGATGGTTTATGAAAGGGAGCTTACACTCCCCGAGCAGGATGATGTCACCAACCCAGAGGATCGTGACATTCTGTATGTGCTGCCTGTTGATTTTGGTGATGGGAATGCTCTCACTCAGACAGTGCTGGATCTTGAGGTGAAGGACCAGCTCCTATTTGTATCCATTCGTGGAGAAGGGTTAGCAATTTACAGTATTCAGGATCCTCTGCGTCCTTCACTTGTCAGACACATCAAGGAGGCTGTGCATCAGGATGGAAGCATGCGCCAATTACAGAATATTGATCTTCTGGGTATTCAGAGAGGGAGTCTGTATTTAAGTTCAGGTGAGGAGGTGTACGTGCTTGATGTAAAGCAACCGCAGGCACCCCAACAGCTTGCATTTGAGACGCGCTCAAACTTTGACACCCATGCATTGATTCCAAGTCAGGGCGTGGTGGCAAGCGTCAACAACGGTGGGATGGATCTTACAGAAATGCAACCACCCGCCGCTCCTCTTGTAGTGGGGCAGGCCGATCTGCAGGGCTTTGGTGTGGAAGGTGGTCTCGGTCGTCATCTTGCTGTGACGCGTAGCCTTGGTGCCGCCAATGGTGAGCGGTATGTAGGTCTGTATGATACAGGTGGATTGTCACCAGCGTTAATTGATGGTTTTTTTGCCTATGATGAACGTGATGTGCTCTCTTCGGGACGCTGTGAAGATGAGATCAAGCAGGTCCGACTTGGCGGGCGTGGTGTGCTCGTGGGATACACACCAAAATGCTTATTCTTCTCACGTACGTTGATTCAGGAGCTTGTGAGGACTTCACCTGAGCAGAATGAGACAGGCGTGTCCACGATATCCACGATTGTGTTGGATTTTGCACAGCCTCTGACGGCAACTCAGTTGGATCCTGCCTCAGGTACATTCATCGGTCAGTATCTTACGCTTCATCGAGAGGATGCTCAGGTGGGCTCCGAGCAGGAAGACTTTTCAATTGCTCTGGATCCTCAATACAATACACGTGTGATTCTTACACCTGATCAACCTTTGGAGTCTTCCACACGTTATCACCTTGTATTTACAAGCGAAGTGGGTGCACTTCGCAGCAGCGGACTTTATGATGGCACACTGTCATTTGAAACAGGCTCTCATGATGCACCAGCTCCTCGAATTCTTGGTGTTGAACCAGGTCAGATCAGCGCTCAAGGAGGACAAGTCGATGTGCTTGTGGAGCAAGCATCACAGCCAGCATTTTTAATGTCGGGTGGACTTGTTTTGAGTGTGGTCAGTACATCAGTTATTTCGCCTGATATCACACGTTACACGTTGACTATTCCTGCTGGTGTGCCAGGTGCAGCCAGTCTTGAGGTCGTAAACCAGAACGGAGGTCGGGATGAGTTACTTGGAGCAATTGTCTATCAGGATGTGCTGAGTTTGACGCAACTTGCTCCGCAACGTGGTGGTTTGGGTGGAAACACCGAGGTTGTGATACGTGGAAAGGGTTTCAGGTCTGGCCATGATGAAACACGTGTATTTTTTGGTACAACACAGGTGCCGGCAGAAGATGTCAGGGTAGTCAGTGGGAATACACTTTATGTCTCCTCGCCACCTGGAGCGCCTGGGACGGTGGATGTACGTGTGGTGGTCACATCAACTGGTTCTGAAGCGACGCTTTCACATGCATTTACCTATGAACAGGATGTGACCACGTTTGCGGTGACAGGAGTTGTGCAAGACATGCATGTGGATCCCACTGGGAACTTCTTGATCGCCGCCGCTGGGACGGATGGCATTTTGATTATAGATCTTTTCAGTGGTCAGATTATCTCTCAGGTGGTGCTCTCTGGTGAGGCGCTTGGTGTGGAGAGTTATTTTGAACGTGGTGTGGATAGACTCCTTGTCTCGAGTATGATTCAGGGGGTGCCACATCTGTTGACCGTGGATCTGAATCCTCTGGATCCTGCACAGTATGTGCTCATTTCAAGTTTGCCCTTGCCGGGAGACCTTGCACGAGGTGTGGAAGCACGCAATGAACGTGCGCTCATTGCGCTAGGAAGCGCTGGGGTGGGTATTGTGGATCTTCATCTTGCAGATAAGCCTTATGTGAGCGCACAAGTACCTGTGACAGGATCAGGGCGTGCTCTTGATGTGGTGGCACTTGATTCGAGTCCAGGTCAGCCACGTCACTACGTGGTTGCAAAGGGTGCTTATGATGAGGATGAAGATGTACTTGTTATGGAAGATGATCCAGCCACAGGATCACTTGTTTTGTTGGAACAGGATCCTTCATGGGGAGTGCGTGAAGTTTCACGTCTCTCTATTCCATCATCGCGTCTTGCCTATCATGGGTCTACGATTTATGTCGCTTCAGGATCAAATGGTGTCGCAATTGTAGATGTAAGTGTACCTGAATCACCCATAGTACTTGGTCGAGTGACAGGGCTTGGGCATGTGGCAGATATCGCGCTCAAGGGTGGCATTTTATATGCAGCCTCAACAGAGCAGGGAATAGTATCGATCGATGTACTTGATCCTGTGAATCCCGTGGTTTTACGGAAGATTGCAGCCCCCGTTGAAGGGGCAACCACACATGCTGTGGCAGGTACAAACTTTCATGCGATCGGTGCAGCGAGTAAGGGCCGAGACCAGTGGATCTTCACAAGTCAGGACCCCGAGCTAAGCGTGGTGAGCACCTCTCCATCCTCTGGCATTCTTGACCAAGATGCCACTGGCGATGAGCGCATTGTGGTTCGGTTTAACAAGTCAATCTTCGGTTGCCATGATAACAGCGCGTATGCTGAGGTTTATCGTAATCAAGATGCAGTGCCGCTTGTCAATGCAGTGGTCACGGTGAACAACAATGATCTTGAGATTGAACTTTCAGGAGTTCAGGGCCTTGTTCCAGGTGATACCTTACGCGTCAAGGTCAGTGCAGGAGTACAGGTTTCACGGTCCTTAAATGGTACATGTGTCACCTATTACAGTCTTGGCCGTGATTTTGAGCAGGAGTTCACCTACCGTGGTGGTCGTGAACAACCTCTCCTTCTCAACACCTTCTTACCACGGCGTGTACAGACAGGTGCAGCTGCAACCTTGACGCTTTCTGTCACAGGAGCACCACTTGATCCTACTGTACTTGATGTCTATGTGGGTTCCTTACAGGGGACAGTACTTAGTGCAATAGCAGATAACTCCAGTGCCAACGCGGGTATTATCATTGTGTCGATTCCAGCTATTCCCGTTGCAGGCCAATATGATGTAACCTTGGAGGCCCTTAAAGCTGGAGTCATGGAGAATGCAACTCTTCAAGGGGCACTTGTTGTTGATGATCCAGTGGTCTTTGAAACTGTTACGCCACAGTGGGGTCCCAAAACGGGAGGGACAACTGTGATGGTCACAGGACGAGGTTTCGAACCTGGTACGAGCGTATCTGCTGGTACAAACGTTACTTTTGGTGATGTTCCTGCTACAAATGTGCGCGTTCTATCTACAACCCAGATGGAAGTTGTT
>CATLTV010000144.1 GCA_950059285.1 uncultured Pseudomonadota bacterium | reverse complement strand
CGGCTGACGGAGTCAGCCGCCGCCCCTGGACTCGCCTGATTGCTAGTGCTTTTGCAATGTGTGCAAGATGACTTCGGCACGTTGTTGTTTCACACGCGCACGGCCAGAAAGATCTTTCATCTCCACAAGCTGTGTGAGGACTTTTTTCCCCTCTTCGGGACGCTCGGCCTTGATATGCAACTCACCAAGTTTGAGTAGTGTGGTGGCGTCCGTGGGCTCGACCTCGAGCGCCTCTTGCAAGTAGTTGAGCGCCTCATCGAGGTTGTTTTTGGCCATTTGAACCTCTCCCATCAGAAGGAGTGGGTAATGACGTTGGCGATCAAGCGAGAGCAATCCCTCAAGGATCGTAATCGCCTTGGAATAACGCTTTTGGGTATAGAAATTGTGTGCGACCATTTCGATTTCGTAATAGTTGCGATCCGTAAAGCCGAGGAACTGGCCTGCGGTGCCCTGGTCAACGCTCTCGGCGTAGTCCTTGATGAAGGCGTTGATGTTATTTGGAGTTGCTTCTGCTTGAGGTTGCGTTGCGGTCATGGTCTGGTTGCTCCATTATTAATTTGATTTGTTTTTGATTTTAACTCAGTGGCTTGGTGAGGTTTTTGGGGGCGAGGTTGATTAATCAACCTCGCCCCCAAAAACTCGCACATATTAGACGCGAATGTTGTTGATGAGCGCCTTTTGCGTGTCATGTAGTGCTTGAGTCATGTTGCTCATGAGAGAGAACATGCGATTCATCTTTTGCAGATGATTTTGCATATCTTGCTGAAGTGACATCGCGATCATTTCTCCTCCAGGCAATTTGCTGAGTTCGCTCATGATTTCCTGGAATTTTTGGGGGTCGGATGTGGCCAGTGCTCGTAAGTCTTCACCTGACATTTTGATGCTGTTGTTCGCAATACCTTGAGCGATACTCTGAGCAGAGTTGTTTGGGTTGGAGACATGTGCAAATACGTCACTACTGGCAGTGGTGTTCTGTGTGCCTTGGGTATCAATCGAGTTGCTAAGGTTGACCTGTGGCAGCGTGACGCCTTGTAGGTTGTCCATATCGATTGTTGGATGTTGAAGAATCAAGTCGCTCGGAAGAGTAGGCAACTTTGGTTTTGGTGGCGCGTCGACCTCGGATGCATTCAGAGCGTCCGTGTAATCCCCTGTAACGTCGATAAGTCGATCTTCTGCAGATGCAAGCTTGTCATTGATAAGATCAAAGTTTTTATCGTTAGCGTTGTCTTTTCTTCCTATTCGGTTATCAGTAGTGCAGTAGTTTTTGACATCTCTGATCTCTTGAAGGGATTCCTTGAGGTCACCAAGCAACTCGTCCCTTTCATCAGGGGAGAGGTTGGGATCCTTGGCGACTTGGTTGATCTGTTCTTTAATTTGTTGTTCAAGACCTTCAGCTTGCTTGTAGTGATGCAGTGCGTTGTTATAGACCTTTGCTCCGTTGTACTGTGTAGCTATCATTCCCATGATGATCTCCTGGTTGGTTGGGCCGTTTATGTGCCCGTTGGTGTGATAAGATTTGCATCAGTGTGATGCGATGTTCACAGGGGTCTTCGGGAGCAGGTGGGGAGGTGTTGCGTTGAGATGTGATTTTTCTTGATTTTTATCTGATATTTTTTGTGTTGTCTGGTTAAGTGTTTGTTTTCGTTTTGTTTTTGTTCTGAATTTGAATGGGGCGGACTGATTTTGTGTGGGTGGGTCAAGATTTGTGCTCGCCCATGGGTCGATACATCTGTACAGTGGTTTTGACTTTGGAAAGTCGTTGTTTTGATCGTTTCGGCGATGAATGAGCCATTATCAAGGTGATGGAGGTGGGTTATACTGTGCTTATGTTCAGTTGTCTCGGGGAGTTCGAGCCTTTCCTGTACATGATTAACCTTGATGGAGTGGAGCACACATTATGGCCGTTATTCCCATGCCGAACTGGATGACCCCTGCTGAGTTCAAGAGTCCTGTTGTGCGAAAATATACATTAAAGACGTCCACGCCTGATGAAGGGGTGAATACCAATATTGATTATGAGAGGGAGTTAAACCCTCAACAACGCGCAGTGGTGTTGGCTGGTCCTGGACCTATGCTTGTGATTGCAGGCGCAGGTTCAGGAAAGACCCACACGCTGACCTATCGTGTCGCGCACCTTGTGGAGCGTGGCGTCAAGCCTGAACGCATCATGTTGTTGACGTTCACCAACAAGGCGAGCAGGGCGATGGTGGACAGGGTCTCGGGGATTCTTGGTGATCGTGTAAAGAAGGTCTGGGCGGGTACATTCCACTCGATGGCAAATCGCATCCTCAGGCAGGATGGGCATTTGCTTGGCTATCCCAATGACTACACAATTCTTGATGGTGAGGATGCAAACACCTTGATGAAGGTGTGTGTGGCAGAGGCCGACGTGGATCGCACAAAGCGGTTGCCCAAAGCCAACGTGTTGACCTCAATTCACAGTGCTTGTGTGAACACACAACAGGCTTTGCATGATGTGTTGATGGAGAAGTATCCATACTTCATTGAGCAAATTCAGGACATTCGCGTTATTCTTGAGCTGTACCGCGACCGCAAGTTCGAGATGGCCGTGATGGACTTTGATGACCTGTTGTTAAACTGGCGACGAGTGCTGACGCAACATCCCGAGCGCCTGAAATATTGGGCGGGTAAGTTTGAGCATCTGTTGGTGGATGAGTATCAGGATACAAATCATCTTCAAGGCGAGCTAATCGATCTCATGGCCAGTGAGCATGGCAACGTGATGGTCGTGGGGGATGATTGTCAGTCAATCTACGCATTTCGTGGCGCTGATTACAGAAATATCCTCGAATTTCCAGAACGTTATGAGGGGTGTAAGCAATATCGCCTGGAGATTAACTACCGCTCCACTCCCGAGGTGTTGGACCTTGCAAACCGTTCTATCACCTTTAATACACGGCAGTTTCAGAAGACGCTTCAAGCGTCACGTCCCGAGGGACCAAAGCCTGCGTTGGTCGCAGTAAGAGATGTGTATCAGCAGGCCGAGTTTGTCTGTCAGAGGATTCTTGAACTGGTTGATGAGGGGCTTGCTTTGAGTGATGTGGCGGTGTTGTATCGCTCGCATTATCATTCAATGGAGCTTCAGGTTGAGCTAACCAAGCGCAATATACCGTACATCGTCAGAAGCGGGTTGCGATTTTTTGAGCAGGCCCACATCAAGGATGTGTTGGCGTATTTACGTTTTGTGTACAACCCTCGCGATGAAATCAGCTTCATGCGACTTGCACAGCACTGGCAAGGCGTGGGGGCTCAGCGTGCTCAGATGCTGTGGGATAAAATTCAGCAAAGCTCCTCACCGCTTGAGATGGTGGTTTCAGATGAGTTGACCGCCATGCTTCCTAAGAGGGCGGCGCATGGATGGAAACAGGCCAATATGATCTTCAAGCGCCTGGTGAAACAGCGTCACACCGCGTCTCCAGGTGAGTTGATGGAACATGTGTTGGAATGTGGTTACGAGGATGTGGTCCGAAGCACATTTGACAATGCAGATAACCGCGTCGCCGATCTTGAGCAGATGGCAAACTATGGAGCACAATACAAGAACCTCGACGGGTTTCTGAATGAAATCAGCTTGTTAACGACGCTGACGGGGCAGGATATCTCGGTAGGCAGTGATACGCCTGATGATTATGTGTGTCTGACCTCGATCCACCAGGCCAAGGGGCTTGAATGGCCAGCTTGCTTTGTGTTGAGTCTGGCTGAAGGGTTCTTCCCCTCGCAGCAATCCATTGGTGATGTGGCTCAAACAGAAGAAGAGCGTCGCCTGTTTTATGTGGCAACGACACGCGCTCAGGACGACCTGTATTTGTGTCATCCCTTTACACATGCAGTGCGAGGCAAGGGGACAACGTTTCTGAGGCCATCACCCTTTATTGTCGAGCTTGAGGATCATCAGGATCCCGAGACAGAACCATGGGAGCGTTGGATGATCGAGGGAGGGTAATGCTGTAAAGACGTTGTGACCCCACATAATGTGGAAAAATACAAGAAAATTGAAATTTTCTGTAAAAATGGCTTGACACAAAAGTCATTATGAAGGAATTTCCCGCTCGCTTTGACGCACAGCGTTAAAGGAAAGCGGAAGTTGTTGACATTACTTAGAATCACGACGTGTTATGTTACTCGCGATACTCTCCATCATGGTAGGTGTTCTTCTGGGGACAGGTTTGTCGATGTTGGGCGTCCTCTTTGCGTTACGATTTATCGAGCACAAAGCGACCCTTCCCAACACACTTGTCTCAGCTCAGGAAGAGCCCCACATGATGAGTTAAGTCGCCCTCCACTCAGTTGAGCAGGCGCAATATATAGGCGAAGCACACTGTGCTTATCGCCACCAAAAGAAAGGAGAGGCAAGTTTGTTTAAACAAACTTGCCTCTCCTTTCTTTTGGTGGCCATTTTTGAAGCAATCGACTATAACGCAATGCGTTATGGGCGATTGCCCATGTGCGCAGAGTCAGCACGTTTTTTGTCACAGCACAGGATGGAGGATCGGGAGATGAAAGCATTAACAGGTGCGATGACCGCATTGATTACACCCTTCAACGAAGATAGTTCGGTGGATATCGCCGCGTTGGAGAGCTTGGTCGAGCGTCAAATTGAAGATGGCATTGATGGACTGGTGCCCTGCGGGACAACAGGCGAGAGCGCGACGATGTCGCTTTCGGAGCAGTTACAGGTCATCGAATGTGTGGTGGACAAGGCTGCTGGCCGCGTGCCCGTGATAGCAGGTACAGGATCAAACGACACGGCCAAGACAATCAAGGTCACCAAGGAGGTCTCCAGGATTAAAGGTGTGGATGCAGCGCTTGTGGTGTGTCCGTATTACAACAAGCCAAATCAGGCGATGCTCACAGCGCACTTCACGGCTGTAGCGGATGAGGGTGGTTTGCCCGTGGTGCTGTACAATGTGCCTGGCAGGACCGTGATTTCGTTGACCCCTGAAACCATCACAACGCTTGCAGCACATGAGAATATTGTGGCGATCAAGGAAGCCACGGGTGATATGTTGTTTGACACAAAGATGATGGAGCAACTTGCTGAGGTGAAGGACTTTTATCTTCTGTCTGGTGATGACTTTACCACGATGCCTTTTGTCGCGATGGGAGGCCACGGGTGTATTTCCGTGGTGTCAAACCTGTTGCCAGGTGTGATGAGCGAGCTTGTGGCTGTGACTGCACGCGGAGAGCTTGCACGTGCCAGAGAGCTGCACTTTGATATCCAGAGGTTGGGACGGGTGTTGTTTGAGAATCCAAACCCAGTGCCCACCAAGGAAGCTGCAAGTATGTTGGGTTGGTGCCAACATTATGTAAGAGGACCTCTTCAGAATTCAGATGGCGAGTTTTTGAGTAAGCTTCAGCACATTATTTCTACATATGAGCCGCTCAAGCGATAAGTTTCAAAGGACAAGTATAGTATGCATTATGTGAGATTGGTCATTGTAGGTGCGAGCGGCAGAATGGGGCGCTCACTTCTGGAGAACGCTGCCAATATGGAGCACATCAAGGTCGTTGCGGCGATCGAGCATCCTGGTAGTGAGTGGCTTGGCAAGAGCATTCATGGCGTGAGCGTCACGGGAGACTTGAGCGAGCACATTACACAGAGCGATGTGGTGATTGACTTTTCGTCGCCCGAGTCCTGTGTGCGCGCTGCACGCATTGCCACAGAGTCTGGTGTGCGTTTTGTCTCGGGGACGACGGGGCTAACAGAAGAACAGCTTGATGCCCTGGCTGAGTGTAGTCATCAGGCAGCAGTGTTACACGCTGCGAACTTTTCTGTGGGCGTCAATATTCTGGAGCGCTTGGTGGAGCTTGCTAGCCGAGCATCTGGAGAGGGTTTTGATCTTGAGGTCTTTGAAGCACATCACAAGCGTAAGGTGGATGCGCCAAGTGGTACGGCGCTTTTTCTTGGTGAGGCGGCTGCACGAGGTCGAGATCAGTGTTTAAGCGATGTCGCGCAGTGGGCGCGTCATGGTCAGGTGGGTCCGCGTGAGGACGACGAGATTGGATTTCAGGTCGTACGAGGCGGTGACATTGTGGGCGAGCACACTGTATTTTTGTGTGGCCACGGAGAGCGTCTTGAGCTGACACACCGCGCCACGGATCGTGGTATTTTTGCGCGTGGTGCGCTGCGTGCAGCGGCGTGGTTGGCGACCAGAAGACCTGGTCAATATTCCATGAGTGATGTGTTGTTTGAGCAGTAGCTTGAGTTAAGGCAGTGAGCAAAAAACGTAATAAAGGCGAGGGTTTGCTAATGCAACCCCTCGCCTTTATTACGTTTGGGGTGCTAGAAAGTTGAGGCTCTACTATGGATCTGCATGTATCGCTTTGATAATATTAGTCTCATATGGAGGTTGAATATGATCCAGGATGTGATCAAACACTAAGATTATAAGGCATATGCGTCGAAGAGATCAGGAGAGGCCCACGGATGGGTGTGTTTTGTGAAGCGTGTGCGTGGCTTGGACCGACAGTGAGGGTTCATATATATGCTTGCATCCTTTGATGACATATCCCCCAGGCAGCTTGTTGAGAGGCTGCATCATTCGTTGCTCAACAGAATCTGGGGAGGTGTGTTGCTTGTATCGGTGCTGTCTTTTCCTGCCTCAATCATCTTGTGGATGGATGTTGGATTTCAGACCGAGATAGCCTTTCATATGTTGTGCGTACTGTTGGGCGTGGTGATGGTGTCATGTCGTAAGATGTTGTCACTTCAGTTCAAGTCCATGGCTCTGATTCTCAGTTGTTTTGTTGTGGGGTGGTTTGGTTTTGCCGGGTTTGGTTTGCTCGGTGCAGAGTGGTTCTATGTGGTCCTCGGCATCACGATTGGTGGGATGATTCTACCCAAGCGTGTGATGTTCTTTGTATGGGGTGTGGCGTTGTCCATGATCCTGATTTTCATGCAAGGTTATGCCTCGGGATATTTTACGCTATCACACGATATTGGGCTGTATCATCAACAGTACGAGCCCTGGATCTTGCTAATGATGGCCAGCGTGTTGTTGCCTGCGTTTGTGATTCAACAGCAACGCATGAACCAGGATGCTCTGTATACACTATATGGCGAGGTCAAACGTCAGCGCGATATCATCGCCAAGCAGATGTACTTTGATGAGCTGACAGAGCTTCCCGCTCGCCATCTTGCACTTGACCGCCTCGACATGGAAATTCGCAGATTAAATCGATCCTCACAAATGTCTGCTGTGATGTTTCTCGACCTTGATGGATTCAAGGCCGCCAATGATACCTACGGTCATGCTGCGGGTGACAGGGTGTTGTGTGTCGTCTCTCGACGCATGAGCGATGCCCTGCGTGAGGAGGACACAATCGCCAGATACGGTGGTGATGAGTTCTTGGTGATCCTTCACAACGTGGCGGATGAAAAGAGCGCGCTCAGCGTGGCACAACGTCTGATCAAGAAAATAGAAGAACCTGTCGACTTTGAAGGTCAACAGGTTCTGGTGAGCGCGAGTATTGGTGTCAGGGTGTTTGACAGAACAAACTACGAGAGCAAGGAGATCCTCATTATTCAGGCCGACGATGCAATGTATCAGGCCAAGAACAAGGGGAAAGGTTGTGCGGTCGCATTTGCTGTGCCAGCGACCATCAAGACTCCATCTCTTCTTGAAGCTTGCGTGCATACTCCAGAGTTTCCTGAGGGACGTAACTGACAGGCTTTTGCTTCTTTTGTGGGTCCATGTTTGATGTGAACTCGGGGTGGTATTGTTCAATCCAACGGACGGTGTCTCGCAGCGTCTCGGTGGATGATCGAGGATTGAAGCCAAGCTCTTCAATGGCCTTGCTGGAGTCGATGTACCAGTAGTGCTGGGCCATTTCGATGCTCGCAGGATCGATGTCAGCTTCCTTTCCAAGAAACTTCATTGCATTGCCAATAACCTTTGCTCCGATTCGCATCGCATCGCCAGGAATGGGGAGCCATGGGGCGCGAATGCCTGTGATGTGCTCCAGTCGCTTGAAGAAGCTCTCCATGGTGAGGTTCTCTGCGCCAAGAAGGTAGGTGCTTCCTGCGGGAGCCTTGTCCATGGCTTCAATGAATGCATCCGCAACATCTCTGACATCCACAAAGGAGAGTCCGCCTTCAATCTGGGCAGGAATCTTTTTCTGGAGGAAGAGCACGATATCGTTGGTGGAACTTTGACGTACATCACCTGGTCCAAGCAACAGCGTGGGGCGCATCAGGACGATGGGCATGTCGTGCTCACGTACAAAGCGCTGGCACAGACGCTCGGTGTAAATCTTGGAGAGGTAGTAGGGCCACTTGTTTGCGACGTGCTCCACATGAGGAGAGTCGTCTGTGGCGATAAAGTCAGGATCTTTGCTGACACCCACAGTACCCGATGTAGATGCGACAACGACTTTTTTGACATCTTGCTGAAGCAGCGCATCCAGGAGGTGACGTGTGCCCTCCACATGCAGGTCATACATGACGTGGGCATTGGCGGGATCACGTTCAACCTTGCCAGCCAGATGGTATACATGTGTAACACCATCCACAGCAGCGAGGATGTCTTGAGTACGTGTGAGTGATCCCTCCATCAGCTCAACGTCCATATCCGCAAGCTCAAGATCAAAGGAGCGCGCCAGCACACGAATAGGCATGTCAGTGCGTTCTTTGAGCTTTTTGATGAGGTGACGACCAAGGAAGCCTGTGCCGCCTGTGACGAGGATCTTTCCGTCTGTAGATGTGTTTTTGGACATGAGGTTTTCCGAGAAAATAATTATAATTCAATATTTTAATAGACCTACATAAAGGGTGGTGCGAAAACACCACCCTTTATGCAACCAGAATAATTAGAGTTGGAACACAGATTGGAAACGTATCAACAAGTCTGGTGAGTTGGTCTTGATTGTGCCGTTCATGAACTCGTCGAAAGAGGGCACATAAGAGTTCATGATCATCTTGTGTACGATCTCGGGGCTAGTCTTGATGACACAGTCAGCCTTGCCGCCAGAGGGTTTACCTGGCGCGACATTGCACTTGTCTGAGTCCACAGTGATGGTCCACTTATCATCATCCGAGATGCTGAAGTAGTAGCTCACCTTGGAGTCGAGCTGGGCCTTGATGAACTTTTCATTCAAGGACATGAACACAGGTGCAAGATCGATGGCCTGAGGCCCTTTTTTACGATTCTTCTTACGGTCTCGCAGGTCCACGATAGCCTGATGTGCGATATCGCTGATCTGTTGGTATTGCTCCACAGTGTTTGGCGCATCCTTGGTCTGCTCAAGCATCTTGAACGCATCAAGAGGTTTGCCGATGAAGACTTTGAGGTGCCTTGAGGTCAGCGATGGCAACTTTGCGCCCTTGGGGAATGCGCGGTAGGTGCCTTCGATGAAAATAGGCAGGACATTGACCTTCTGTGAGGCAACAAGGTAGCCAAGGCCCTTCTTGAAGGGTTGAAGTTTGCCTGTTTTGGATCGCGTGCCTTCAGGGAAGATCAACAGCATCTCGCCTTTCTTGATGGCCTTGACTGCATGTCCAAGAGAGGTCTCAAGGTTTCCTGAGCGCTCAAGAGGAATGAGGTTCGTGAAGTTCTTGAAGTAGGTCTTCCTGAGCTTGTCCTTGTAGAAGTAATCCGCAGCAGCAAGGGCACGAATGTTATTGCCAAACTCACCGAGAGCGTATTTCACAAGGCCCATGTCGAGGTGACTGGAGTGGTTGGCGATCACAATGATGTTTGGATCATGCTGAGGGATGTTTGCGCGGCCATAAACCTCGACATCAAAGAAGTCTCCGTAGGAGCGCATCTGAGCTTGATACAAGAGGTTTTTGCCAAACTTCGACATCGACTGTGGCACATCGTATTCATCGACGCGAGCAAGTGTGCCCTGGGGCACATGCACCATGGCGGTGGTGCCGTTATCCTTGCCAGAGATGATATCGCGCAAGTCTTCCACGGTTGCTGCTCGTGACATCTGCTCGGGTGGAATATGGTAACCCTTGGCATCAAGGATGGAACCAAGCTCCACAAGCATCAGGCTGTCAAAGCCAAGGTCATCAAGGAAGTGCATGGAGGGGAAGATCTTGTCTGCATCATAGTCACAGAGGTTTCCAATGATACGGTCAAGCCAGATCCACTCGGAGTCATGCTCTTCGCCAGCGTGTGCTTTCTCCTCAGCTTCAAGCAAACGAGTGAGAATGTCGATCACGGCAGTACGCTTGATTTTACGTGTCGCTGTGCGGGGAAGCTCGTCGTCCCAGAAGCGAAGCACCTGAATGCGCTCGTGTGCTGGCACGCGAGAACCCTCCACGCGGAACCACTCGCGAAGTTCTGTGCGAATCTTCATGTGCTCTTCATCCGAGGTGTCCTCATCATAGAGAGGATTCACCAGTGCGGCGACACGCTCGGAGCCACGACCATCTTCAAGACCCACAACGCTGATTTCTTCAATCAGAGGATGTGTACCATAAAGCTCTTCAAGCTCATCGGGATACACGTTCTTGCCGCCATGCGTGATGATCACGTCCTTGGCACGGCCCACAATGGTCAGGTTGCCCTTGTCATCAAGTTTGCCAAGGTCACCTGTGTGAAGCCATCCGTCCTTGAGTGAGCGTTTGGTTGCATCCTCAAGATCAAGGTAGCCCGCCATGACGTTCTTACCACGTGCGATGACCTCGCCAACGCCCTCATCATTGGGCTTGTGAATTTGAACTTCAATGCCAGGGAGTGCACGACCCACGCTGCCAGGAAGGAGCCCCTTGTCGGGTCGGTTCACTGTCAAGACAGGCGCGGCCTCTGTCAGCCCATAGCCTTCGTACATGTTGAAGCCCATGGAGTAGAACGCCTTGAGGATATCTGCGGGGAGCGCTGCGCCGCCCGAGATAAAGTACTTGATGCGTCCACCAAAAGCCTTGTGGATTGCCACAAAGAGCGCAGGTCCCACGTTGATACGAAGCTTCTCGCGTGCTGTGCGGTTGAGGAACATCAACTGCTTGATAGTCCAACGAATCACAGGAGGTGCGTCAGCTAGCCTCTGGTCAATGCGTTTGAAGAGCAGCTGCCACAACGCAGGCACGCCAATCAATGCGGTAATCTTGGTGTTTTTAAGCGCGCTGGTCAGCTCATCTGCATTGAGTTCTTCAATGTATGTGATGGATGAACCACGCGAGATCGGCATGATAAGGCCACATGTGAACTCAAAGGTGTGGTGCAGAGGAAGCACACTCAGGAATCCATCGCGTTCGTTGACGCGAGGGAAGACCTGCTGAACGCTGTGGAGCATGTTGGTGAAGTTCTGATGCGTGAGCATCACACCCTTGGGTGCTCCTGTGGTGCCTGATGTAAAGATCAAGCTTGCTGTATCTGTGCGCTCGATGGAGGGCACGATCTCACCCTTGTACTTGGTGTGCTCTTGCTCAAGGTCCGTGGTGAGTTGAAGTCTAAAGAGGTCAGCAAAGCTCAAGATTGTTGCTGTATGATCCTGAGTTTCAAACTCTTTTTGGATGTCGTCCTTGAGGTTGTTGTACTTTGCATCGCTGAGAATCAGGACGCGAGCGCGGCTACGCGCAGCGAGTCGGGCGATCTTTTCTGGGGTGGAGTCTGGGTCCATGGGGACGGCGATACCACCTGCTTTGAGGATACCAAAGTAGCTCATGGCCCATTGTGGACGGTTCTCGGCAATCAGCATCGCTGCGACACCATGCTGCACGCCATGACCCTTGAGGATCAGGCTGACGTGCTCAGCGTAGTTGCCAAGCTCTTCGTAGGTGTAGCGCTCCACCAGACGTCCATCGTGATGCTGGAGGGCGATACGCTTGGCGTAGTTGCGTGTGCTGGAGTCGAAGAGGTCGACGAGATCTTCGTAGGTGTAGGTCTTCTTGGGGCTTGAACGCAGCTTCTCTTCAAGTTGAGGGAAGACGTGACGGTTCAAGCCTGGGACGTGGACATCAATCCAGTAGTGGCGCCAGTTGTAGTCCTCCACAGGAGAGCTATACATGGCACGCTCATGCTCAGGCATCAGCTTTCCAAGCGCACCAATGTTTTTAGCAATGAAGGTATAGCGGTTGTGGTAGATGAACGGCATGAAGATTTCGAACATCTTGTCCATGGTACCCGTGGCTTTTTCAAGACCGTGTACCGTACGTTCAGCACCTTTAATCGCTTTGCCCACGCCACCAAGTGATTTGGTGGGGATTTTCTGCAAGCTCGTACGTACACCTTTCATGAACTTGCTGATCGCAGGAGCACTACGGGCGTCGTATTTGCTCTTTGGCACCACGATACCCTCAAAGGAGTTCATGGCGACCTTCTTCCATGTGGGAGTGTTGACTTCGTTTTGACGAAGTTTTCTCACCGCAAGAGAGGTCAACTCAATGATGCGATCAAAGTGGAAGGGGTTCATGTCGGAGGAGCCGATCTGATAGACATGCTTGGCACGTTTTTCAATCAGAGCAGCGGCCACGCCGAGCATGGCACCACAGACGTAATCCACAGGCACGATATCAAGCGTGTTGACAGGCTTTGTGGGGTAGTAGCGGTGTCCTTTGAGACGAAGATAGACAAGTGGAGCACTGGTGTTCACACCTTCGTTCCAACCTGGCATGGGGTAGCTCATGGAGCTCTCCACAATCGCAGGGCGGAGGATCGAGAAGTTGATCTTGTCCTGATGGGCGCTCAACAAGCGCTCACCCATGGACTTTGTGTAGGTGTAGATGTTGGGGAAGCCCCAGTGCGCGGCGCGATCACGGCCCCTGTAGGAGAGGTGGTTCTTGATCCAGAGGTTCTTCATCTCTCTGTAGGCGCTCTTGTAATACTGCTCGTTTTCAGGATCGAGGTTACGTTTTTTGAGTAGATCCAGGGTATCCTGATGAATTGCGCTGGAGTTTTCCTGATCTTCAGCCAGTTCCTTGGCGTGAATGATCATGCGCATGCAGTCTTCAATCTCGCGCTCCACATCAAAGGGGGTGCCAAGCTCATCGTAGCGAGGATAAACCTCGGGTGTGGGCAGCTCCTCTGGAGATGGTGTGGTGGTGTTACCCGCCACAAAGCATGTGGAGATATGAAGCAGGGCGGGGTGGTAGTCGCCAAGCTCCAGGAACTCAAGAATGTTGCGCTCAGAGAGCGTGTTGATCTCAAGCGCGTGAGAGAGGTTCGGGTTGAAGTTTGTCAAGCCTGCAGAGTTGATGATGACATCAAGCTTCTTGGCAAGAACCTCTGCCTCGTCCTCCTCAAGTCCAAAGAACCTGCTGGTGATATCGCCTGACAGGACGGTGACTTTTTCTTTCAGGAAGTCGTTCAAGCCCTCGCCATAGATCTCATGAAGAGGATCAAATGCGCCACATTCCACGAGTTCTTCCTGGAAGCGCTGAGGTGCTTTTGCGGTGCTCCTGTCACGAATCACGACATAGAGTTGTTCGATGTCTGGGTGGAAGCGCAGAAGCATGGAGACCAGAACCTTGGCGAGGAAGCCCGTGGATCCTGTCACAAGGATGCGCTTGTTTGCCAGCGTGCGCGCGACGCTAAAGCCGCCATCCTGGTGGATATCCGAAGCAGAGACTCCTGCGGGGAGTGACTGATCCGTGGTGTCAAGAGCATCCGTTGTTGCGGCGTGCTCTTGCTCGTCGTGGCTATGGTCGTGAGCTGTGTCGTTATTTTTCTTGTCGTTCATCACATCGCCCTGGCCTGAAGAGGGGGTCGATGGGGCAAAAATTTACGGAGTAAATTTTTGCCCCATCGACCCCCTCTTCAGGCACTAGTATTACAAGTCAAAAAGAGGTGTTAACCAGTGTACCTCTACACAAGGCACGCTGGATGTTGTGAAGAGAGTGTTACTTGACGTCCGCGATCACAAAGGGTGGGTGATGCATCACCGTGACGTTTGAGTCTTTACCCTGAGTTTCTTTGGCCATGTCGAGCGCTTCATCCATGGTACGTGCACTACGCCATCCAAGACGCTCTGGCACGTGATCGTTTTCAGCGCCCACAACAATGACTTCGCCCACGTGAGCCTGTCCGTTCTCGGCCCAGTACCACATGTAGAATGGGTGCACGCCGTGGTATGCGTTTCCGCGACGGAACATCTCAATGTAGTTGGGGTTGTTGGCGAACTCTTTCTCCCAGCGTTTGGCAAGTTCATGTGAATCGCGTGTCTCGGGGAGACAGCGGTTGAAGAACTCGATGTAGCTTGGGTGGTGCTCTGCATCAAACTCATCGTAGCAAGGGTGTGTGACAATGATTGTGCCACCCTTTTTGACGAGAGGTTTGCCGCGATACATGTTGAAGAAGTAACCAAGCGCCATCACGCGAAGGAGTAGCGGGTTGAGGATGGAGTTGACGTTGTAAGGTGACGCAAAAGGAATGCCGTACACCACGATGTCAGCCTGTCCGTCCACTTCCACAGCGTGCTGCTGCCAACACTTCTGGAGCGTCTTCTGGTGGACCTGATCGGTTTCACCCGCAAAGCAGCCGATCATGCCATAATCCGCAGGGATCTTGTGGAACATGTTACGTTTTGCTGCGCGAGGGAGCTTCTTCAACGTCCACTGCATGGCCTTGAACTTTGCCCACTCTGCCTGAGACCACTCTTCTTCAGGCTTGCTGAGGAAGTTGAGCTGATCATCATACATCTTGTTGTTGAGCGTGGTCTCAATGTGGAACACATCGACGTGCTCTTTGAGGACCTTGGCTTGACGCACGTTACGGCGGTAAAGCTCGGAGTTCTCGGGGTCCATGTAGGAGTCAGACTTGCGGATGGTGTGAGGGTTATGGTGGTGGCGAATTGCCTGATAACCGCTCAAACCCGTTCCGATGGACTTGTAGCCACCGTTCATGGGCACGTAGTTGATGTTTACATAGATGAGGAGGTCACTTTCAGCGGCGCGCTTGACGACCTGAACCTCTTCATCGTGCTTGGTTTTGCCAAGCACGACCATGTTGTCGCGATCCTCTGCATCCATGTTGTAGAGGCGGTGAGGATAGTACTTGTTAAAAATCTTGTCGCCGACCATACGCTTGATTTCGGGACCTGTCATGCGACGGTGAAGCGCGAGCGCCACGATCATTTCGTAGTCGTCCACACCATGATCTTCGAGCATGTCGATGACGATCTCAAGGATCTGCTGACGAAGATCAGGTGTCTTCATCGGAGGCAGCGGCACGGAGATATCATCGATGGCAATGGTGACCTTCATGCCTGGCTTGAGGCGAGCATAGAGTGGCTTGCAGTCACCCTCGGGGTGGTTGATGGCGTAGCGAATGGCAGCGCCACGGTTCTCAATCCCCTTCATGGGAAGATTGGGGTAGATGACCCTTGTCCCTGCGGGGAATTTATAATCAATAAAGTCCTCACCGTAGTGCATGTAGAGGGGTGGGCTATCCTCTGTGAGAATGCGAACGGGTTGATAATCATTATGCTGATGATCGTCTGTCATGAAGGGGTCATCCTTGTTGAATGTTAGGGGTGAGCCGAGCAAGCTTGAGCAAGCCTGCCCAGAAACCTTGATAAAATAGAAGTTTATGTGATGTCAGTTGTGAGGTCTTATTTGCCGAGCGTGAGGATAGGCCAGTCGTAAGCCTTGGCCGTGGTGCGCAAGGCGCGATCGGGGTTCACCGCACAGGGGTTGCCCACAACACTCAAAAGAGGGAGGTCAGAGCCGCTGTCTGCGTAGGCAAAGCTTCGATCCAGGTCGATGTTGTTACGCTCGGCGTAGCGACGTACCCAGAGGGCCTTGTTCGCGCCTGCGATAAAGGGCTTGTGGAGTCGGCCCGTGGCGTAGCCATCCTTGATCTCAAGGCGGTTTGCAACGTAGTCATCAAAGCCAAGGTATTCAGCAAGTGGTTTGGTGATGTACTCAATGCCGCCTGTGACGATGACCTGCTTGTGTCCCTGTTCCTTGGAGCGCTTGAGGTGTTCGGCAACGCCAGAGAAAATGGTAGGCTTGAGCACGCGTTCAAAGACTTCCTCGCCGATCAACACAAGACGGTCCTCGCTGAATCCTTCGTAGTTCTTGTAGAACATTTCGTTGAAGAACTTGCGATCGACCTTGTCTGCGACCGCATAGATGGGGAGGCTGGCCAGAAGGCTCGCGGTACGACCGATACGACCCGACACAGTTTGTGCGTTGAGTGCATAGTAGGCGTAGGCGTGGACAACATTGGCACCAATCAGCGTGCCATCCATGTCGTAGAATGCCGCTGTACCTCGTTGAGGTGAGTGTGATGGAGATGGTGTTGATGACGCATACTGCTCTGTAGATTCAGATGGTAAATCAATTGATGGTGAGGGAGATGATGAAATTGTATCGGTTCCGATAAGACAAATTCGATTTAATGAGAATGAGGGTGGAGGTTACTTATGTTTAATTGATAATATCATAGTGAATGATTCTGATGATTGTTCATCTGATAGTGTTTTGACAGACGTATTTAAAGTTGTTCGTACTAGAACGATT
>CATLTV010000143.1 GCA_950059285.1 uncultured Pseudomonadota bacterium | reverse complement strand
CCGCCCCTCCTGTTCATTCTATCTAGTTCTTGTCTGTCGCTTCACGAGTCAAACGACTCAGCGTCTCGTGCACAGCCTTGATATCAGCGCGCTGTGATGTCAGGCGGTTATGTACTTCGGAGCGTGAGTTTGACGCGCTCACAGCAGCGTCATAACTTTCAATGATGGTCTCATCACCACGCATGCACTCCTTGAGCATCGACTGCAACTTTGACTTTGTCACGCTGGCCACAAGGCTCATCCACACCCTGTGCGCGGAGGCGGCAAAATCCTCAGCAACGCGTACAATCGCAGGGATATCATGCGATGAATCTCCCTCAGTGCGCTCCTGCTCTTCAAACGCCTTCAAGACACTGGCAAATCGCTCACGCTGATCAGCGTAAGTCTTGAACAATAGTTCATCCTGATCACTCTCCATCAAACTTGCAGCTTTGCGGAATCCTTCAGCGGCCTCCTGATTCAAATGCACAAGGTTCTTCAAATGTGTGGCCAGAGGGGCGTTGCTTGGCACATGACCAGAAAATGATTCGGAGAGCTCTTTAATTTGTTCTTTAACAGTCATAACAATAACCTCTTCTATATGTGTAAACGATTTAAAATATTAAACAATATGTCAGACAACATGTATATAACTCGCTTTGTCATCGACACTACTAAACCTCGTCCACAGCACACGATAGGCAAGCCCAAAATTTAAAAATTAAAAAAAACTTTTAAAATGTAAAAAAAAACACTTGACCAGACACCCCATTCTCGCCTAATACTCTCCTTCCCAAGCACGGGCATATAGCTCAGTGGGAGAGCACTGCCTTCACACGGCAGGGGTCCCTGGTTCAATCCCAGGTATGCCCATTAGAAATCAATAACTTAGCTTAATTAAGTTGGTCGGTTTTTCCTTAAAGTACCCACCAAGTACCCTTACTGTGGGTACTTGGTGGGTACTTTAGTTTTAGTTGATATATGGAAGGGGACCTGTGCTTTTAAAACAAACAACAAAGAAAAGTATTCGTAGAAAAGAAGAAACCCAAAAAAACCAACACAATGCAAATTTAGATCGCCGATTCAAAAAAGTGCATTACCATCGCACTAATGAGAATGAGCCAGCAAAAGCGTACAGAAAACTCATCGCACCACAATGCTTAGATTTGAATACATATCGAGGTTTGCTTCTTCGATTTCTTTATTTTATCGACTATTGGTGCTTAGAGAAATCCGTACCCATTATGATCGACTTTTCAAAAACGGTCATATGTGAATCAGTCGGAACAATGCTCACAATGGCAACTATAGATCGTGTTCTTCACTATACAAAAAACGAGGACTTAATAACAGCAATTCCACCAGAGAATGTAATTGCCAATCAGGTTTTTATGCAGATTGGGCTGTCAACCCTATTAAAATTGCCCGAACCTAATGTGGTGGATCATGAGGATGTAGTTTATTGGCGATGCGTTAGTGGGCATCAGATTGATACTGAACATGCGATTAAAACACTCAAAGCTATTTTTTCGACATATCCATTTTCAGAAGAAGCTAAGCATGCATTGGCAGGTGGGTTAACTGAAGCCATTACAAACACATCAATGCATGCATATCCTAGCGATGATGATAAATGGCCTGATGAACTTCGAGGCATGCTGAAAACTGAACATAAATATTGGAACTCATCATCTTCCAGATGGTGGATGTTTGCAGGTGTAAAAGACTCAAGATTAAGTGTCGTTGTTTATGATGCAGGTATTGGTATACCAAGATCTATACGCCATACTCGTAAAGATCGAAAAGGATGGTTCCAAGAATTAGTGAAGGCTGAGAAAAGTTTGGTTTCTAAGGTCTTGCGGGCCGAACAAATTCCGAAATTGGATTCATACTTAATTGACCTTGCCATGAACCAAAAAAAAAGCCGCTCGAATAAAAAAAACAGAGGCAAGGGAATGACGGACCTTAAAGCATTTATTGATATAACCGATAATGGCCACCTAGTGGTCTTGAGTGGTAGCGGTGCTTATTACTATAGTAGTAGCAAAGAGGTATCACACACGTACAAAAGTTCAATGCGAGGAACACTAATCACATGGTCTACAACAATCGACAAATGAGAGAGCAAACAATGAGTAATCATGTGCAAATTCACATTGCCAAGGATTTTAGCGAATATCCAGCAGGCAGATACAAAGAACATGGGCCCAATAGCGGAGAGCGCTTCAGGGATGAAATTCTTGCACCTGCATTCTTAAACAACCCAGGCAAAAATGTACATGTCAATATTGGGGATATATTAGGCTACGGCTCATCGTTTCTAGAGGAAGCGTTTGGTGGCCTTATTCGTGAATATGATTTAACAAAAGAGGATGTCCTTGCTCGTCTGGAAATTAAGAACGGCCTAAAGAGTGACAGGTTGCGTATAATTGATTTCATTCAAGAAGCCTAATGAACAAAACGCATTAAGGAGCTCTCGTGGACTCAGAATTCCTCATTTCAGCCGTTGGTTTGGTGCTTTCAGGTTTTGCTTCCATCTCAACCGTACATCATTATGTTAAACTTCGTAATCATAACGAAAAACTTCAAGGCCATAACAAAGCCATTAAAGATCATAACCAATCTATTAAAGATCATAACCAAACCATTCGTGATCATAACGAAAAACTTCAAGATCATAACAAGGTCATCAAGGAGCACACCAGGACAGGCTGGTTACGACAACAATTATACGAAAAGCTTGATACATTATCCGAAGAAGGCACTAATTATTGGCTTGAGCGAGAAGGCATCACTACTCAATCTCGCCAATGTAGTGCAGTTAAAATAAAGAAGTTACTACAAGATATTGAGGGTGGCGCCGAGAAGCTTGAGATTGATATTACAATATCAATGGCAAAAGTTAGCAATTTAATAATGAAGGAAGGATTTGAGCACGTAGAAAAATGGGGTCCATTACCACCGACTCATGAAAACTTCTACAAAATACACGCTGAGATCAATAAGATGCAGCTACTAATCATACCAAGCAAATAAAGATGACCACCGACTGTACAGTCGGTGGTCATGACAAAGCCCTCGCTGTGATGTGAGGGCTTTGTCATAGCTTTCTGTTGCAGGCATACTACACGCCCCACCGCTTAGCGGTCATTACAGCTCACATTCAATCCTTAACAGGAATTTTGAACGCTTTCTTGCCACAGTCTTTCGCATAGAGTTTCTTACCGTTTTTCAACGTGATGCTCGCGCGGTAGATGTAGCGCTGATTATCTTCATCCTTCTCAGGATTCTGATTTGCCATTGCGCAATCTCTTTCGCAATGCGCTCCTGCTGCTCTTGACACGACAAGCTTGCGTCCATAAATTAAACGCTAACAAGATTTGCGTGACAACACTTGTCGAATTACTTCACAGGTGCACGTATCGGGCGTCATGGGTGCGTCAACACCTTCAAGATCCCGCTTTCATAGCGCCCGGTGCGTCAACACCGGGCGTTATTTTCGTTCAATCCTCATACGTCGAAGATGACTGGCCATAAACTGCGAACTCACACCAAATACAACGGCCAGTTCATCAACGGACAGATCTGCGAGCTCCACTACATGGTGGCGAGGTGCAGCCAGGAAGCCTGCGAATGTCCATGCCTGCCACTCAGGGTCGTGATACGCAGGAATCTGACCACGGCATGCTCTGTTCAGATCCAATTCAGGGTTAGCCCTCATGCGCAGAAGGCGCCTGCGAAGAGGAAAAACATGCATGGCCACATGGCCAAGCTCATGTAGGCATGTTGCTCGAGGTCGATAAGCCAACGGCCCACCTTCGAACAATGCATCGTACTGATCTTCCTCCATGAATACTTCGATAGGCATATCTAGCGCTTCGCATCGAATACGCGTCACGGCTTCATTGAAGCCCAGATGCTTCGAACCCATTGTTTCTGGATAGAAGTGAACACCTTCCCCTGCAAGGCGACGATCAACCAGTTCTTCATAATTGATTGTCCCTGGCTCACGCCAGCGCACAGGTGCCAAATGCTGAAGAACCGCTCGAGCCACATGCTCAATGTCGGTAGTGCTCATCGGACTTACCACCGCAACTGTTTCAGATTGCCAGCTCATCAATATTCCTTGTTATAATTTTAGTCATTTCCCGAAAGGATTTTTAGAATCCTTTCGGCCTTTTCGTCACTAAGCGAATGGTCTTGAATCTTACGAGCCAAGACCGGAACGAGATTTTGATAACTCTTCATATCTTCATCAGACACATCGAGAGTAATAGGCCTGCTAATTTCAGACTTGGCGATAAGGTCCTGTTCTGTCACACCAGGTAAGACCTCGAGCAACTTTGGCCAGTGCTCTTCAGTCAGAGGTGTTGTGTCTCCTCGCTCTACACGACCAAGGTACACGTGAGACAGACCCAGATGACGAGCCAAGCTGCGAATGGACATTTCGTTCTCTAACCTCATCGTTCTGATATAATTTCCAAAGGGCGTTCCCATGATGACATCTCCTTATTTCGAAGGAAGCAATACTTCCATTGAGTCCTAATGGTAACCAATTTTAGATTCCAGTCAACCGTTGGAACCCAAAAAAAGTTACCACACCAACCCAAAACAAACATAAACATCTAATATTAAAGATAAATTAAAAACAAAAATTAAGTGAGAATTGTTACGCTTGATGCCGAGGACCTACGCAACATCCTCACCAAGAAACACGATAACCCTCATGCCATAAACAATCAGGAGGGCATATGAACTATCTAGACTTCCCGCACTACATCATCACGCCAGACAATTACATGACAGACCACGAATGGGATACTTGGCTCGACGAGCAGAAGGCAAGGCCACTTGATGCTGAGGACCTACGTATTATCGCAGAGCATTCTACTTCCACACCACCACAGCCCCGACGGAGGCACACCCCACAGAGACTCCCGCCAACCACCAGTCTTTCCGCACCGCCCCATACGCACCAGCAACACCGCACAGCACAATAGCGGTCACGCCAACCACCGTGCTTCTGGAGATGCGCGCTCGCTCCACAGCCAGCGCGCGCTCCAGTCCCGAGATCGTCGAGTCACGTTGCACGAGCTGCACGCGGAGCTCATGCACCCCACCCCGTTCCGCATCAAGTTCACGTTGGCACATGTGCAACTGCCGACCCCGCTCGTCTACCGCCAGGGCATCGGCCTCACACTGCTCAAAATCAACGCGACGCAAGCACACCTCACAATCACTTGCGCTTTTCGTCTGTGCGTGACTTGTACCAGTCCACGCGGCTATCAAGATCAGTATCAGGGCCAGGATGAACAGGTGTCTCATGATAATCCTCGGGAGTAGTGTACTGTGTGGGTAGTGTGCGGGGAGGTAAACTTGTCTCGCTTTCACTTTGCGTTGAGTTCCTACGTCGTTGTGGAAGCGTAAGTGCCCATGCGACTCCGACGAGCGGGAGGAAGAGAACGCCCAAGGTGAACCGTGTCCACTTGGAGCGCAGGAAATAATGCGCTGTGGCAGTACTCACGACGAGGCAGATCCATGCAATGGCGAGGGTGATATGTATCGTGGTCATGTAATATCGCTCACTTCGGAGAGGTCTACGCCATGCTCAAGCGCGGTGCGAAGTATTCGTTCTACCGTTGCAGGTCGTTTGGGTCGGTTCGTAATGCGTAAGAGCTTACCGTCGAGTTGCTCCACGACGACCACCACGTTCCCCGCCAATCCCACCCGATCATATTCGAGAAGCTGATAGATCTTCGCATGGAAGACGCCAGCGCGTGGCGTTGGCGCGTCATCTGCATCTGGTGGTTCGTGGCTCACTCAATCTCCTCACTGGTCTCGCTTAGTTCCTCAAGCGTCTTGGCAGGTAAGTTAGGGTTGGTCGAACGGAGCTCGCGCTGGATGATCTGAGAGCGCCAGATTTCCGCAGGCTCGCCACCAGCAAGAAGCGCCAATGCTCCGGTCTTCCAGAACGCCACCTCCGCCTTGAGATCATCCACCTGCTTACCAAGCATACGCTCAACACTCTTCTCCTCACGCGCACGCTTTTCAGCGAGTTTGCGCTCCCGCTCCGCCACCTTCTTTTCGCGGCGGCGACTCTTCTCCTCCTCACTTCGCCAGCGGTCGAGCAGGTGCTCCCACCCCTCACGCGCAGCGATGGAGATGTTCTTGCGATACACCCACGTCATGGCAAGAGCGGCCATCAGGATCTCGCGCCAAGGCGATGGCACAAGGCGCACTACATCAAGGATCACCTCGACAGCTTCGCGATCTCCTGTTTGTGTCGTCAACTCACCCGCCTGAGCGAGAAGCGTGAAAAATTGCATCATCCCCTCCTGCCCATGTGGGGCGTGGTAATCGATCGATCGCGACAAGACCGCAAAAGAGCGGGATCATCCAGGCCCCAGCTGCAGCGCCACCACTTGCCAACAGGAACCCGAGCACCAACAAGCCTGTCATGATCACAGCCAATACGAGAGCACCAAGGCGCATCGCCCAATGTGGTGCAAAAAGCCAGAGCGCCAGGCAGCTCCATCCCACCAGGGCACGAGCTCCATCACGCGCCTTGTCTTGCACCCCCACCCATCCAATGAGGCGCAAGATCCAGTTCAGATCCTCATAGATGGCAAAGGAGGGAGGTGGCCAAAGGATGAGCGCCAGGGTGCCAGAGAGCAGCAGTGCGAGCGGGGCCAACGCTCCTGGGGTAAAGAGGCGTCCGAGCGCAAGGAGTCCGAAGCGTGCAAGTTGTGAGCGAGTAATACGAGTCATGATGCATCTCCTGGAAGTCGTGCGCCCTGGATGAACGGTCCGTTCACCATGTGGGGCGAGTCCTTGTTGTAGCGGAACACACGCACGATCCCCGTTCGTCCTCGGTTCCCTTCGATGGTGTAAAAGTGGGTGGCGTCGACCGCCACGACAATGCCCACGTGTCCATTTCGATCATCACTCGGGTCGTCTCCAGGGTCAGCGCCATCGCGATCCCACACCACGAAGTCATCAGGCTGGAGCTGGTGCGCATCCTTGATGGATGTGCCCTTCGCTGCGACCCTCTCCCCGAGGCGTTGCGCGCCCACGGTCCATGGGATGACGCGTTCTCCGAGCGCTGCTCGAGCACACCAGGACGCGAAGCCTGCGCACCAGCTCCCCCCATACCAGCGCGTAGGCATGTAGCGTCGTGGGAAGCGTCCCTTGTTATTCTGCCCCACGGCCTCTTGCGCACCTTCGAGGAGCTGCGAGAGCGCCATGGCCGCGATCGGTGTGCGCACACATGAGGGGTCGAGGTAGTGGGCGGCAAGCGTTCTCTTGCCGACGATGTCATCGACAACCAGGGGTCTGCCGCTCTCTTCCCACCCCAGGCGCTGGATCTGATTGACTGAAAGTCCTCGGGAGAGGAGGTCTGTGTATCGGAGGATCATGTTGCAACCTCGCGCATCGGCCAGAGGATGGCGCCATGCCCGAGGCCGAGGAGCAGGCAGAGCCAGAATGGATAGCGGCGAGCCAGGAGCCCGCCTGTCTTGAAGTCGACGATAAGAAGCACCGCGCACACGAGGAGCACGAGCAGTGGCCCTCCTGGAGGCTCTGGCAACTCAATGCCTCGCGAGCACCAATGCCCCGCTGTGGCGCCGATGAAGTAAGGGATCGCCGCATAGAATCTGCCGCCATGTGTCACCCATGCGGAGATCGTATTGTTGGCGCGCGCATCCAGGCTTGCCCACGTGTTCAGGATCGCAACCAGCACGAGCACGATGAACGCAAAGACTGCGCCGAAGAGCCCTGGAAGAGGCGGCAAAATGCGCCGCTGTGGAGGTCTTTCACTCATTCAACCACCTCTGCATATTGTGTCAGTCCAAGCACAGAATAAACCTGAGCTCGCGTAGCGAGCGTGATCGTCACATCCTCGCTCATGCGTCGCCAGAGCAGTGCCAAGTGTGCCACAAGCCTCCCATCTGCATCGTATCGCGAAGCCACAAGCTCCGTGACCTCCTCGCGCCACCCCAGCGGGAGCGGACCAAGCAGCGCCTCCCACAACCCAACTAACGCATCGCGTGTCAGCACGCTTGAGCGAGCAAGGAACTCTGCACCGCGATGGGTGAGAGTCGACCCGTCGGAGGTGAGCTGCGAGCCCGTGCTCCACGACACGCGACCACCACCCCACGGCGTGAGCTCAATGCGCGTCTCAGCGTCAGGCACAACATCCGACGAGAGAATTGCAATAAGATTAGCGTCATACTGGATCATGGTTACACTCCATGGTGATAGTTGATGTAGCGGCGAAGCTGCGCGAGTTGCGTGGCATTCAGCGCGTAGGCGAAAATGAGATCCAGCTTCCACAGCCCGAGCGATGGGAATCCCGCCGAGGAGCGAGCACCGATCGCGTAGTTGTCCTGGCCAGCATCGACGGTGGAGGCAGCAATCGTATCGATATCAATCGGCGTCGCCCAGTCGTTACAGTAATAGCGACGTGATCCCCCTGCAGCGTCGAGGACTCCCATGAGCGCCTGATATGTGGTGGCAATGCCAGTAACCGTTGCTGCACTGTAGGCAGTGTCCGCTGCGGTCTCGGCATACCATCGTACACCCTCTCCGCTCCCCAGCCGCAGCGTTGCAGGGGAGTAGATGACGCCCGCCCCCTCCCCACCTGACAGGAACGCTGTGGTAGTCGACCTCGTGTAGCCCACGTGGACCTGCGTCATTGCGGCGCCGCCGTGCACGCTTGTGAGGCCAGCACCGACAAGGTAATCATCTGACCCGTGGTCGAGATCATCGCCATTACGTGATGGTCTATTGGAGTTGGCAGCCGCAAATATGTTCGCGGCATCAAGCCCAAGATCTTCAAGCTCGCCCACAGGATCTCCCTCTCCAGCGAGTGTCGCTTGCCCACTCGTCTCCACCCATGCACGCGAGATACGTGGCTCGTAGTGGCGACGCGGGGAGAGATCCGCAACATTGAGAATCACTTCAGCGCCTACACTAAACGCCTCGGCGCTCCCCGTCGTGTTTGTGGCTATCTGCTTGATCCTGACACTCACCTCATCAGGGATGACCTGGGAATACGATGGTGTGAACGATGCTGGAGTGAACGGCGAACCGCTATCGGCCCACGTGACGCCATTGTCATCGCTCGTCTGAACCTGATAGGTGACATCAGGCGTGGGTGTTCCAGATACCGTAGCGGGTGTAATCGTCGCACTCTCTCCGCTCTGTATAATGGCGGCAATTGAAGGAGAGCCCGTGATGGTAGGCGCCACGTCTCCACCACCAGCATCGGCACCAGGCTCCACCGGGCCAACGGAGGCAGAGAACGCAGAGTTTTGCCCTGCCACATTCGACACGCGCACCTCAAACGAGATGAGCGCCCCCTCATCTGCTGACTGGAGCGTATACTCATTCGATGAGCCAAACGCTTGTACAGGCACACCATTACGCAACGGCCTGTACTCATATGCATCGACCACATCCCCCCATAGCCCCTGTGAACACACCAGATTGTCACCAACCTTGGCCATCTAAACCTCCTCTACTGTAATTACTGGTGCGGTCGTGGATTGCGGCACATTCACCTGAGCGCCGACTGGCCCGAGCCGATTACTCCTCGCAAAAGCAGCCCCCTTTGTGGGGTGAGTGGCAACCACCAGGCAGTCCACAAATTTGCCCTCATCTCCTGACACAAGGGTGAGTGTGGACGATGTCGTGAGCCCCCTGTTCTCTCCACCCACTCTGAATTGATAGGTGTATGTCAGGAGCGTGGATGGATCCCACACACCATCCACCACAGAGAGGATCTGCCCCACTGTGGGATTGCCTGTGAGTACAGGAGCCACGGTGTTCACATGTAGCGCTGTAGGAACTGACGCAGTCCCTGCCTGACTCGCCACCACGCTCCACACAGATCCAGTTGACTCAATAGACGCAATGGAACCTGAATAGCTCACCACCACGGACAGCACCTCTGCTCCTGTCAACTCCAACACCTCGGAGATCACCAGGGCACGATCACCATCCACGAGCCCGGTCTTGGCGAGCACTGTGACACCATCTCGCAGCTCGGCACTCCATGTCACAGCCTCCGTCGAGCCACCAGGAAGCAGACGCACATTGACGTGTGCCAGCCCCTCATAGTTTGGCTCAATCTCGTAGGTTGATGTGTTCAACAGCCCTGCATCACCAAACTTGAGCGTGTTGAATGCGACCTTGTTACCACTCGTGATGTTCTGGTCTGCACTCATCGACGCACCGACAGCAGTGCGCAGTGCAGGCGATAGTTTAGCGCGCTCAATGAAGTTTGCTGTGGCACTGATTGCAGGCGTGGGAGGGCTGGCATTGCCGTCACGATCAACCGTCACCAGCTTATAGAACCTCTTATCTCCAGGTGAGGTTACACGATCAAGGAATGAGGCCCCTCGTGTCGTGTTGAGAAGTGTAGAGGTGTCTGGTTCAAAATCGGCATTATCACCAAAGTGCACCTCGACAATCTCGGCTCTCCCCTCTTTGGGCCACTCCCATTGTAGTCGCGCTCCCTCTGTAGAGCTCTCCGCTGACGCAGCCGCAGGAGTGCCTGGCTTTTCAGTGGGCCTTGCTCGCTTGAGTCCAGGGCGAGCCTCCTTTTCCAACCAGTTCGCCTTGCCACTTGAAGGTTTACCTCGCACCTGAAGCGCTGTACGCAATGCACCCTGTCCGAGGTTGTGGCGATAGGCGTAGACCGCAAGGCGCTGAAGCGTCCCGAACCTCAGACCATCAGGGCGAAACTCGTAGTAGTCATTGACCTCGACCCAGGGAAAGAACGGGAGGACCACATCAAAGGAAAGCCCGGGCTCAGAGAGGTCGGAGAGCACCGCACTGGCAAGCGCAAACGCCTCGGACTCCGAATCTATCGGGCTTGTGCTCCCCTCCGTAATCTCCATCCAGCGACGACCATATTTGGCAATCGATACAGCATCCTCGACCTCCACACGTGTCTTTTGAAACTCGTTACCTGCGGTTGTGCCATCCGTGTACCACACGCCCACCACATTGCGGATCTCATCCACTCTCACCTCTGCACGAGGTGCATCTCTCCACTGCTCGGGATAAAACACTCTGTCCACCACAGGCGCCGCGCGCTCCACGTCCTGGAGCGTGAGTCCAAATGCCTGCTGTGCCTCCCTCCATCGCGGGCGGCAATCCCAGCCAATGAGGTCAACCAGACTCTTGATAATGTCTTGAGCAGATGCAGGCTGTTGGTTGTACTGCTTGATTGCAAACGCTGGTGTGTCGAGCGAGAGGAACCGGGCGATGGACTGATCCACCCCAAGGCGATCAAGCACAGTGACAATTACCTGAGCAAGCAACACAGGATCGTCCACGGTCCCACCCAGAGGAATCTCTGCCTCAAGCCACGCCCGTTGCAGCTCGTGTGTGATGCGGTCGATTGCGCTGATAGACACGTCATTCTTCTGGAGGTTCAGGGATTGGATCACACCATCAAACAGGAGCATCCAGTGACCCACCACAGGACTCATCCCTTCACAATAGGGGCGAGCTTGCACCACGATACGACGATTGGCCTGGAGCACTTCAGAAAACCTGTTCCCCGTGACAAAGGGCGAGGCATTATCGAAGAAGCGACGATACGCCATAGTCATTTGAAGATCCTGACCAGGCCCATCAATCGAATCTCCAAAATCAATGCCCTTGACCCAGTCCTCGCCCAGGATGGAACAGAAGTCGAGGAACTGCCCACTGGCGTCCTCGATTCCAAGGCGCACGTTCCACAGCGGCTCACTCCCACTCCAGATCGCTTCATGTTGTTCAGAGATCGGCCTCATGTCACACCTCCCTCACATCACACGACACGATCATGTGAGGCGGCACTGCATCCGTCTCATGCTCCACCTTGACACCACCCTCAATCACCACCTCATAAACCTCACCATTCGTGGCATCTCCAGAGAGGTACAGGTGAGGAAGCGCAGGCCATGGGAGAGTGTAGGAGGACCACTGAACAAGAAGGTCAGAAGGGAGAGCAAAAGGGAGGATCACGAGCCCGTCGAACTTGCCTCCTGGAGGAAGCGTGAAGATATGCGGACTGCTGGTTGTCCCCAGCCCAGACGGTGCGTAATCCCACGCATAGCTCCCCTCGACGCCTCCGAGGAGCTGCACACCATCGCTCGTTTGCTGGCGAAGCTCCCACGCAGTCCCATTCCACGCCCACACACTGAACGTCCAGGACTGATAACCAATCAGGGAGTATTCAAGCGCAGCTGCCTGAGTGTCACAATACGATGTGCCATACTTCGACACCACACCATCGGCGTTGGTGGTGATGATCGCCTCGTTCCCTGTCAGTGGCCCGAGACCCTTGGCAGAGAAGAGTGTGCTATCAAAGGAGAAGGTGTGCCCCCTCCCTTCCAGCAGTCGCCTCCACGCGTCGGCATGCGCAAACAACTGAGGCACCAGGGCGAGAGAGAACCGTCGCTTCAACGCCTGCCTGTCATGGAAAGCACGCCCAGTCACACCACGCCCATCTTCAATCACGCCATCCTCATCCTCCATGATGTCCGCAGCGCGAGGCTCCATACCATTGATTGTCAAGTACGCCATGATCACCCCACCAGGCTGAGACGCGGGAAGGCGTCAGATGCATGGAATGTGGCTGTGTAACGCGTACCCTTTCGCACCACCAGCCTCCTGGACAACTCATCAATCACGGACCCGGCATCGTTCACACCATAGATGTTGATGGTGTTGCCGCCGCCTTCACTGCCGACGTTTCGCCCAGGCATGGTCATCGCGCCATCTGATGCTCCAAAACGAGCACGAGCAATCTTGAACCCAGAAGGTGCATTTTTGAGTTCGTCGTTGAGCTCCTTCATGTTGCGCGCAGCTTTGGCCTCCTCCTGGGCGCGGATCGCGCTCTCTTTCGCCTCATCATACGAGAGCGTGGCGAGGTCCTTCATGCCTTTTGCCATGTCTACGACCTGCTCCTTACTGTCCTGGAAGGCTGCGGTGAGGCTGTCTTGAGCCTTGCGCAGGCCGTCTGCCTTGATGGCGTCGTCACCGATGCCGGGAAGCTTCGCGAGCGACTTGTTCAGGAGGTCTACGAGCCCCACCACTGCGTCGATGATGATCTTTGGTATCGAGATAAACACGAGCTTCAGCACGAGGAACACCTCGGCGAACGCCATCATCTGCAAGCCGAGCGCCTTGGCGTAGATGAACAACACGCGGCCGACCTTGTCGAAGATGCCCTTGAACCCCTCGATTGGCTTGAAGACAGCGGCGATCGTATGGAACACGCCCAGGACACCATCAAAGGCGCCGAGAAGATCCACAACAAATGAGTCGCCAAAGATGTCTGTGATCTTATCGCCGAATGACCACAGCATTGCTTGGCCTTTTTCTGTCTCCATGGCTGTCTGAAGAAGGCTAGCTCCCAGAGCCTTCAGGCCAGCAGTTACAGCCGCGGCAGGTGAGGTTGCGTTTGCAGCAGCCTCGGCCAGCCCAGCAAACAAGCCAGAGGCCAGGCCGCCACCGCCATCAGCGCCACCGTCAAACATGGTTGAGATGGCGTTCTGGGCAGATGAGAAGATCCCCTGCACATCGTCGAACAGGCTCTCAAAGAGCCTGTTTGCACCGCGAGCAAGCTCTGGGCCTGCCAGCCGTGCAGCAGATGCAAGCGTATCGCCCAGCCCATCAAGGCCCCCTTTCTTGCCAAGGCCAACGCTGATTTGATCCAGTGCGTTGCCAAGCATCGCACCCACATCTTTCATGGCATTCCCAAAGCGCGCAGCCTCACGCGCATAGGTCTCCTGCGTAATGCGTTCAATCTCTGCTACTCGCCATTCGCCAAGGCGCTCCGATGCCTGCTTGTTCAACTTCTTCCAGTCATCTCCACCCATGATCGATGCCGCACGCTTCTTCAACGTGCTCGCTGTGAGGCTTGCTCCCTGCGAGTCACCAGACATTGCACGGCGCAGCGTCTCACCCAGGAGCATGGCATTGGAAAGGGATGTGCCGAATGCATCTGTCATGGCACCCATGAACGAATCAGCAGCCTCCAGGAGCGTAAGCTTCAGATCGCGCACGCCATTCATGAGGTTTGAGTGGATGTCCCTGGCTGCCTTTTTCATATTGCCAGGGTCGTCTCCTGGAGACCTTGGCTTGTTTAAACCATCCGCAAGCAATGCAGCCGCCCCAAGGGCATTAAATGAATCATGTGTTGTCTCACGAACCGCATCAGAAGCATCCCCCATAACCTTCTTGACAGACACCCCAAGACCATCAAGGCCATCAATGAATCTCAGGGTCTTTTCGGTAAACGCTTCCGTTGAATCAGCAACCTCCTCCATGGACCTTCTCAACACCTTAAAATCCTCGAAGTTTGCATCCCTCGCCCGCTCAAAATCCATATCAGACAGGTTACCCATGATGTTTTCGATTTTTAGCCAGGCCATACCAAGACCCATTGCGGCGATTTGCACAGTGGACTTCAATAGCGAAAGACCAGAAATGATCTTCTCCACAACAATGGCGACATAGGCCCCCACCTTGGTTACGGACACCATAACTGTGACCATGGACTTAAACGCATCAATACCATCGGCCACCATGTTTTGAAGCTTTCGGAATGACTCCTTATTGCCAACAATCTCCTTAGTAAAACCTCCAATGTATTTTGATGCCACAGACACAGCCGGAGCAAACACCTGACCAGCACGAAGAGCAGCAACATTCAACCGCCCGCTCAATATGCCGAGCTGATTTGATAGTGACGATCTCATTGAGTTTGCCACACTTTCAGTCGTAACTTCAGAGTCCTTAAGGAGCTTTTCAAAATCCTTTAAATCCTTTGAACCCTGCTTCAACAGGGCAAGGACTGCTGGTAGCGCTTCAGCCCCGAATACACGTGCAACCTGCTCGTCAAACCTCGTTTTTGTGAGTTTTGTCTGGGCAACTTCAAGCTGACCAATCACGTCAATTAAATTGTTATATTCGTTTGGTCCCTTGGCGAGGGAGATGCTTAACTCCTCCATCGCGGCCTTGGTGGTCTTCATCGGTTTGGCAAGTCGCACAAACATTGCCCTTAAAGCTGTTCCAGCCTTTTCGCCAGCCAAGCCAGCATCTCCCAAGCGTCCTGTCAGCGCTACAACAGTGGTTATATCTTGCCCAAAAGAAGCGGCTACTGGGGCCACATACTCCATTGTTTTTGCTAATGATGACAGCGTTGTGTTTGAGTTTGTAAAGCCCCTCACAAGCACATTGTTAACGCGGCCCAACTCGTCGATCTTGTACGCAAACCCTGACATAATATTGGTCGTGAGGTTCGCAACCTCATTTAAGGCAGTGTTGCTTGCTGTAGCAAGATCTCCCATGTGAGACAGGGCCTTAAGGGAGTCCGCTGCATTCCACCCAGCAGTAGACAGGAAAAACAAACCGTCAGCCATTGCATTAGCAGTATGCTCAACATCAAGAGACGCATTGATCGCGCCATGTAGAAAATGCGTATATGCATTCATGCTGTCTGAGCTGACAGATGCAGCACTGCGCACTCGATGCTCAAAATCAGCAAAGCTCCTGGTTGCCGCCACAGCAGCACCGCCAATAGCCGCCAGCCCACCCACGGCAGCAGCACCAGCCATCGTGCCCAGGCCATTTAATGTCTTGCGCACCGCAGCAATGCCAGACTTGAAATCATCGATCTCAAGCTTCAGGCCCACCTTCAATGTACCCAGACCCAATGAAAACATGTCACCTTCCTAGTTTCTGAGCGAGGCGCTGCTTTTGCTGTCCTCGCTTGCTGCTGAACTTCTCTTTGAGCTTGTAATCCTCGGACTCCCACACGCAGAAGTGAGAGAGGTCCATCACATGGGTGTAAGGCTGGCTTGCCACATCCTCTGGCCAGCAGCCCCACTTTTCAGCCACCTGATACACAAAGGGCGCATACCGCATGGCACCCCTTGCTTCTTTCATCTTCGGCGTTTCGACCGCTTCTTCCTTGGGGGCTTGCTCTTCTCCGGAGGTTGTTCGTTTCCCTCCTTCTTCAGACCATGCAGATCAATGGCGTCATCCATGAACTGCTTGAACGTACCCATGCCAATCTGATCCAGCTCACGTTGCACCTCATCGAGGTCTTCAAAAAGCTGCTCGCCATCATGAAACAGGCATTCAAGGAGGAGCTTGGCACCAAACTCCTCACCATCGACATCATCCTCGTCCTGCTCGTCTATGAGAGCCTGCATCTTCCCGTAAGAGAGTTCGCGAAGTTCGATCTCGATGATCTCATCTTTCTCGCCCTCAAAGGTGTACGTCTTACATTTTCCACGGCGCAGCGCCGAGAGTGCTTTCTTCTTACTCATACTGTTGGATCTCCAAAAAAGTAGCTCTTCACAGCGAGGCCAGGCAGTGCGCCATTCCACGCCAGAGAAGCTGTGGTTGGTGAATCAAGTTCGCTCGTGAGATCAACGTTCTCGAAGAGCGCCCATGCACGTGCGGTTCTTGGGTTGTCAGGGTTGGGTTTGTACTCAAAGAGCACGGGCAGACCTGCGGCAACGATCTCTTCAAACTTGGCGATGCCTGCGCCAGGATCATGGTCATAGCCACCATCCTCCAGGCACTCGGCTGTGCCAGCGCAGTCACCACGTCCAGGCATGCGGTCCACGTAATCCTGTCCCAGCACAGAGATATCAATGGACACACGCAACATGTTG